>NZ_JAVRFH010000012.1:0-235245 GCF_031845825.1 Streptomyces lancefieldiae | reverse complement strand
CCGGAAGCCCTCGTACTGGATGTACTTGGGCTTTCGGCCGGTGCGGCGAGAGGGCGTGCCGGGCGTCGCGACGGGGCGAACGTTGCCTGCCGCGGCACTAGCCGCAGGCCCCGTCCTCCTGCGCGGCCGCCGGTCACGAGGCCTCCGGCTTGTCGTGTCCGTGCTCGTGGCCGGGCCCGTGTTCGTGGTGGTGGTTGTTGTGGCTGTGGTGGGCGGGCGGCGCGTTCTTCACGTGGGTGCGCAGACGGGCCGTGACGTCCTCCGGAGGCAGGAACCGGGACCAGCGTTCCGGGAACTCCGAGGGCATGTCGGGGTCCGCCTCGCCGCTCGCGGCGGCGCGGGCCACGTACTCGGCGACCTGGGCCTGCCGCAGCCGCTCGTTGGCCTCGCGGGCCGCGGCGGTGGCGGCGGCCGGCCAGACGCGGTCGATGGCCGCGTTGACCGCGGCCCCGACGAGCACGGCGAACGCGGACACACCGATCCACAGCAGCACGGCGACCGGCGCGGCGAGCGAGCCGTAGATGGTGGGGCCCTCGACGGTGTTGGTGAGGTAGATGCGCAGCAGGAAGCTGCCCAGCACCCACATGGCGAGGGCGACCAGCGCGCCGGGCACGTCCTCGATCCACGGGGAGCGCACGGGCACGGAGACGTGGTAGAGCGTGGTCAGGAACGCGATGGACAGGATGATGACGACCGGCCAGTACAGCACCTGGACGACGGTCGTCGACCACGGCACGACCCGCACCACGGCGTCCGGACCGGCCACCATCAGGGGCAGCGCGACCGACCCGATCAGCAGGGCGACGAGGAAGAGCAGGAACGCCATCAGACGCGTCTTGACGATGCCCCGGACGCCGTCGAGGCCGTACATCACGGTGATGGTGTCGATGAAGACGTTCACCGCGCGGGAGCCCGACCACAGGGCGAACAGGAAGCCGATCGAGATGACGTCGGGCCGGCCGCCCTTCGTCACGTCGTCCAGGATCGGCTCGGTGATCTGCTGGACGCCCCGCTCGGAGAGCACCGTGCGGGAGGCGTCCTCGATGCTGGTGCGCAGGCTCTCCGTGGTGTCGGCGCCGATCCACAGGTCGACGTAGCCGAGCAGGCCGAGGACGCTCAGCAGCAGGGGCGGCACCGACAGCAGGGTGAAGAACGCGGCCTCGGCGGCCAGGCCGAGGATGCGGTACTCCATGCACGAGTTGACGGTGTCCTTGAGCAACAGCCAGGCGGTCCTGCGCTTGGAGACGTTCCGGTACAGGACCCGGGCGCGATGGAGCCGGCCGGAGGGCCGTTCGGGGGATTCACTTGCTGGCTGCACGACCTAAAGGTATCCGCCGCGGGGGGCCGCGCTCATCCGCGGAGGCCGCCGGGCCCGGGACGGTGTCCTCCCGCCCCCGGGCGCGGTAGGTTCGCGGTCATGGCAGGCAGTACCCACACCGTGACGAATCAGGTCCCGCCGCTGGTCGGCTACGACGTCTTCACCGCCGACCGGGCGCTGTCGGCGGCGGTCGAGCGGCATCTGGCACCGGAGCTGCGCGAGGAGGCGCTGGCGGAGCTGTCGGGCCTGGGCCGCAGCTGCGGGTCGGCCCAGACGCAGGAGTGGGGCGCGCAGGCCAACGCGAACCCGCCGGTCCTGCGCACGCACGACCGCTACGGCAACCGCGTCGACGAGGTCGACTTCCACCCGGCCTGGCACCGGCTGCTGGGCAAGGGCGTGTCCGCCGGTCTGACCGCGGCCTGGTCCCGGCCGGGCGGGCATGTGCGGCGCGCGGCCGGTTTCCTCATGTGGACCCAGGTCGAGGCCGGCAACGGCTGCCCGCTGTCGATGACCCACGCGGCGGTGCCGGCCCTGCGCGCCGACCCGGACCTCGCCGCCGAGTGGGAGCCGCGGCTGACCTCCCGGGTGTACGACCGTGAGCTGCGGCCCGCCCCGCTGAAGGCCGGTGCCCTGTTCGGGATGGGCATGACGGAGAAGCAGGGCGGCAGCGACGTGCGGGCCAACACCACCGCGGCCCGGCCGCTGGCCGAGGACGGCACGTACGAGCTGACCGGGCACAAGTGGTTCTGCTCGGCGCCCATGTCGGACGGGTTCCTGGTGCTGGCGCAGGCTCCGGGAGGGCTCACCTGCTTCCTGGTGCCGCGCGTGCTGGCGGACGGCACCCGCAACGTGTTCCTGCTCCAACGGCTCAAGGACAAGCTGGGCAACCGGTCCAACGCCTCCGCCGAGGTCGAGTTCGCCGGGACCTGGGCGCGCCGGGTCGGCGAGGAGGGGCGCGGGGTGCGCACCATCATCGACATGGTGGCGGCGACCCGGCTCGACTGCGTGCTGGGCTCGGCGGGGCTGATGCGGCAGGCCGTGGCGCAGGCGGTGCACCACTGCGCGTACCGCGAGGCCTTCGGCGGGAAGCTGGTCGACAAGCCGCTGATGCGCAACGTCCTGGCGGATCTCGCGATCGAGTCGGAGGCGGCCACCACGCTCGCGCTGCGGCTGGCGGCGGCCTACGACGCCGCCGCCGGGGGGAGCGAGCGGGAGCGGGCGCTGCTGCGGCTGGCGGTGCCGACGGCCAAGTACTGGGTGACCAAGCGCTGTGCGCCGGTGGCGGTGGAGGCCGCCGAGTGCCTGGGCGGCAACGGCTACGTCGAGGAGTCGGGGATGCCCCGGCTGGTGCGCGAGTCGCCGCTGAACTCCATCTGGGAGGGCGCGGGCAATGTGCAGGCCCTCGACGTGCTGCGGGCGCTGGGGCGGGAACCGCTGGCGCTGGACGCGTACCTGACGGAGGTCGGCCTCGCGCGCGGCGCCGATCACCGCCTGGACGCGGCGATCCGGGACCTGCTGACGGACCTGGCCGATCTGGGGGCCGCCGAGGGGCGGGCGCGGCGGCTGGTGGAGCGGCTGGCGCTGGTGCTCCAGGGCGCGCTGCTGGTGCGGTACGCGCCGCCGGAGGTCGCCGACGCGTTCTGCGCGGCGCGGCTGGGCGGGGACGGGGGCGCGGCCTTCGGCACGCTGCCGCCGACGCTCGATCTGGCGTCGGTGGTGGAGCGGGCCCGGCCGCCGGTCTGATCCGGCCGCCGCGTGGCGCGGGGGTGGTGCTGCGCCGACACGGCACCACCCCCGCCACACGGGCCCGTTCAGGCCGCGTACGCCGTCCGGGACGGCGTGGTTCAAGTTTGGACACGGATACGGCGGTTCACCAGGGTTGCAAGGGGTTGCAACTTGCCGCCGGCTGTGTGCGGACTGTGCCCGCGCGTCGTGGGCAAGCGGTCACTATGAGACGAACATCCGGGACGCCCACGGGCCCGCGGCCGGCCGGTCGCGGGCGCGCTCGCCCCGGCCCCGGTTTCCAGGAGGACGAGGACCAGTGGCGCTCTCGCCGATGGACGTGACGCAGTTCGCCGCCGTCGACACGGCGCGTGCGGCGCGGATGCTCAGCGAGGTCCGCTCCGCCAGGCTCTCGGGCGGGCGAGCCCCGGTGGCGCCGCGTCCGGTGATCGAGCAGTCCTGGGAGCGGATGCTGCGCAGCGGTGTCGATCCGGACCACGACTTCCGCTCCGGGCTGCTGTCCCCGGAGGAGGTGCGGCGGCGGCGGGAGGCCTCGCCGCTGCGGCATGTGCTGCCGGTGCTGCGGGAGGGCCTGCTGTCCGTGGCGGACGTCGCCCAGCACATCATGGTGGTCGCCGACGACGACGGCCGGGTGCTGTGGCGGGAGGGCAGCGCGCCGGTGCTGCGCAGGGCCGACGGGCTCGGCTTCGAGCTCGGGGCGGACTGGCGGGAGGACGTCGTCGGCACCAACGGCGTGGGGACCCCGGCGGTCACCCGGCGGCCCGTACAGGTCTTCGCCTCCGAGCACTTCGTACGGTCCCAGGCGACCTGGACCTGCGCCGGGGCGCCCATCACCGATCCGCGCGACGGCCGGCTGCTCGGCGTGGTCGACGTGAGCGGACCGCTGGAGACGATGCACCCGGCCACGCTCGCCTGGGTCGACTCGGTGGCCAAGCTCGCCGAGGCCCGGCTGCGCGAGCGGCACCTGCGGTCGCTGGAGCGGCTGCGGGCGGTGGCGGCGCCGGTGCTGGCCCGGCAGCGCGGGCGGGCCCTGGTGGTGGACTGGGACGGCTGGACGGCGGCGGTGACGGGCATGCCGTACGTGGATCGGGTGACGCTGCCCAAGGCCTCGGCGGCGGGGACCGGATGGCTGCCGTCGTTCGGGGCGTGCACCGTGGAGCCGCTGGCCGAGGGCTGGTTGGTGCGGGCCGCCGAGGGACCGGGGCCGCACGGCGCCGTCCGGATCGTGCTGGACCTCGGGCAGCCGCGCCGCTGGTCGGTGCGGGTGCTGGGCGGCGCGGAGGCCTGGGCGCGGGAACTGAGTCCCCGGCACGCCGAGTTGCTGTACCTGCTGGCCGTCCACCGCGGTGGGCGCAGTGCCGCGGGGCTGGCCGAGGACCTGTTCGGCGACCCGGCCCGCACGGTGACGGTACGGGCGGAGATGTCGCGGGTGAGGAGGTACCTCGGGGCGTACCTGGAGCATCGGCCGTATCGTTTCTGCGAGGACGCCGAGGTCGAGGTGCTGCTCCCGGACGACCCCCGTGACCTGCTCCCCCATTCGACGGCACCGGCGGTGGCGGAGCGCCGGAGCGCGACGGAGGACGAGCCGGCACCGGCGCCCTGAACGGCGGCCGGGACCGGTGTCCTGAACGGCCGTCGGTTCCCTCACCTCAAGGCCCCGAGGCAGGTCCGGTCCGCCCCGGATGGCCGCAAATCCGGCTGGTCTCCGCATATTTGCGTCGTCCGCGTCCGCGAACCCGTCCGTCTGCCGTAGCATCCTCTACGGATCGCCCCAGCTGTGCCACGGTCAACGCGAGCACCGTCACGTTCAGTTGGTCCGGTGCCTGTGGAGGTTCTATGAAGCATCGCGGCAGACACCGCCGACGCAGACGGGGCAGGGCGCTGCGCGCCGCCCTGGCCGGAGCGGCCCTCGCGCTGACGGGCGCCGCCACGATGATCAGCGCCTCGCAGGCCACGGTCGCCGACGACCCCGGGGCCCTGAAGCCCCTCACCTCCGCCGCCGAGACCGGCGCCCTGCGGCTGACGGAGCACCCCGTACCGGGAGCCTGGCTCGACCGGCTCTCCTCCGCGATGGGCGAACCGGTGGGCGTCGACGCCGTCCTCGGCTCCGCCGACCGCACCCTGCGCGACGCCGCCGACTGCACGGCCGAGGAACGGGAGGCGCTGCCGCTCTCCCCCGCCGCCACCCGCGCCTACTGCTGGGACGACGGCGACACCGCCGGCTGGCGACCCGGCGCGGTCACCACCTCCGGGGACGCCGAGGAGGACGGCCGCCGGGCCGCCCACCGCGTCGTCCTGTCCGCCTGGTCCCGCGACGACGGCACGCCCGGGGGCGGCCTCGCCCGGGTCTCCTTCGTCGACGCCGACGACCCCGACCACCTGAGCTACACCTCGGCCCTCCTCGCCGTCCCGGTCGACGGCGGCCAGGACTACCGGGGGCTCGACTCGCCCGTCTCCGGCATGGTCTGGTACCAGGACAAGCTGCTGGTCACCACCGGTGCCGGAGACCGCGACGCGCTGTACGTGTACGACATGGACCGCGTCCAGCGCGCCACCACGCGGGCGAACGCCGTCGGACGCGTGCCCGGCGGCTGGGCGGCGGGCGGCCACCGGTACGTGCTGCCCGCCGTCGCCTCGTACCGGCTCTCCGCCACCCACGGCGCCGCGCGTCCCGGCGCGATCTCCCTGGACCGCACCACCGTCCCCGCCAGCCTGGTGGCGAGCGAGCGGGTGCCCGCGGACGGGGACCGGCCCACCCGGTTGTGGCGTTACGCGTTCAGCCCGGACCCGGCCCGCTCCGGGCTGCCGGCCGCGGACTCCGCCGGGCACGTCGACGCGCTGGAGGCGTACGAGACCGGGGCGGCCGAGGTGGGAGGCGTGCTGTCGTACCGCCCGCCCGGCGCGCAGCGGCCCGACTGGTACCTGGGACGGGCGGCCGGCGGACAGGACGGGCGCGGGACCCTGTGGCGGCAGGACGCGAAGGGCGCGCGGGCCACGGAGTGCGGGGCGGACCGGTCGCAGCGGTGCTGGAGCGGGCCGGTGGGCTCCCTGTCGTACTGGGCACGGACCGGCGAGGTCTGGTCCCAGTCGGGACGCATGCTGTTCGCCCTGCCGCTCACATCGATCGAGGACGCGCTGCACTGACGGCCGCCGCACCCCGTCCCAGGGCGGCGGCCGGGTGCGTCGCCGCCCGCGACGGCACGCCCGGCCTCACGAGCTTCCGCGCACCGGCGGGGGTGACAGCCGGCGGGGCGGCAGAACTCCGGCGGCGACGCGTGACGGTTCGCCCGGGATCGACAGGACTCCGGCGCGGATGATTTTCTGACCGCCATGACCAACATCGCCGTGACCACCTGGTCCCTGGAGCAGACGGCGCCGACCGATCTGCTGCCGGCCGCCGCACCGGAGGGGGACGTCCGCATCGTCCGCTCCGAGGTGCCCTCCCCCGAGTTCAGCCGCTTCCTGTACGCCTCGGTCGGCGGCGACATCCGCTGGACGGACCGGCTCACCTGGAGCTACGCGCGGTGGCGGGAGCACCTGGAGCGCCCGGGCGTGGAGACCTGGGTCGCCTACGACCACGGCACGCCCGCCGGGTACGTGGAGCTGACGCCCGGGGACGACGGGACCGTGGAGATCGAGTACTTCGGCCTGATCCCGGCCTTCCGGGGCCGGCGCATCGGCGGCCACCTGCTCTCGTACGGCACCGCCCGCGCCTGGGACCTGGCGGACCGGTGGCCGGGGCTGGCCACGACCAAACGGGTGTGGCTGCACACGTGCAGCAAGGACGGCGCGTACGCGATGGACAACTACCAGCGCCGCGGCTTCCGCCTGTTCGACACCAAGGTCGAGGAGGAGGCGGAGGTGGCCACCCCGGGGCCCTGGCCCGGAGCGTTCCCCGCCTGACCGAGGACCCGCCCCGCCGCCGGTCCCGCCACCCGCGCGGCGTGTGATCCACAACACCCTTGTCTCACTCCACGGGACAAGGGTGTCCGCATCTTGGATAAAGCTGGACTGTGTCCAGATCGCCGTGCCAGGCTTCCGTCATGCCTGGAACTGGAATTGCCTTGGTGAGTCGGCGGCACGTCGACCTCGGCCGCATGTCCAGCGCCATCTGTCCGGTCCGCTGAGAGCACCCTCCAGCACCACCGGATTCCCCGCATTCGCCTCGCTCCCGCGCAACGACGCGCACGTATGCCACACGTATGCCATGCGCCGTGCGCGCAGGTCAGAGCCGCTTCCCGTCTGTCCCGAAGGACGTGTCAACCATGGCCGCCACCCCGCCGAAGCCTGCTGCCGCGACTCCCCGCCGCAAGGTGAGCCGTCACCGTGGCGAGGGCCAGTGGGCCGTAGGTCACTTCACCCCGCTCAACGGCAACGAGCAGACCAAGAAGGACGACGACGGTCTCAACGTACGGACACGTATTGAGACGATCTACTCCAAGCGGGGCTTCGACTCGATCGACCCCGGTGACCTGCGCGGGCGCATGCGCTGGTGGGGGCTGTACACCCAGCGCAAGCAGGGCATCGACGGCGGGAAGACGGCCGTCCTCGAGCCGGAGGAGCTGGACGACAGCTACTTCATGCTCCGCGTCCGCATCGACGGCGGCGCGCTGACCACCACGCAGCTCCGCGTCATCGGCGAGATCTCGCAGGAGTTCGCGCGCGGCACGGCCGACATCACCGACCGGCAGAACGTCCAGTACCACTGGATCCGGATCGAGGACGTGCCCGAGATCTGGAATCGCCTGGAGGCCGTCGGCCTGTCCACGGTGACCGCCTGCGGCGACACGCCCCGCGTGATGATCGGCTCCCCGGTCGCGGGCATCGCCGAGGACGAGATCATCGACGGCACGCCGGCCCTGGAGGAGATGAAGCGCCGCGTCCTGAACAACAAGGCGTACTCGAACCTCCCACGGAAGTTCAAGACGGCGATCTCCGGGTCGCCGGTGCTGGACGTGGTGCACGAGATCAACGACGTGGCGTTCGTCGGCGTCGAGCACCCCGAGCACGGGCCGGGCTTCGACCTGTGGGTCGGCGGCGGCCTGTCCACCAACCCCAAGCTGGGCGTGCGCCTCGGCGCCTGGGTGCCGATCGAGGACGTGCCCGACGTCTACGAGGGCGTCATCTCCATCTTCCGTGACTACGGCTACCGGCGGCTGCGCAACCGCGCCCGGCTGAAGTTCCTGGTCGCCGACTGGGGCGCGGAGAAGTTCCGCCAGGTGCTGGAGGACGAGTACCTGAAGCGCAAGCTGACCGACGGCCCGGCACCCGCCGAGCCGACGAGCCGCTGGCGCGACCACATCGGCGTGCACCGGCAGAAGGACGGCCGCTACTACGTCGGCTTCGCCCCGCGCGTCGGCCGCGTCGACGGCACCATCCTGACGAAGGTCGCCGACCTGGCCGAGGCGCACGGCTCGGGCCGCGTGCGCACCACGGTCGAGCAGAAGATGATCGTCCTCGATGTCGAGGAGGGCCAGGTCGAGTCCCTGGTGGACTCCCTGGAGGCGCTGGACCTCACCGCCCGGCCCTCCACCTTCCGGCGCGGCACCATGGCCTGCACCGGCATCGAGTTCTGCAAGCTCGCCATCGTCGAGACCAAGGCGCGCGGCGCCTCGCTCATCGACGAACTGGAGCGCCGCCTCCCCGAGTTCGACGAGCCCCTCACCATCAACCTCAACGGCTGCCCGAACGCCTGCGCCCGCATCCAGACCGCGGACATCGGCCTCAAGGGCCAGCTCGTCCTGAACTCCCGGGGCGAGCAGGTCGAGGGCTACCAGGTGCACCTGGGCGGCGCGCTCGGGCTGGAGGCCGGCTTCGGCCGCAAGGTGCGCGGACTGAAGGTCACGGCGGAGGAGCTGCCGGACTACGTGGAGCGCGTCCTGAGGCGCTTCCAGGCCGAGCGCGAGGACGGCGAGCGGTTCGCCACCTGGGCGGCCCGCGCCTCCGAGGAGGCCCTGTCGTGACCGAGCGCGCCGCGCCCTTCTACTGCCCGTACTGCGGCGACGAGGACCTGCGTCCGCACGAGCAGGGCCACGGCGCCTGGGAATGCGGGGCGTGCAACCGCGCATTCCAGCTGAAGTTCCTCGGGCTGCTCGCCCGGGGACTTCAGCCCGACTCCACTGGAGGGGAACCGATATGACGGCGGTTCAGGAAGAGCGTACGACCGAGGAACTCAAGGCGCTCGCCGAGCGGGCGGGCCGCGAGCTGGAGGACGCCTCCGCGCTGGAGATCCTCCAGTGGGCCGCCGAGACGTTCGGCAACCGCTTCTGCGTGACCTCCTCCATGGAGGACGCGGTCGTCGCCCACCTCGCCTCCCGCGCCCTGCCCGGCGTGGACGTGGTGTTCCTCGACACGGGCTACCACTTCCCGGAGACCATCGGCACCCGGGACGCGGTGGAGGCAGTGATGGACGTGAACGTCATCACGCTCACCCCGCGCCAGACGGTCGCCGAGCAGGACGCCGAGTACGGCCCGAAGCTGCACGACCGCGACCCCGACCTGTGCTGCGCGCTGCGCAAGGTGAAGCCGCTGGAGGAGGGCCTGAAGGGCTACCAGGCCTGGGCGACCGGCCTGCGCCGCGACGAGTCCCCGACCCGGGCGAACACACCCGTGGTCGGCTGGGACGAGAAGCGGCGCAAGGTGAAGGTCTCCCCCATCGCACGGTGGTCACAGGAAGACGTGCAAACGTATGTCACCGAGCACGGCGTCCTCACCAACCCGTTGCTGATGGACGGCTACGCCTCCGTGGGCTGCGCGCCCTGCACCCGCCGTGTGCTGGAGGGCGAGGACGCGCGCGCCGGCCGCTGGGCGGGCCGCTCCAAGACCGAGTGCGGACTGCACGGCTGACATGACGACGACCATCGGGACGACCGAGATCCAGGAGAACCACGTGACCACCGGAGCCACCGTCTGGCTCACGGGTCTGCCCAGCGCCGGCAAGACCACCATCGCCCACGAGCTGGCCGGCCGGCTCCGCGAGCAGGGCCACCGCGTCGAGCTCCTCGACGGCGACGAGATCCGCGAGTTCCTCTCGGCGGGCCTCGGCTTCAGCCGCGAGGACCGGCACACCAACGTGCAGCGCATCGGCTTCGTCGCCGAACTGCTCGCCCGCAACGGCGTCACGGTGCTGGTGCCGGTGATCGCCCCGTACGCGGACAGCCGGGACGCGGTGCGCAAGCGGCACGAGGCGGCCGGCACGGCGTACGTGGAGGTGCACGTGGCCACCCCGGTCGAGGTGTGCTCGGTGCGCGATGTGAAGGGCCTGTACGCCAAGCAGGCCGCGGGCGAGCTGACGGGGCTCACCGGGGTCGACGACCCCTACGAGGAGCCCGTCTCGCCCGACCTGCGGATCGAGTCGCAGGACCAGACCGTCCAGGAGTCCGCCGCGGCGGTCCACGCCCTGCTCACCGAAAGGGGACTGGCATGACGACGTCCGTGGCGGCAGTGGAGGAGGGTACGGACACCCCGTACGCCCTCTCCCACCTCGACGCCCTCGAGTCCGAGGCGGTGCACATCTTCCGCGAGGTGGCGGGCGAGTTCGAGCGGCCGGTGATCCTCTTCTCCGGCGGCAAGGACTCCATCGTCATGCTGCACCTGGCGCTGAAGGCGTTCGCCCCCGCCGCCGTGCCGTTCTCGCTGCTGCACGTGGACACCGGGCACAACTTCCCCGAGGTCCTGGACTACCGCGACCGCACGGTCGAGCGGCACGGACTGCGCCTGCACGTCGCCTCCGTGCAGGACTACATCGACCGGGGTGTGCTCAAGGAGCGCGCCGACGGCACCCGCAACCCGCTGCAGACGCTGCCGCTGACCGAGAAGATCCAGGCGGAGAAGTTCGACGCCGTCTTCGGCGGGGGGCGCCGCGACGAGGAGAAGGCCCGCGCCAAGGAGCGGGTGTTCTCGCTGCGCGACGAGTTCTCCCAGTGGGACCCGCGCCGCCAGCGCCCGGAACTGTGGAACCTGTACAACGGCCGGCACGCCCCCGGCGAGCACGTCCGCGTCTTCCCGCTCTCCAACTGGACCGAGCTGGACGTGTGGCAGTACATCGCCCGCGAGGGCATCGAGCTGCCGCAGATCTACTACGCGCACGAGCGCGAGGTCTTCGCCCGCGCCGGCATGTGGCTGACCGCCGGCGACTGGGGCGGCCCGAAGGACGGCGAGACGGTGGAGAAGCGGCGGGTCCGCTACCGCACCGTCGGCGACATGTCCTGCACCGGCGCCGTCGACTCCGACGCCGACACCATCGAGAAGGTGATCGCCGAGATCGCCGCCTCCCGGCTCACCGAACGCGGCGCGACGCGTGCCGACGACAAGATGTCCGAGGCCGCGATGGAAGACCGCAAGCGCGAGGGGTACTTCTAAAGATGACCAGCACCACGGAACCCGTCGAGCCGCTGTCGGTCGAACAGCTGTCGGAGACCACCCTGCTGCGGTTCGCCACCGCCGGGTCCGTCGACGACGGCAAGTCGACCCTGGTGGGCCGCCTGCTGCACGACTCCAAGTCGGTCCTCGTCGACCAGCTGGAGGCCGTGGAGCGCGCCTCCGCGAGCCGCGGCCAGGAGGCCCCGGACCTCGCGCTGCTCACCGACGGGCTGCGGGCCGAACGCGAGCAGGGCATCACCATCGACGTGGCGTACCGCTACTTCGCCACCCCGCGCCGCCGGTTCATCCTGGCCGACACCCCGGGGCACGTGCAGTACACCCGGAACATGGTCACCGGCGCCTCCACGGCCGAGCTGACGGTGATCCTGGTCGACGCCCGCAACGGCGTCGTCGAGCAGACCCGCCGGCACGCCGCCATCGCCGCCCTGCTGCGGGTCCCGCACGTCGTCCTCGCCGTCAACAAGATGGACCTGGTCGACTACAGGGAGCCGGTGTTCGCCGCCATCGCCGAGGAGTTCACGGCGTACGCGACCGAACTGGGCGTCCCCGAGGTCACCGCGATCCCGATCTCTGCGCTCGCCGGCGACAACGTGGTGGAGCCCTCGGCGGTCATGGACTGGTACGGCGGCCCGACCGTCCTGGAGCACCTGGAGACCGTCCCGGTCAGCCACGACCTGGCGCACTGCCACGCCCGGCTGCCCGTGCAGTACGTGATCCGCCCGCAGACCGCCGAGCACCCCGACTACCGCGGCTACGCGGGTCAGATCGCCGCCGGTACCTTCCGCGTCGGCGAGGAGGTGACGGTCCTGCCGTCGGGCCGTACGTCGAAGCTGGCCGGCATCGACCTGCTGGGCGAGCCGGTCGACGTGGCCTGGACGCCGCAGTCGGTGACGCTGCTGCTGGCGGACGACATCGACGTCTCCCGCGGGGACCTGATCGTGCCCACCAAGGACGCGCCGGCCACCAGCCAGGACGTCGAGGCCACCGTCTGCCACGTCGCCGACGCGCCGCTCACCGTGGGCCACCGGGTGCTGCTCAAGCACGGCACCCGCACGGTCAAGGCGATCGTCAAGGACATCCCGGCCCGGCTCACGCTGGACGACCTGTCCCTGCACCCGCACCCCGGGCAGCTCGTCGCCAACGACATCGGCCGGGTGAAGATCCGCACGGCGGAGCCGCTGCCCGCCGACACCTACGCCGACTCCCGCCGCACCGGCTCGTTCATCCTGATCGACCCCAGCGACGGCACCACGCTCACCGCCGGCATGGTCGGCGAGTCCTTCGCCACACCGGAGCCCGTCAACGACGGGGCGGACGACGACGGATGGGACTTCTGAGCATGGGCTCCCCCGACTTCTACTCCACGTTCGCCAAGGAGGGCGGCCGCGTAGGCAGCGGCGCGCTCGGCAGCGGGCAGGGCGGAGTGGCGCGATGTGCGCGGTGACGTACGCGCACTGCCTGCGCGCCCACACCCCCCACCCGCACAGCCGAAGACCTGCCGACCTCCCGGCCACGACCTGACACCTCGGACGAACCGACAGGCGTGACCGCCGGGCCAACGAGAGGAACACCTCCCGTGCCTGCCACCACCGCTCTGCGCCGCACCCTGGCGGTCATAGCCGCCCTGCCCCTCCTCTCCCTCGCCGCCTGCGGATACGGCTCCGAGGCCAAGGAAGACGACACGGCCCAGGTCGCCGCGGGTGCCGAGAAGATCGACGGTCTCGACTCCGTCCGGATCGGCTACTTCGGCAACGTCACCCACGCCACGGCGCTGGTGGGCAACCAGAAGGGCTTCTTCCAGAAGGCGCTGGGCGCCACCGAGGCCAAGTACGCGACCTTCAACGCGGGTCCGTCCGAGATCGAGGCCCTGAACTCCGGCTCCATCGACATCGGCTGGATCGGCCCGTCCCCGGCGATCAACGGCTACACCAAGTCGGGCGGCAAGAACCTGCGCATCATCGGCGGTTCGGCCTCCGGCGGGGTGAAGCTCGTGGTCAACCCCGACAAGATCAAGTCCGTGGAGGACGTCAAGGGGAAGCGGATCGCCACCCCGCAGCTCGGCAACACGCAGGACGTGGCGTTCCTGAACTGGGTCGCCGAACAGGGCTGGAAGGTCGACGCGCAGAGCGGCAAGGGCGACGTCACGGTCGTCCGCAGCGACAACAAGGTCACCCCGGACGCCTACAAGGCGGGTTCCCTGGACGGCGCCTGGGTGCCCGAGCCGACCGCCTCCAAGCTGGTCGCCGAGGGCGGCAAGGTGCTGCTGGACGAGTCGACGCTGTGGCCGGACAAGAAGTTCGTGATCACGAACATCATCGTGTCGCAGAAGTTCCTCAAGGAGCACCCCAAGGCCGTCGAGGCCGTGCTGAAGGCCTCGGCCGACACCAACGAGTGGATCAAGGCCAACCCGGACGAGGCCAAGGCCGCGGCCAACAAGCAGCTCGAGAAGGACACCGGCAAGGCACTGCCGGCCGAGGTCCTGGACCCGGCGTGGAAGTCGATCGAACTCACCGACGACCCGCTGGCCGCCACCCTCGACGCCCAGGCGGAGCACGCCGTGAAGGCCGGCCTGCTCAAGGAGCCCGACCTCGAGGGCATCTACGACCTCACGCTCCTCAACAAGGTCCTCAAGGCCAAGGGCGAGCCCGCGGTCGACGACGCCGGTCTCGGCGTCAAGTAAGCCCGGAACCCGACCAGTCCCAGGAGGTGACGACCATGGCGACGACCCTCGCCAAGGCCGCCGACGGCATCGAGTCGACCACACACGCCGCCCGGATCGAGCACGTCTCGAAGTCGTTTCCGGGCCCCGCCGGACAGCAGCTCGTGCTGGACGACATCACCCTCGATGTCGCGCCCGGCGAGTTCGTCACCCTCCTGGGGGCCTCCGGCTGCGGCAAGTCCACGCTGCTCAACCTGGTGGCGGGCCTGGACAGGCCCAGCGCCGGCGCCATCACCACGGACGGGCGGCCGGCCCTGATGTTCCAGGAGCACGCCCTGTTCCCGTGGCTGACCGCGGGCAAGAACATCGAGCTCGCCCTCAGGCTGCGTGGCGTGCCCAAGTCCGAGCGGCGCGACAAGGCGGAGGAGCTGCTCGAACTCGTCCGGCTGAAGGGCGCGTACGGCAAGCGGGTGCACGAGCTGTCGGGCGGTATGCGCCAGCGGGTCGCGATGGCCCGGGCGCTCGCGCAGGAGAGCAAGCTGCTGCTGATGGACGAGCCGTTCGCGGCGCTGGACGCCATCACCCGGGACGTGCTGCACGACGAGCTGACCCGGATCTGGCGGGAGACCCGGCTCTCCGTCCTCTTCGTCACGCACAACGTGCGCGAGGCGGTCCGGCTCGCCGAGCGCGTGGTGCTGCTGTCCTCCCGTCCCGGGCGCGTGGCGCGCGAGTGGACGGTGGGCATCCCGCACCCGCGCCGCATCGAGGACACCGCCGTGGCGGAACTGTCCGTCGAGATCACCGAAGAACTGCGTGGGGAGATCCGCCGCCATGGCCAGCACTGACACGTCGCGCCCTGCCAAGGAGCAGGGCGCCAAGGACCAGGGCGCCAAGGACCAGGGCGCCAGGGACCAGGGCGCCGAGGACGCGGGCGCCAAGGGGGGCGGCGACCTCGCCGGGCTGGAGGCGGGCCTGGACGCGCTGGAGACGGTGCAGCACAGTCGCAAGCCCTTCCGGCAGACCTTCGTGGAGAAGATCCTGCCGCCTACCGTCGCCGTTCTCCTGGTGATCGCGGTGTGGCAGGGGCTCGTCTCTTTCAAGATCGTCGACGACCCGTCCAAGCTGCCCGCCCCCTCCGACGTGTGGGAGGTCGTCCACCAGGCCTGGCTCCGCGGCGAGCTGCTCGGCTACATCTGGACCAGCGTCTCGCGCGGCCTGCTCGGCTTCTGCCTCGCCCTGCTGATCGGCACCCCGCTGGGCCTGCTGGTGGCGCGGGTGAAGTTCGTACGCGCGGCGATCGGCCCGATCCTGTCCGGCCTCCAGTCGCTGCCGTCGGTGGCCTGGGTGCCGCCGGCCGTGATCTGGCTGGGCCTGAACAACTCGATGATGTACGCCGTCATCCTGCTCGGCGCGGTTCCCTCCATCGCCAACGGCCTGGTGTCCGGCGTCGACCAGGTGTCCCCCCTCTTCCTGCGGGCGGGCCGCACGCTGGGCGCGACGGGGCTGAAGGGCACCTGGCACATCGTGCTGCCGGCCTCGCTGCCCGGGTATGTGGCGGGGCTGAAGCAGGGCTGGGCGTTCTCGTGGCGCTCGCTGATGGCCGCCGAGATCATCGCGTCCTTCCCCGACCTCGGGGTGGGCCTCGGGCAGTTGCTGGAGAACGGCCGCAACGCCAGTGACATGGCGATGGTGTTCGAGGCGATCCTGCTGATCCTGATCGTCGGCATCGCCATCGACCTGCTGATCTTCAGCCCGCTGGAGCGGTGGGTGCTGCGCAGCCGCGGTCTGCTGGTGAGGAGCTGAGGCACACCATGCACCGTCCGGTCCGCCCCGCCCGGCACGGGCGTCCCGTCCGTCCCGTCCTCGTGGTCATCGCCCACGGCAGCCGCGATCCGCGGCATGCCGCGACCGTGCACGCCCTGGTCCGCAGGGTCAGGTCACTGCGCCCGGACGTACGGGTGGAGACCGGCTTCCTGGACTTCAACGTGCCCTCGGTGCCGGGCGTGCTGGAGTCCCTGGCGACGGAGGGCGTGCGGGACGTCGTGGCGCTGCCGCTGCTGCTGACCCGCGCGTTCCACGCCAAGGCGGACATCCCGGCGGTTCTCGCGGACGCGCCGGCGCGGCTCAGGATCCGGCAGGCCGAGGTGCTCGGCCCCTCCCCGCTCCTGCTGTCGGCGCTGGAGCGGCGCCTGTACGAGGCGGGTGTGGCGCCCGCCGACAAGTCCTCGACCGGGGTCGTGCTGGCCTCGGCGGGGTCCTCCGACCCGGAGGCGATCGCAGTGATCGCAGAAATCGCGCGGGAGTGGCGGCACACCGGTTGGTGCGCCGTGCGGCCTGCGTTCGCCTCCGCATCCCTACCGCGCACCGAGGACGCGGTGCGCGAGCTGCGGGAGCTGGGCTGCGCGCGCGTCGCCGTGGCGCCGTACGTCCTGGCCCCGGGCTTCCTGCCGGACCGCATCGCCCGGGGTGCCGCGGAGGCGGACGTCCTCGCGGACGTCCTCGGTCCCGCGCCGGAGGTGGCGCGGGTGCTGCTGGAGCGGTACGACGAGGCGCGGGCGCCGGTGCTGGCGGCGGTCGGGGCCTGAGGGCCCGTCGGCGGCACCGGCGTCAGGCACGGTCGCCGGTCAGCTCGACGAGTCTGGCCACGGTGTTCCAGTTGCGGGTGGTGGCGATCAGGCCCTTGGTCACGCGGGGCCTGGCGAGGGCGTCGGCGAGCTTGGAGCGGCCGAGGCCGTTCGGCGCGTACAGGTACAGGGCGCGGTCGCCGAGGCGGAAGTCCTCGGGCAGGAAGGCCGCCCGGTCGATCGCCGAGAACCGCTCCGCGTCGACCGGCGCGGAGAAGTAGGTGACGTGGAGCTGCCTGGCCTCCAGGTCGGCGGCCGGGAAGGGGCACGCCTCGGCGACCGCCCTGAGGTAGGCGTGGTCGCGCACGATCACGTCCACCGCGAAGCCGAAGCGTTTCTCGACCGCCCGCGTCAACTCGGCGGCCAGGAACTCCTCGTCGCCGTGGCCGGACGTGAACACGGCTTGCCCGCTCTGGAGGTAGGTGCCCACGGCGTCATGGCCGAGCTCCTCCAGGAGCGCCCGCAGGGCGGCCATCGGGACCTTCTTCGCGCCGCCCACGTTGATCCCGCGCAGCAGCGCCGCGTACCTGGTCGTCATGCTCACACCATAGAGCGGCCGTCGTGCCCCGTGGGGGTGGGCACGACGGCCGCGTCCGCCCGCCGGACGGACGTGCGCGCCACTCTCGCCGATGCGGTGTCCGCGGTTCAACCACTGCGCACACCTGTGACTTATTCAACAACTCTGCGAAAGGGTTCCGGCACGGCCGTCGGGGACGATCCGAGGCCGCCGCACGCCACCGGACAGCACGACGGGACGGCCCGGTCAGGCCCTCGCCGCCGCCGGCTCCGCCTCGATCAGGCCGGCGGCCCCCGCCGGGTGCCGCCCTCCTGGGCCGTCTGGGCCTGGAGCTCCTTCAGCCGCCGGGACTGGTCATGCGCCGAATGCACGCGAGACGAGGCGTCTCGTACAATTTGTTGCTCCTCATGCCGTCAGCTCCTCGTGCAGTCGCAGCCACCGCGCCGGCGCCACCTCGCCGACGAGCACCCCGTGGTCCAGGCGCGCGGCACGGAAAGCCGCGTCCACCCGGCGCCTGGGGTGGACGCGGCGCAGGGACGCGTGGAGCGAGCCGCCGACTCCGGAGAAACCCAGCTCGACCAGGTGGCGCCAGCTCCGGTGCGCGGGGCCGGCGAGCAGCGGGACGGGCCGGCTTTCGATGCGGAGGATCCCGGCGTCGACGCGGGGCGCCGGCCGGAAGCCGTACCGGCTCACCCGCCCGGCCAGCCGCCACTCGTGGCGCGGCCAGGTCCGGACCGTCAGCAGGGTCCAGCGGCCGTAGTCGCCGGTGCGCTTGCGGGCGTACTCGAGCTGGGTGAGCAGGGTGGCGTCGGTGAGGCCGGGTGCGGTGAGGCACCAGTCGACGATGTCCGCCGTACGCGAGAACGGCACGTTCCCCGCGACGGAGAACGGCGTGCGCGGGGGGCGCGCGGCGAGGAAGTCACCGGCCACGACGCGGACGTGGGGCGCGTGCGCGAAGCGGGCGCGGAGTCCGGGGACGAGCCGGGGGTCGATCTCGTAGGCGTACAGCTCCCGGCTGCGGCGGGCGAGCGGCTCGGTCAGGGCGCCCTTGCCCGCGCCCACTTCGAGGAGGAGGGGCGGGTGCCGGTGGTCGGGGGCGGCGAGCCGGGCGACGTGTTCGGCGGTGGCGCGGTCGGCGAGGAAGTTCTGTGAGAGCGTGCGGGCACGCTGGGTGGGGCGGGCCATGGCCTGCGGTCCTTGTCTTCCGTGAAAGGGGCGGAAAAGGGCAGCCGAAGGCCCTGACCGGAAGACGAAGGCGACATGCAGATGCGGGGGCTCAGCCGCGCCGCACGTGTGACACGTGGGTCAGCGGCGGGGGGACCCCGGGCCGGTCAGGGCTCCGGGGCCACGACGCATCCGGATGGAGTGCGTGCAGCCCCGGCCGAGACCGGAGTTGAAGACCGCGTTGAAAGCTGCCACGAGCGTGACGCTAGGCGATCGCGCGCCGGACGGGCAAACGGTTTTCCCCGGCCCTCAGCCCGGCGCGGGCGCCGTCACCGCTGATAGCGGGCGAGTACGAGGTTGCCGTCCTCCTCCAGTCTCTCGCGCAGCTCGTCGATGCCGATCGCCCCGCTGTAGTACTCCTGGAGCGCGGGGGTGGCGACCTTGTCCTTCCACTCGGGGTAGCCGCGGACGGACTGCGCGGGCGCGGAGCGCAGGTGGGCGGCCAGGGCGGTGCCGGTGGCCCAGCCGTGCTCGGCCGTGCGCAGGGCGGGGTCCTCGAGGGCCCGGATGCCGGTGGGCAGCATCCAGTCGCCGAGGGCGAGGCGCACCATGTTGTCGGGCTGGAGCAGGAAGTCGACGAACTCGGCGGCCTCCTTCCGGTGCGGGCTGTCCTCGGCGATCGACAGGGTCTGCGGGCTGACGCCCTGGGTGAGCCCGTCGCCGCCGGCCGGGGCGGGCAGCACCTGCCAGTCGAAGCCGTCGGGGGCCTGCTGCTCGATCTGCTGGCGGTAGGAGAAGCCGAGCGGCACCATCGCGTACTTGCCCGCGAAGAAGCCGGGCAGGGTGTCGGAGCCGCCGCTGCCGAGGGTGGTGGACGACGCGCTGTGGTCCGTGTCGACCTGGTCGTGGATGGTGCGGGGCACCACCTGGTCGCCCTCCTCGAAGCGGACGGTGACCTTCCCGTCCGTGCCGCGGTGGAAGAGCCGGCCGCCGGTGGACAGCGACAGGTTGAGCGTGGCCGACACGGGCTCCTTGAGCGGCCAGGCCACCCCGTACTTCCCGTCGCCGCTGAGCCGCTTCGTCACCTGCCGGAACTCCGCCCAGGTCCAGGGATGTCCGGGCGTGGGGACGCGGACGCCGGACTTCTTCAGCAGCGCCGTGTTGGCGATCAGCACGCGCGGCTCCTGGAGGAACGGCACGCCGTAGACGCCGTCGTCGAACGTGACCGTCTCCCAACTGCGCTGCGGGATGTCCGACTTGAGCCGGTCGGGCAGCAGGTCGGTCAGGTCGGCGAGATAGCCGCCGTAGGCGAAGTCCGCGAGGTCGTCGGAGGCGTCGTGGATGATGTCCGGCGCCTCGCCGCCCTCGAAGGAGGTGAGGAGCTGGTCGTGGACGCTGTCCCAGCTGCCCTGGACGTACTCGACCCGCACGTCGGGGTGGGTGGCGTTCCACTCCCGCACCAGTTCCTTGTTGACCGCCACGGACTCCTCCTGCCAGGCCAGGGACTGGAAGCGCAGGGTGATCGGGCCGCCGTCGCCGTCGCTGCCGCCGCCCGTGCAGCCCGTGAGCAGCAGGGCGAGGGTGATGATCAGGGTCGCGGTTCTCGTGCGCATCAGCTCTTCACCGCCCCGGCGAGCATGCCGCCCGTGATCCGCCGTTGGATGAGGGCGAAGACGACCAGCGACGGCAGCGTCGCGAGGAAGGCCGCCGCCGCGAGCGGTCCGAGGTCGGCGACGCCCTCGGCGCCGATGAAGTGGGTGAGGATCACCGGCAGGGTCTGTTTCTCGGGGGTCTTCAGCAGCACCAGCGCGAAGAAGAACTCGTTCCACGCGGTGATGAAGGCGAACAGCGCCGTCGCCACGATCCCCGGCGCGAGCAGCGGCGCGGTCACCGACACCAGCGTCCGCAGTCGCCCGGCGCCGTCGACCGCCGCCGCCTCCTCCAACTCGGCCGGTACGGCGCGGACGTACCCGGCGAGCATCCACAGCGCGAACGGCAGCGACCACACGACGTACACCATCACCAGCCCGGGAACGGAGTTGATCAGCCGCAGGTTCTTCAGTACCAGGAAGAGCGGGATGATCAGCAGGACGAAGGGGAAGGCCTGGCTGACCACGACCCACCCGGTGGCCGCCCGGGTGAGCCGGCCGCGGTGCCGGGCCATGACGTACGCCATCGGCGTCGCGATCACCACGGCGATCACCGCCGCGCCGAGCGCGGCGAGCAGCGAGTTGAGCGCGGCGCGCAGCAGCGGCTGCTCGTCGAAGGCCTGCCGGAAGTTGTCGAGGGTGGGGTTCTCCGGAATCCAGGTGGGGTGCAGGCTCGCCAGCTCCTGCGGCGGTTTGAACGCGGTGGAGATCAGCCACAGGAACGGGAAGGCCAGGAAGACGAGATAGGCGAGCAGTGCGGCGTACTGGCCCACGCGGGCCCCGGTCGAGGTCCTCATGCCTCGTCACCTCCCCTGAGCCGGCCGACGAGGAAGACGGCCAGCAGGACCGAGATCACGGCGACCATGACGCAGCCCATCGCCGCCGCGTAACCGAACTGTCCGTAGCGGAAGGCCTCTTCGTAGGCGAAGAGCATGGGCAGCCGGGTCCGGCCTCCGGGTCCTCCGTTGGTCAGCACGTAGACCAGGGCGAAGGAGTTGAAGTTCCAGATGAGGTTGAGCGCGGTGATGGCGAACGCGACCGGTCTCAGGGCGGGCCAGGTGACCGTGCGGAAGCGGCGCCAGGCTCCGGCGCCGTCGACCGCGGCGGCCTCGTGCAGTTCGCGCGGGGTGTTCTGCAGTCCGGCGAGGAGGGCCACCGTGGTCTGCGGCATGCCGGCCCAGACACCGACGACGATGACGGCGGGCAGGGCGGTGGCGAGGCCGCTGAGCCAGTCGCGGCCGTCGCCGAGGCCGAGGTCGCGCAGGGTCTCGTTGAGGATGCCCGCGTCCGGGTTGTAGACCAGCCGCCACATGATGCCGACGACGACCTCGGGCATCGCCCAGGGGATGATCGCCAGGGCGCGGGCCAGCCAGCGCAGCCGCAGGCCCTGGTTGAGCAGCAGGGCGAGGCCGAGCGCGAGCAGGAACTGCGGCACCGTCACCCCGACCGCCCACACCAGCCCGATCCGGAACGACTCCCAGAACAGCGTGTCGTGCAACAGGTCCTGGAAGTTCAGGGTGCCGATCCACTGCGTGGGCTCGGTGCGGCCCGACTGGGCGTCGGTGAACGCCAGCAGGATGCCGTAGAGCAGCGGCCCGACGCTGAGGAGCAGGATCGGGATCAGCGCGGGCAGCACCAGGAACCAGGCGCCGTGGTCCGGGCCACGGCGCGGTCGGCTCCTGCCGGGCGCGCGGCGCGCCGGTCTGCTCGCCTCGGTCACCAATGTCACGTAATCAGCCCCTTTGTACGGCGCGAACGGGCCTGGTCATGGTCGTGAAGGCGCGGTGCCCCGTCAAGGGACCGCGCACACGCTCCCACCTGTGCGAATGCGACACTGGCCGACGGATGGCGGGAATCCGACGGACATGACGGACACGCCGGACTCGACCGACACCACGGACACCACGGACGCGGAGGCGCAGAACGATGGACAAGGCACGGGCGCGGGAGGTGCTGGCCATGGCGGAGGTGCTGCCCGGGCCGGCGCGGGAGGCACGGCTGCTCGCCCTGGGCGAGAACGCGGTGTTCGCCGCCGGTGACCTGGTGGTCAAGGTGGGCCGCGACGCCGAACTCCTGGAAAGGGCGCGCCGGGAACTGGCCGTCGCGGTGTGGCTGGAAGAGGCCGGCGTGCCGGCGGTGCGGGCGGCCGAGGCGACGGCACTGTTCGTCGACGGGCATCCGGTGACCGTGTGGCGACGACTGCCCGACCCGGTGCGGCCCGCCGAGCCACGGGACGTGGCCGCGCTGCTCCGGCTGGTCCACGCACTGCCCTCCCCCTCCTTCGAGCTGCCGCCCCGCGAACTGCTGGGCGGGGTGGAACGCTGGCTGCGGCTCGCGGGCGACGTGATCGACCCCGCGGACGCCGCGTATCTGCGCGAGCGCCGCGACGGCTTCGCGACGGCCGCCGCCGCACTCACCCCCCATCTGCCGCCGGGCCCGATCCACGGCGACGCGCTGCCCCGCAATGTGCACGTCGGTCCCGACGGGCCGGTCCTGGTCGACCTGGAGACCTTCTCCGCCGACCTGCGCGAGCACGACCTGGTGGTGATGGCGCTCAGCCGGGACCGCTACGGACTGCCCGCCGAGGCGTACGACGCCTTCACCACGACCTACGGCTGGGACGTGCGCGAGTGGGACGGCTGCGCGGTGCTGCGCGGCGCCCGGGAGACGGCCAGCTGCGCGTGGGTGGCCCAGCACGCGCCGAGCAATGCGAAGGCGCTGGCCGAGTTCGAGCGCAGGGTGGCGTCGCTGCGGGACGGGGATCCGACGGTGCGGTGGTATCCGTTCTGACCGTCCCCCCTTTCCGGGACGGGGCCGACGACTCGTCGGCCGGTCGGACCGGCTTGTCGGTCGATGAGACCGGCTTGTCGGTCGATCAGACCGGTTCGCCGGCCGGTTCGCGCACCGGCCACGTCCCGTCGACCACCGCCGTGGCGTCGCCCTTGCGGCGCAGGAAGCTCTGGAAGTCCGCCGCCCACTCGGCGTACCACTCGATCTGGCGGCGGTGGAGGTCCGCCGGGCCGAGGGACGCGACCTTGGGGTGGCGGCCGGCTATCGCACAGGCCAGCCGGGCCGCGGCGAGGGCGTCGGCCGAGGCGTCGTGGGCGGCGTCGAGCGGGACGCCGTACTCCCGGCAGACCGCTTCCAGGTTGCGCTTGCCGCGGCGGTAGCGGTCGACGGAACGGTCGATGGTGTACGGGTCGATGACCGGCGCGGGGTCCAGGCCGCCCAGGCGGTCGCGCAGGGACGGCAGTCCGTGGCGCCGCAGTTCGGCGGTGAGCAGGGTGAGGTCGAAGGCCGCGTTGTAGGCGACGACGGGGACGCCGGTCTTCCAGTAGGCCGCCAGCACACCGGCGATGGCGTCGGCGACCTGGTCGGCGGGGCGGCCCTCGGTGGCCGCCCGCTCGTTGCTGATGCCGTGCACCGCCACCGCGTCGGCCGGGATCTCCACGCCCGGATCGGCCAGCCACTCCCGGCGCCCCAGCGGCTCCCCGTCCCTGACCTCGATCACGGCTCCCGTGACGATGCGCGCCTCGCGCGGATCGGTGCCCGTCGTCTCCAGGTCGAAGCCGATCAGCAGCTCCCGGTGCCAGCCCATGGGCGGTCCCCCTTCTTGGTGGTGCGTTCCCCCAGTGGTCTCCACCCTCGCACGGGCCACTGACAATCGGAGGGCCGCATTCCGATCAGCGCCGGGCCAGCCCCGCGCCCGGCCCTCACGACACCGGACGTGAATCCGCCCACATCAGCTCGAACTCCTCGCGATAGGTGGGGAAAAGTCCGCGTTCGTCGATCTGGTCCGACTTCACGACCTTCCCGCCGTTCCGCCCGTTCCGCAGCACCAGTACCGGCGCCTCCATCCCCCGCGTCCGGCGCAGGTAGGACTGCACGACCGCGATGCCGTCGGCGCCGTCCCCGTCGACGAGGTAGGCCGTGAAGCGGGGCGTCTCGTCGAAGACCTGGATCTCGAAGGCGCCGGGATCCCGCAGCCGGGAGCGCACCCGGCGCATGTGCAGGATGTTCATCTCGACGGCACGGCTCAGCTCGCCCCGCTTGATGCCCAGTTCGCGCTCGCGGCGCTTGATCGCGCTGGAGGCCGGATTCAGGAAGAGCAGCCGCACCCGGCCGCCGGACTCGGCCAGCCTCAGCAGGCGGCGGCCGGAGAAGTTCTGCACGAGCAGGTTGAGGCCGATGCCGAGGGCGTCCACGCGGCGGGCGCTGCCGAAGAGGTCCTCGGCCGGGAACTGGCGCAGCAGCCGCACCCGGTCCGAGTGCACGGCGACCACGTCGGCGTACCGGTCGCCGACCAGGTCCTCCACCGCGTCGACCGGCAGCCGGCGCGTGGACGGCACGTCGCTGCCCGCGCCGAGCACCTCCAGCAGGCGCGCCGAGGCCCGCTCGGCCTGGTTCAGCACGGCCTCGGACAGTGCCCGGTTGCGGGAGACGACGTTGCGGGTGACCTCCAGCTCGTCGAGGGCGAGTTCCACGTCCCGGCGGTCGTCCACGTAGGGCTCGAAGCAGGGCCAGTGCTGGACCATCAGCTCGCGCAGCTGCGGCAGCGTGAGGAAGCTGAGGACGTTGTCGTCGGCCGGGTCGAGCAGGTAGCCCTTGCGGCGGCTGACCTCGCGGACGGCGACGGCGCGGTGCACCCACTCCTGGCCGGCGGGTCCGGCCGCGGCGACCACCCAGTCGTCGCCGTGGACGGGTTCGTAGACCGGTCTGAGGACGGCGGCCACGACCGCGCGCAGCCGCTGTTCGACGAGGTTCAGCCAGATGTAGGCCCGGCCCGCCCGCTGTGCGCGCGTGCGCACCTCGTGCCAGGCGTCGGCGTCCCACTCCAGTTCCGGACCGATCGCGCCCGCGTTCATCGGCCGCGCCAGGGACACCGCACCGGGCGGGACGTCCGTGGAGCTCCCCTCGTGACCCTCGTCACCAGGGGGCAGCTCCAGCCCTCCCGAGCCCACCCACACACCGCCTTCCGCTCCCTGGGAGCACTCCCGGTCAGACCCCGTCCCAACGATCAAGGAAGGGTACTCCGGGAGCGGTGCGCGGTGCAGCCTGATGGGCAGGCAGGTTTTGCCAACGGCCGTGGCCCACCGTGGCGTTCCACTCGGCCGGACACCCGCGAGTGAGCGGATTCATAGCGGTGACGTCGCACGGTACCGGGGAAGAATCCTCGCGGCCGCCCCGGGGCGCGTGCCGAGCAGAACGCCGACGGGTGGGTAGGAGGACGTACGTGCTAGGTGGTCGCCTCACTTTCGGGGAGACTTCCGGAAGACTCGGAGCCAAGGCGTCCGCACCGGCGCCCCACACCTGAAAGAGTCGTGTCCATGCAGGTCTGGCCTGGAGAGGCGTATCCACTCGGTGCCACGTACGACGGCGCCGGCACCAACTTCGCGGTCTTCACGGAGGCCGCCGACCGAGTAGAGCTGTGTCTGCTGCACGACGACGGCTCGGAGACCGCGGTCGAGCTGCGGGAGAGCGACGCGTTCGTGCGGCACGCGTACGTGCCGGGCGTGATGCCGGGGCAGCGGTACGGCTACCGCGTGCACGGCCCGTACGCCCCGGAGCGCGGAGTGCGCTGCAACAGCGCCAAGCTGCTCCTCGATCCGTACGCGCGTGCGATCAGCGGCACGGTCCACTGGGGCGAGGAGGTGTACGGCTACCACTTCGACGCCCCCGACCGGCGCAACGACCTGGACTCGGCTCCGCACACGATGTCGTCGGTCGTGGTCAACCCCTACTTCGACTGGGGAGACGACCGGCGCCCCCGGACGGAGTACCACCACACGGTGATCTACGAGGCCCACGTCAAGGGTCTGACCATGCGGCACCCGGGGCTCCCCGAGGAGCTGCGCGGCACCTACGCGGCCCTCGCGCACCCGGCGCTCATCGAGCACCTCACCGAGCTGGGGGTGACCGCGCTGGAGCTGATGCCGGTGCACCAGTTCGTGAACGACCACCGCCTGGTGGACATGGGCCTGAACAACTACTGGGGCTACAACACGATCGGCTTCTTCGCCCCGCACAACGCCTACGCCTCCTGGGGCGACCGCGGCCAGCAGGTGCTGGAGTTCAAGTCGGCGGTCAAGGCGCTGCACGAGGCGGGGATCGAGGTCATCCTCGACGTGGTCTACAACCACACCGCCGAGGGCAACCACCTGGGTCCGACGCTGTCGTTCAAGGGAATCGACAACTCGTCGTACTACCGGCTGACCGAGGACCCCCGCTACTACATGGACACCACGGGGACCGGGAACTCGCTGCTCATGCGCTCCCCGCACGTGCTCCAGATGATCATGGACTCGCTGCGGTACTGGGTCACCGAGATGCACGTCGACGGATTCCGCTTCGACCTCGCCGCCACCCTGGCCCGGCAGTTCCACGAGGTGGACCGGCTGTCGTCGTTCTTCGACCTGGTGCAGCAGGACCCCGTGGTCTCGCAGGTGAAGCTGATCGCCGAGCCGTGGGACGTGGGCGAGGGCGGCTACCAGGTGGGCAACTTCCCGCCGCTGTGGACCGAGTGGAACGGCAAGTACCGGGACACGGTGCGCGACCTGTGGCGCGGCGAGCCGCGCACGCTGGCCGAGTTCGCCTCGCGGCTGACCGGGTCCTCGGACCTCTACCAGGACGACGGCCGCCGCCCGCTGGCCTCCATCAACTTCGTCACCTGCCACGACGGCTTCACCCTGCACGACCTGGTGGCCTACAACGAGAAGCACAACGAGGACAACGGCGAGGACAACCGGGACGGCGAGAGCCACAACCGGTCCTGGAACTGCGGCGCCGAGGGTGACACCGACGATCCGGCGGTGCTGGAGCTGCGGGCACGGCAGATGCGGAACTTCATCGCCACCCTGCTGCTCTCCCAGGGCGTGCCGATGATCAGCCACGGCGACGAGTTCGCCCGCACCCAGCGGGGCAACAACAACGCCTACTGCCAGGACAACGAACTGGCGTGGGTGGCCTGGCCCGACGGCGACGGCCCCGGTACCGCGCTGCTGGAGTTCACGCGCGCGATGGTGTGGCTGCGCAAGGACCATCCGGTCTTCCGCAGGCGTCGCTTCTTCCACGGACGTCCCGTGGAGGGAACGCACGACGAGCTGTCGGACATCGCCTGGTTCACCCCGGAGGGCGCGGAGATGACCCAGCGGGACTGGAACTCGGCACGGGCGTCGGCGCTCACGGTGTTCCTCAACGGCAACGCGATCTCCGAACCCGGCGCACGCGGGGAGCGCATCGCCGACGACTCGTTCCTGCTGATGTTCAACGCCTCCCCGAAGCCACTCGACTTCGTGGTGCCGGTCGACCACGGCCGGCAGTGGGAGGTGGTGGTCGACACCGCCCGCACGGACGGGGTCCCCTCGGACACGGGCGCGAAGGTGCAGGCCGGGGACCGGCTGACCCTGGTGGACCGCAGCCTGGCGGTGTTGCAGCGGCCCGTCTAGGGAGTGGTGTACGGCGCCGGGCGGGCCGTCAGGGCGATCGCGCAGGCCGGTGCGGCGGCCGGGCTCGCCGTCGCGAACGCCGCGGCGGGGCCGTGGGACTCGGCCAGACGGCCGGTGACGGCCGGTGACGGCCACCGAGAGGGCCTGGCCGCCGGTGAGCGCGCTGGTCGGCGGAGGCCATGGCCTCGGCGAGCCGGGCCCGCGGCACCGAGGGCGTTGGCGAGGCCGAGGACGAGCACGACCGGGCGCCGGCCGTGCCGGTCCGCGAGCCGGCCCACCAGCCCACGGCGGCCAGGGCGAGCCCCGCCCCCGCGCTCATCACCCCCATGGCGGCGTACACCACGGCCCGCGTGCCACCTGGCCGACGGCGAGCGCGCCGCCGGTCGGCCCCGCGGCGGCCAGGGAACCGCTGGTGCGGGCGACGAGCAGCACACTGCCCAACTGGATGGTGGCCGTCGGCAGCCGCCCCAGGAAGGACACGGCCGGCAGCAGCGGCCCGGTCAGGCCGACGACCTCTCGGTACGTCCCCGGCGCGCGGCGCCGGCGCCCGGTGCCCGCCGTACTCCCGGTGCTCCCCATCACTCCCGGTGCTCCCCATCGCTCGAAGCCGGCCACGCGCGCTTACGCCCGTGGAGGGGCCGATGACACGAAAGGCGGCGGGGCGGGTACGTAGGTTTCCATGACACCTGAGCGACCCGCCCCGACGGCGCCCGCGTCTCCCACGGCCCCGGTGGCCCCCCTCGCCACGTACCGGCTCCAACTGCAGCCCGGGTTCCCCTTCCGGGCCGCCGCGGCGGCCGTACCGTACCTGGCCTCGCTCGGTGTGTCGCATCTGCACCTGTCCCCCGTCCTGGAGGCGGTCCCGGGCTCGCTCCACGGCTACGACGTCGTGGACCACGCGCGCGTGCGCGAGGAACTGGGCGGCGAGGAGGGACTGCGGGCGCTGGCGCGCACCGCGCGGGAGCACGGTCTCGGCCTGGTGGCGGACATCGTGCCGAACCACATGGCGATGTCCCCCCGCCACAACCGCGCCCTGTGGGAGGTGCTGCGGGAGGGGCCGAAGTCGCCGTACGCGCGGTGGTTCGACATCGACTGGGAGGCGCAGGGCGGCCAGGTCCTGATTCCGGTCCTCGGTGCCCCGGTCGGTGAGGTACTGGACGAACTCCGGGTCGACGGCGACGTGCTGCGCTACCACGACCACGCCTTCCCGCTCCGGGACGGCACCACTGACCTGCCGTTGCCGCAGCTCCTGGACGCGCAGTGGTACCGGCCGGTGTGGTGGCGGCTGGCCCGCACGGAACTGAACTACCGGCGCTTCTTCAGCATCTCGGAGCTGATCGGGGTGCGGGTGGAGGACCCGGCGGTGTTCGAGGCCACGCACGCCACGATTCTGCGGCTGCTGCACGAGGGCGTGATCGACGGGCTGCGCGTGGACCACCCCGACGGACTCGCCGACCCCGACACCTATCTGCGGCGGCTGCACGAGGCGAGCGGCGGCCGGTGGACGGTCGTGGAGAAGATCCTGTCGGACGGGGAGCGGCTGCCCGCCGCCTGGCCCGTCGCGGGCACGACCGGCTACGACGCGCTGCGCCACGTCGACGGGCTCTTCACGGACCCCGCCGGCTTCGGGGAACTCCTCGGCCAGTACCGCAGGTTCGCCGCCCCGCAGACGGACCGGGGCGGGGACTGGGCGGCGACGGTGCGGCGGGCGGCGTACAAGGTGCTCACCCACGAGCTGGCCACCGAGCTGGACCGGCTGACCCGGGCGGCCCACCGTCTGTGCGTCGCCTCGCCGGAACCCGCGCTGCGCGACCGGGCGCCGTGGGCGCTGCGCACGGCGTTGCGGGAGCTGCTGGTCCGGCTGGAGGTGTACCGGCCGTACGCGTCGGTGGACGCGGCGTCGGTCGTCACCGGGGAAGCGGCGGCCGAGGCGCGGCTCGCGTTCGCGGTGCCGGAGGAGGCCGGTGCGGTGGACGTCGTACGGGGCCTGGTGCTGGGGCGGTACGGAGAGGGGCCCGAGCACGTGGAGTTCGGGACGCGGTTCGCGCAGACCGCGTCGGCGCTGCGCGCCAAGTCGGTGGAGGACACGGCGTTCTACCGTTACGTGCCCCTGCTCTCGGCGACCGAGGTGGGCGGCGATCCGGGCAGTCCGGCCCTGTCGCCGGTAAAGTTCCACGCGTACTGCGCGCGCGTGCAGCGCGACTGGCCCGCGACCGGCACGGTCGTCTCCACCCACGACACCAAGCGCAGCGCCGACGTGCGTGCCGCGCTGGCGGTGCTCACCGAGTGCCCGGAGCGCTGGGCGGACGTTCTGACGGAGGTCACCCGCCCCGGCGAGGTCGTGCCGGACGCACAGGTGGCCTGGGCGGCCTGGCAGACGGTGTTCGGGCTGGGTCCGGCGGACGCGGAGCGCGTGCGGGAGGCGTTGCTGAAGCATGTGCGCGAGGCGGGGATGTACACCAGCTGGACGGAGCGGGAGCCGTCGTACGAGGAGGCGGTGGCCCGGTTCGTGGCGGCGGGACCGTGCGGAGCGCCGGGCGAGCGGGTGGCCGCCTTCCGCGACGCCCTGGAGCCGCACATCCGGGCCAACGTCCTCGGTATCGCCCTGACGCACCTGACGATGCCGGGTGTGCCGGACCTCTACCAGGGCACCGAGGGCGAGTACCTGGCCCTGGTGGACCCGGACAACCGTCGGCCGGTGGCCTTCCCGCCCGCCGACCCCGGGGAGCCCGCCGACCCCGGGGAGCCCGGGGAGCCCGGGGAGCCCGGGGAGCCCGGGGTCAAGGAGGCGGTCACCAGGGCCGCGCTGGCGCTGCGGGCGCGGCGGCCCGACGTCTTCGGCGACGCGGCGACGTACGAGCCGCTGTCCGCCGAGGGCCCCGCGGCGGCGCACTGCGTGGCGTTCGTCCGCTCCGGCGAGGTGCTGACCGCCGTGACCCGGTTGTCGCTGCGGCTGGCTCAGGCCGGCGGCTGGCGCGGGACGACGCTGCCGCTGCCACCGGGCCGGTGGGCCGACACGCTGACGGCCGGACGGGAGTTCGAGGGCCACGCGCGCGTGGAGGAACTCTTCGCCGGTACGCCGGTGGCGCTGCTGGAGCGGGTGGCGCCGCGGGGAGCGGCCGACTGACCCCACCCACGCGGCCGCTCACCGGCCCGGCCGGCTCACTCCTCCGTGTCCAACGCGAACACCGCGCCCGTCCGCGCCGCCATCAGACACGTGTTGGGGAAGGTCTGCCTGTACTCCACCGGCCGTCCCCGCCACTTTCCGCGCGCGTGGGCGGTCACCGGCGCGTGGAGCATCGGGCAGTAGGTGTCCCGCGGCGGGATGTCGGCGATGCGGCCGCCCGCCGTCTCGAGCTCGGCGCAGGCCCGGGCCGCGCGGGCGTGGCCCCGCGGTGGGTCGCACGACAGCAGGGCGCTGCGCGTGGTGCCGGACGGGGCGCCGTCCCGGGTGACCGTGACGAGGAGCCAGTCGTTCGCCGGCTCCCGCTCCGCGGTGGCCTGCGCCGGGGTCGCGCAGGTGACGAGGAGGGCCGCGGCCGCCAGGAGACCGGCCCGTGCCGCTTTGGCCGTGATGAGGTGGGTCATTCCCAGTGCATCGGCACGGCGGCCTGGGAGCCCCAGCCCGGCTCACCCGAACGGCAGCCCGCGGTGGCGCGCCGCCCGGCCAGTTCGAACGCGGCGAGTACGACCCGCGTCTGGTACTCCACCTGGCGTGCCACGGGGATCCAGCGGGCGCCGCAGCCGTCGTGGTAGTCGGCACATCCTTCGTCGACCAGCCGTTCCAGCTCCGGCAGTACGCCGGTCGGATCGCTTCCGGCGCGGGTCACCAACTGGTGCAGCAGTCCCGCGGTGCGCAGGGCCAGGCGCCGCCCCGCGATGCGCAGGGCCACCAGGTGGGCGGTGCTCATGGGCGGGAGGGAGCGGCCCGATCCGTCGTCGGTGTCGGGGTCCCACGCGTCGGCGAGCCTCGGGCACACCAGCAGGTAGTCGTCGACCGGCGCGAGGAGGCGGGCCGCTTCCGGGTCGCCGGCGAGATGGGGGCGGACCCGGGCGAGGACGCGGTGCAGGCGCCGGGTGTCGTGTCTGAGGGTGCGGCTCACGGAGCGCAGCACCGCGTCCCGGTCGGCCGGCGACGAGCCGTCCGCCACGGCGGCCACGCCCCACATGGGCGCTTCGACGACCGCCGTGACGGTGCCGTGGCGCCGCGGGTGGCACCACGTCGACTCGACGGCGGCCTCGGTGATGGCGGCGGTGAGGTCACCGGGGCGGGGCGGTGGGATCCGGTACACGGCGGGGCCGAGATCGGGCCAGTACAGGGTGTCGTAGGCGCCGAGCTCGCGGGGGATGCCGAGCCGGGCCGCGGTGTGGGCGAGGCGCTGGGCGAGGCCCGGCAGGTCGTGGGTCAGCTCGACGAAGGCGCCGCCGACGTCGACGCCGTGCAGGGAGCACTGAAGGAAGGGCCGGAGTTCCTCCTGGAGTGCGAGCAGGGCACGGGTCTCCGGCAGCGCGGCGTGGTCCGGGCCGTCGGGCAGCCACTCGGGCTGCTCCAGGAAGCCGGGCCGGAAGAAGTTCCGGGCGTAGCGGCCGAGGTTGTACGGGCCGGACAGCCAGCCCTCGTTGCGGCGCAGGCCGTCGGGGTCGACGCAGAGCAGCAGGTTCCAGGTGGCGTCGGCGCCCTCGGTGAGCCGGGGGTCGGCCAGGGCCCGCTCGGCCAGCCGCAGGACGGTGGCGCCGCCCACGGGCTCGTTGGCGTGCGGTCCGGCGACGACGAGGGCCTGGCGGCTGCCGTGGCCCACGGAGAGCAGATGCAGCGGGTTGCCCGCGCGCGAGGTGCCGACGCGGCGCAGCCGCGCGTGCCGGGGATGGCGGGCGACCAGTGCGGCCGCCCGGGCACCCAGCTCGTCCACGGTCGGGTAGCACAGGAGGGGCGGCAGGGCACACCTCCACGATCGAGCCGTCGGTTCACCTGGCGTGCGCGGTGTACGCACAGTCAGACACGACTTGGGGGGTACGTCAACACCACGAAAAGCAAAGGGACGTGCCCCATGGAGGCACGGAACACAGAGTGAAGCCCAGGCCAGAACCATGCTGCGGCCGGAGCCGTGCCGCGGCCGGAGCCGTGCTCCCGTTCAGGTCGTCGCGAGGCGGAACGCCATCTGGCCGAAGCCGATCTGGTCGCCCTCGCGGACGACGGCCGCGCCGATGACCCGTCGCCCGTTGACGGTGGTGCCGTTGGTGGAACCGAGGTCGCGCAGCACCCACATGCCGCCCTGGCGGCTGAGCTCGGCGTGCACGCGGGAGACCGTCTCGTGGGTCAGCCGCAGCCCGCTCGCCGGGTCGCGCCCTATGCGCAGCGGAGCACCGGAGCCGGGGTGGGGCAGGAGCAGCTTGGGCAGCCGCTCGGCCTGCCAGGCCCTGCGCAGCCGTACGCCGAATCCCGACACCGCCTCCACGGTGCCGAACACCAGCCGCGACACCCGGCCCTGCGTGGGCAGGTCGGCGGTGAGCACGGCGAGTTCCTCCAGGCGGCGGGCCGCGAACGCCAGCTCCATCCTGTGCATGAACGTGTCGTGCGACAGGCGCCCCATGGCGACGCCGTCCCGCAGTGCCTTCAGCGCCTTGTCGCGCTCCGCGTCGGACAACCGCGCGGGGTACGTGTGGAACTCGAAGGACGACGTCACGCAGGTGATTGTCGGTCAGCCGGGCCGGGGTGTCCAGGAAACGGGAAAAAGGCCGCCACGCGCGCGGTACCGCACGACACCTGCCGCGAACGGGGATTTTCACCAGCGGACTGATCGCTTTTGCTGGACCATGGACGGGCTACATCACGGTGAGCAGACGAAGGGGAACCGTCCGTGCAGTTCGAGGTGTGGGCACCGCAGGCCGGCCGAGTGACGTTGCAGTGCGACGACGCCGCGCGCGCGTTGGAGCAGGATCCCGAGCGGCCGGGGTGGTGGTGCGTCCGGGCCGAGGCGCGGGACGGGTCGCGGTACGGCTTCGCGGTGGACGACGGACCGGTGCTGCCGGACCCGCGCTCGCGCCGGCAGCCGGACGGCCCGGACGGGCTCAGCGCGGTCGTCGACCACGGGCGGTACGCGTGGCGTGCCGAGTGGGCCGGGCGCCCGCTGCCGGGCGGGGTCCTGTACGAGCTGCACGTGGGCACGTACACGCGCGAGGGCACGCTCGACGCCGCCGCCGGGCGGCTCGATCACCTCGCCGCACTGGGCGTCACGCACGTCGAGCTGATGCCCCTGTGCCCCTTCCCGGGCCGGCACGGCTGGGGGTACGACGGGGTCTCGCCGTGGGCGGTCCACGAGCCGTACGGCGGACCGGAGGCTCTGAAACGGTTCGTCGACCGGGCCCACGAACTCGGTCTGGGCGTGGTCCTGGACGTGGTGCACAACCACCTGGGGCCGTCCGGCAACCACCTGCCCGCCTTCGGCCCGTACCTCACCGACACGCACCACACGCCCTGGGGTGCGGCCGTCAACCTGGACGCGCCCGGTTCGGACGAGGTGCGGGCCTTCCTGGTGGACAGCGCGCTCGCGTGGCTGCGGGACTACCGGATCGACGGCCTGCGCCTGGACGCCGTGCACGCCCTCGTCGACACGCGCGCGTGCCACTTCCTGGAGCAGTTGTCGACCGCGGTGGACGACCTCGCCGCCGACCTGGAGCGCCCGCTGTTCCTGATCGCCGAGTCCGACCTCAACGATCCGCGGATCATCACCCCGCGCGCGGAGGGCGGCCTGGGCGTGCACGCGCAGTGGAACGACGACTTCCACCACGCTCTGCACACCGCGCTGACCGGGGAGTCGCAGGGGTACTACGCCGACTTCGCACGCGCTCCGCTGGCGGCGCTCGCCAAGACGCTGACACGGGGCTACTTCCACGACGGCACCTACTCGAGTTTCCGGGGCCGCGGTCATGGCCGCCCGCTGGACCGGGGCAGGCTCGCCGCGCACCGGCTGACCGGCTACAGCCAGACCCACGACCAGGTCGGCAACCGCGCCCAGGGCGACCGCCTGGCGGCGCTGGTCCCCCCCGGCCAGGCGGCCTGCGCGGCCACGCTGACGCTGACCGCGCCGTTCACCCCGATGCTGTTCATGGGCGAGGAGTGGGCGGCGGGGACGCCGTGGCAGTACTTCACCGACCACACCGACCCGGAGCTCGCGGAGGCGGTACGGCGCGGCAGGCGGCGGGAGTTCGCCGCGCACGGCTGGAGGGAGGAGGACGTGCCCGACCCGCAGGACCCGGCGACGCGCGACCGGTCCTGCCTCGACTGGTCCGAGCCGGAACGCGAGCCGCACGCGCGCGTGCTGGCCTGGTACCGGCGGCTGATCGCCCTGCGTCGCGAGCAGCCGGACCTGACCGACCCGGACCTCGCCGACACCAGGGTGGCGTACGACGAAGAGGCCCGCTGGCTTGCCTTCCGGCGCGGGGACATCCGGGTGGTCGTCAACCTGGGCGCCGAACCGGCGGCGATTCCCCTGGGCACCCGCCCCGCGCGCGTCCTCGCCGCGTGGGAGCCCGTGCAGGCGCCGGGTGCGGACGGGATGCTGCGCGTACCGGCCGAGTCGAGCGTGGTCCTTCTGCAGGAGTGACGGGCGCGGCGCTCAGGAGGCGGTGTCGTCCGGTCCGTCCTCGCGCAGTTCCGTCACCCGTTCCAGCAGGATCGGTTCCCAGGCGCGCCGCAGCCGGGTCCTGAGCAGGGACACGGACCCGGCCGTCGGCGCGGACGACCGGCCGAAGAGCGCGTCGGCGAGATGGACGACCGTGTCGCAGCGGGCCAGCCACAGACCTCGCAGGCAGGGGCGGGCGCCGTAGCCGGCGAGGGTGGCGGCGCGGACGGCGGCGGGCGAGCCGACGCAGGCCGCGAGGGCGGCGATGTCCTCGGCCGGGTCGCCGATGACCGCGTCGGCCCAACCGAGGACACCGCGCACCCGGCCGTCGGCGCCGACCACGAGGTGTTCGCCGGCCAGTCCGTGGTGGACGAGGACCGCCGCACCCGACCGGGTGCCTAGCTGGGCGCTCGCCGTCGCGGTGAGCCGTTCCGGCCGCGCGGTGTCGAACTCGTCCGCCTCGGCGAGGCGCCGGGCGGCCCGCTCGGCGGCCCGGCGCAGCGTCTCCAGGGTGCGCGGGGCGGCCCCGGGCACACCGAGCGTCTCGGCCTGGCGGACCGGCACCTCGCGCAGTCCGGTGAGCAGCGCCGCGAGATCCGCCTCGCCGAGGGCCGACACGTGGTGCTCCTCGCCCGATCCGCCGGGCACCTTGGCGTCCAGCGTGTAGGTCAGCCCCGGCGCCCACTCGCCGTGCGCCACGCTCGTCGGCACCGCGACGGAGACGTACGGGCGCACCAGGTCGCGCAGGCGAAGCTCGCGCCGCTGCCGCACCGCGGCCTTGCGGTCGGGTGCCAGGCGCAGCACGTGCCGGGTGCCGACCCACCAGGTGGCGGGCTCGGCGCCAGCGGCGACGGGCCGGACGTCGGGTTCCGTGCCCTCGCCCAGCAGGGTACGGACCAGTCGGCGGACGGTGTCCGTGGTGGGTGTCGGTGCCTGGGTCATGGTCGCGCCGTCGTCTTCCAGGTCTGCCGGGGCGTAAGGGGTCTCTCCGTCGCCGGGTCACTCCACCATGACCATCTCCCGGGTCGTGTCGTTGAGGCGCCGGCCGCCGTCCTCGGTGACCGTGACGATGTCCTCGATGCGTACCCCGAACCGGCCGGGCAGGTAGACGCCGGGCTCGACGGAGAAGCACATGCCGGGCACCAGCGGCTGCTCCTCGCCCTCGATCATGTACGGCGGCTCGTGCGTGGTGACGCCGATGCCGTGCCCGGTGCGGTGGATGAAGTACTCGCCGTACCCGGCGTCGGCGATGACCGCGCGGGCCGCCCGGTCGACCTCCTGGCAGGCGACGCCGGGCCGCACCGCGGCGAAGCCCGCCTCCTGCGCCTCGCGGACCAGGTCGTGCACGCGACGCTCCTCCTCGGTGGGGGCGCCCACGTGGACGGTGCGGGAGGTGTCGGAGCCGTAGCCGTCCTTCAGACCGCCGAAGTCGAGGACGATCATGTCGCCGTCCTGGATGACGCGGTCGCCGACCTCGTGGTGCGGGTTGGCGCCGTTCGGGCCGGAGGCGACGATGGTGAAGTCGACCTGGGAGTGCCCGAACCGCCGCAGCAGGCCGGCGAGGTCGGCGGCGACGTCGGACTCCCGGCGCCCTTGGAAGGAGACGTTTCGGATCTCCTCGAACGCCGCGTCCGCCGCCGCGCCCGCCGCCGCCAGCAGTTCCAGCTCCGCCGCGTCCTTGACGGCGCGCAGCATCGGCAGCGCCTCGGTGAGGGAGGCGTAGGCGGTGCCGGGCAGGGCCCGCTGGAGGGCCAGCAGGTGCAACGCCCACGCGTTGTCGCTGATGCCGAACCGCCCGGAGCCGTCGAGGAGGGCGGCGGTGGCGGCGTAGGGGTCCTTGCCGTCGGTCCAGTCCCGCAGGGTCAGGGCGGGCGCGCCGGCGGCCTTCTCGGCGTCGGGGGCCTCCAGCGTCGGGACGACGAGGACGGGGTCGCGGCCGGGGGCGATGACGAGGAGGGTGAGCCGTTCGGTGGCCGCGGTGGGCGCGTAGCCGGTGAGCCAGACGAGGTCCGGTCCCGGTGCCACCAGCAGTCCGGCCAGTCCGGCGTCGGCGGCCGCGCGGGCGGCGCGTTCCATGCGGGCCCGATAGTCGTCTGCGGTGAAGGGGGCAGGCGCGCTGCCGGCCATCCGGGCCTCCCTGAGCGGTGAAGGAACTGGGCGGTGAAGGAACTGCGGTGAAGGGACTACGGGCAGCATCCTGCCCTCAGCAAGAGGGCGACGCGAGCCGATTGGCATTGATCACCACCACGGCTAATGCTTGGATGCACTACAGGCATTAGCAACGGGGCGCTCGGTTCGGGCGCCCGAGGGAGGCGGCACCGTGCTCGTACTCGCGCACCTCAGCGACCTGCACCTGGACGGCAGCCCGCGGGCGACCGAACGCGCCGAGCGCGTGCGCGACCGCCTGTGGCGGCTGCCGGGGCGGTTGGACGCGCTCCTGGTGACCGGGGACATCGCCGACCACGGCGCGGAGGCGGAGTACGAGGAGGCTGCCCGCATCCTCGGGCTGCGCGACGGCTCCGCGCCGTTCCCCGTGCTCACCTGCCCGGGCAACCACGACAGCCGCGCCCCCTACCGCAAGGCCCTGCTGGGCCTGCCCGCCGCCGACGGGCCGGTCAACGGCGTGCACGTCTTCGACGGCGGGGCGGTCCTGATGTGCGACTCCAGCATCCCGGGGAGCGACGAGGGAGAGCTGGACGGGGAGACGTACGGCTGGATCGAGGACACGCTCGACGAACTCGGCGGCGATCGCCCGGTCGTCCTCGCCTTCCACCACCCGCCGACGACCCTGCACCACCCCCTGCCCGACTCCTACCTGCTGCGCGGCCCCGAACGCCTCGCGGCGCTGCTGGACCGCCGGCCCGAAATCTCCGGGGTGATCACGGGGCACGCCCACACGCCCGCCGCCACCGCGTTCGCCGGGCGGCCCCTGGTCGTCGGGCCGGGAGTGACATGGACCCTGCGGCTGCCCTGGGAGGGCGAGCCGGTCGCGGACCGGGACGCCCCCGTGGGGCTGGCCTACCACGTACTGGACGGCACCGGACGCCTCACGAGCCACTTCCGTACGGTCACGACGGTCACGTGACGACGCCCGGTACGGCCGTCAACTGCTGGTAGCCGCCGCTCTCGTGGCGCACGGTGACCGTGACCTCCTTGCCCGGGCGGGCGCGGGCCACGGCGTGTGCGAGGTCGGCGGCCGAGTCGACGCGGGTCGTGCCGAACGTCAGGAGCACGTCGCCCCGGACCAGGCCCGCCGCGTACCCGGGGCCGGGCACGTGGACGCCCACGACCAGTGCCCCGGGCTTCTCGTCGTCCACGGCCTCGACACCGAGGGTCGCGGCGGGCGGCGCCGGGGACTGACCGGCCGAGGCATGCGCCGGGGCCGACCCACTGCCCGTCGGCACTCCGGCCGCCGGCCCCGGCGCCGACGCTCCCGCCTGCCGTCGGAGTTCGGCGAGCTTGCTCATGCCGACCACCGTGGCGCCCACCGTGCCGAGCCCGGCCCCCGCCAGGAGCAGGACCGTGGCGGCGAACAGGCCGAGCAGGACGGTGGTGAACCGCCGGCGACCCCGGCGCCAGGCCTGCCGACGCCGGGCGGGGTCGGGCTCGGCGCCGGACCCCGGTTCCCGGCCGGGCATCGGCTTGGGACGCAACGCTGTCTGTTCCATGGATCGCCTCCGGCAGGTGCTCTACCCGGCGCACCGGCGGGTGACGAGCCACGAACGAGTGAGACTGAACGGCGGTCGGCGTCGGGAAGACTCCACCAGCGCCGCGGCCCTCCGTCCGGTACCGGTCGCGTCAGCCGAACGCGGACAGTGCGGCGGGCCGCGGGCCGTTCCCCGGAACGCTCCTCGGCACGGGCACGGGCACGGGCACGGCCGGGGCCCGGCCGGGGAGGAAGCCGTGGGTGCGACCGGCCAGGTACTCGGCCTTGTACCGTGCGACGTTCCGGTGCCAGTTGAGGATGCCGGCCATCCAGTTCTGCAGGTCGGTCACATAGCCCCGCATGATCGTCCGTGCCTCCTCCGAGAGCTGGAAGTCGTCGTACACGATGGGCAGTTCATGCGCGACGACATGCTCGAACTGACGCATGCGCTGGTTCATCAGGTCCTGCACGACCGGGAGCGCGGTCGGATAGTCGACGCCGAAGAAGTTCTGCACGACGAGGATCGCGTTGTGGACCTCGCCCTCGTACTCGATCTCCTTCTGGTACGAGAAGACGTCGTTGAGGAGGCACGCGTAGTCGATCGCCGCGTTCTCCAGGGACCGGACGGGACCGGTGCGGTAGACCTCGGGCGGCACGGCCGGGCCGTGTCCGGCGCGGCACAGGCCGAGCGTGAGGTCGGACCCGAAGGTGGCGCGCCGCATCTCCAGGTAGTCCACCGGGTCGGGGACGCGGTTCTGGATCTGGTTGGACAGCTCCCACACCCAGGCTTCCGTCATCGTGTCGACGGCCGTCTTCAGGGGGCGCCGCTCCTCCGGGGTCATGCCGGCGGTGGTGCGCGCCCACAGGTCGATCAGGGAGCGCTCCATGGCGTTGGCGGGCGGCGGGACCGGCTCCCCGTCGAGCGGCATGCAGGCCGACAGGCGGGCCGTGGTGAGCCGGGCGGCGGCCAGGTCCCGGCGGTGGCCGTAGACGAGCGGGTAGTAGTCGTCGCCGTAGGTGCCGAAGGCCAGCCAGCCGGAGGCGAGGTCCAGCTGGTCCTGGGTGGCGTCCGGGTCGAGCCCTGCGGCGCACAGCGGGAGGTCGCAGCTCGCGAGCTTGTCCTCGTCCCAGACCCCCTCGCTCAGGAAGCCCATCCGGTGCGACCACTCGAGCAGGTGCCGCCGGGCACCGTCCAGGGCGGGGCTCAGCTCCAGCGGGAACGGCATGTGGATGTCGGGGATGATCGACGGGCCGACCTTCTGGAAGGGCACGTGCGTGTAGGGGCGCGCCCGCTCGGCGCCCGCCGCGGCGAGCAGCGCGCCGACGTCCGCGGCGGAGGTGCCGGGTCCCGTCAGCGCCTGCCAGGGCGCGGCGCTGCGCGCGCCCTTGTTCATGTACCGGCTGGAGCGCATGTGCCATTCGTGGCCGCCGGACTGCCAGTCCTGGAGGCCTTTGGCGTACGCCCCGACGGCGGCGACCTGGTCCGGGGTCAGGCCGCTCTCCAGGGCCACGGCGGGCACCTCGGTGAACGCGGTGTGCTCGAACTGGTGCAGCCGGGAGGTGAGGACGTCGTTGACCAGCTCGGCGGCCTCCTGGGTGGTGCAGCCGAAGAAGGTCTCCAGCACCAGCACGCCGTTGCTGAGTTCGCCCTCGTCCTCGACCTCACGCTGGTAGGAGAAGAGGTCGTTGCGCAGGTGGACGGCGTCGGAGAACGTCTCCATCAGCACCCTGAGCGGCCTCGTTCCGGCGACGGCGGCGGGCACCTCGGCGGTCGCGTACTCCACGAGTCCGGCCGACCAGGGGGCGCCGCCGACCTTGCGGCGCATCTCGATGTACTCGACCGGGTTGGCGACCCGCCCCTCGTTGATGTTGGACAGCTCCCACAGGGACTCGTTGAGCAGGTGCTCGGTGGCGACGGCGAAACGGCGGCGCCAGTCGGCCGACATCGCCGGCACCGTGCGTGTCCAGAGGTCGGCGAGGCCGGCCTCGACCGGGTTCTCCGGCTCGGGCATCCCGGTGGCGAGGTCCAGCGGCATGAACAGGGGCAGCCGGTCGAGGTGGGCCTTGCCGGCGACTCGGTCCTGGGTGCGTTTGAACTTCTCCAGGAAGTGGTCGTCGAAGAAGAAGACCCACACGTACCAGTCGGTGATGAGGGAGAGCGCCGGGCCGTCGCAGTCGGGGTGGGTGTAGGCGCAGAGCAGGCCGTAGTCGTGCGCGTCGAGGTCGGACTGCTCCCAGACCCCGGATCCCTCCAGCATGCCCATCTCGCGCGCCCACGTGCGCGAATGGGCGCGGGCCTCGTCGAGATGCGGGTTCAGCCGCGCGGGGTGCGGCATGTAGAAGTGCGGGAGTTCGAAGGGCTGTTGCGTCATGGCCGGGGCCCTACCCATGGCCCTCCGGGCACATCCACGGGGCGGGACATGATCACACCATCGCGTGAATCGGGGCGGAATCCGGGAACTTTCGCTCAGCGCCTGACCTGGATCAGCGCATGCGTTCCGCTCGTCCGCCAGCGCTGTTCCCCGCTCGCCTCCAGCGCGGCCTCCGTGTCCGGGGACAGACCGGTGATCACGTCGGACTTCAGGGTGCGCAGCGCGGCGACCGGGCCCGGGAAGTAGGCGGTGACGTCCGCGAAGGAGGTGGTCGGTGGCCACCACCTGTCGCCCACCAGGCGGCGGTAGTTCAGGTCGCCCTTGAGGACGGTGACCGTGGCCGCGGCGAACTCCTCACGCAGGTCGGCGGGCATGTCCGCGTAGGGCAGCGGGGCGCAGGAGAAGGGGTGGGCGCGGACGGTGACGCGGCCGTCGGTCAGCGCGGCCCACAGCCGCCTGCCGTACGCGGCGGCCGCCCCGCCCGCCGCGACGAGCCTTCGCAGCGCGTCGAGCACGTCGGCGGTGGTCGCGTCGGAGACGTAGTACGGATACGGCTTGACGTGCAGGACGGCCCGGTCGACACGTCCCTGGGCGAGGAGGTGCGAGACGAGGAGCAGGTCGGGGACCAGTTCGCGCCCGGCGTTGTCGGCGACGAGGCACAGGGTCCTCGGGCCGGTGGCGGTGCCGCCGGGGCCGGGGGAGGCGGTGACGCCGGGGCCGGAGGCGGTGACGCCGGGGCCGGGGGAGGCGGTGACGCCGGGGCCGGAGGCGGTGACGCCGGGGCCGGTGGGGGCGGAGGTGGGGGCAGTGGCGCGGGAGGCGGTGGCACCGGGGGGCGTGGCGCCAGAGGGGGTGGCACCAGAGAGGGTGGTGCCGGAGGCGGCGGCACCAGAGGGCGTGGCGCCGGAGGTGTCGGTGCCGGAGGTGTCGGTGCCGGAGGGCGCGAGCAGCGACCAGAGCGCGTCGCTGTCGTCGGCGACCAGAGCCCGCGTCTCGTCCCCGGCACCAGGGCCGGTGCCGGTGCCGGTGCCGGACGTGGAGAGGCGGAAGCCGAGGTCCGCGCGGTTGCCCCAGAGCGAGCCGTGCAGCAGGGCGCGGGTCTGCTCGTCGGCGGGCAGGTCGCCGAGGCCGTCGAGCGCGGCGAGTTCCTCGTCCGTCTCCGGGGCGTCGAGTTCCGCGAGTTTGGCGGGCCGGAAGGGATCGACGCCCTGCCAGGCGCCGGGGCCGAAGTGGCCGACGGCGTCGAGGAGCCGCCGGTAGAAATGGCTCTCGGCCCAGAGCCAGGGCACGTCGAACCAGGACCGGCCGACGTACGCGTCCATGCCCCAGGCCGTCCACCGCTCCCGGTCGTGGGCGTCGGCGGGCAGCGGCTCGATCACGCCCTCGGTGCAGTTCGCCAGCAAGGCGTCGAGCGCCCGCTGCCGTTCGGGGTCGTAGGGGAACGCCTCCCGTACCTGCCGGATGATGGCCGGGTGCCGCTCGGCCAGCACGCCGTGGGGGAAGGACCCGGGCTCGTTGCCGAGGATGACGGGAGCGGGCGCGGACGGGGTGTCGGGCATGCGCCTCACCGTATCGCGCGCACCGGGCCGGGAAGGCGGAGCGGAACCGGGCCGTGGCAGGCCGTGGCGGGCTGCCGTGGTGGGTCAGACCGCGCCCGTCTCCCGCTCCAGACGCGCCGCGAGGGTGAGGTAGCGCGCCCGCCGGGTCACCGGCACCGTGCCCCGGATCACGATGTGCCACATCCCGGCCAGGCGGCGGGGCTGCCGCATGGACGGTTCGACGGTGCCGCCCACCACGCGGGTGCCCACGATGGAGCAGACGAGGGTGTGGGCCACGGAGTCGACGTCGATGTCCGGATGCACGTCGGACTGCCGGACGGCATCCAGCAGCCGGGACGCCGCGATCTCCCGCCACTCGGTGAAGGGGTGGGGCAGCGGCGGCCGTACCGCCACTCCCCCGGTGGCGAGCCGCAGCCCGGCCCGCAGGACCGGCCCCTCCTCGCACAGCCGGGCCATGCCGAAGGTCAGGCGCATCAGCGCCTCCAGGGAGGTGTAGCCGCGGCCGTCCAGCTCCGACGCCAGTCGGCGCGCGGTTCGGGACTGGAGCTCCATGATGGCGTGGGCGAGGTCTTCCTTCGCCGCGAAGTGGAAGTACAGGGCGCCCTTGGTGACCCCGGCGTGGGCGACGATGTCGCTCAGGCTGGTCGACTCGTAGCCATGACGGTCGAACAGGTCGGCGGCGGCTCCGAGGATCGTCGCGCGGGTCTGCTCGGCGCGTAGCTGCCTCGCCATCGGATGAACTCTCCTGGGCTGGAACTCAGCAGGCCGGGACGCCCGCCTTAACCCCGTGTATACGATAACTCACCGTCAGGTCGGCCTCCCCGCGACCCTGTGTTCGGCATGGGACCGGTCGGTGGAGCCCTGGTCCGAGCGGCTCGGCGAACCCGGGCCGCCTTCCCCTCCCGCCTCGTTCATCACGATGCGGCACCGACAACTCATCACAGGCCGCTGGTTACTTGACTACCAGCGGTCACACACGGTTTGCTCCGGCCAGGCGAGGTTCACCCGGTTGGCGCACCGACACGCGACTCCGGCCCGACCTCGCCCCGTTCCTCCTGCTCTGCCGCACAGCGAGGTGCCGCGACCCCCATGAGTACAGCTCCCCCACCCGCCCACTCCCCCGGACGCCTGCGCTCCGCGGCCCTCACCGCGGCCGTCTGCCTGCTGGCGGCCGGCTGCTCCGCCCTCGGTGACGAGGACCGCTCGGCCGCGGACGCCGCGGGCGGCTCCGGTGCCGACCGGATGAAGATCGTCATGGTCACCCACGGCGGTGAGGGCGACGCCTTCTGGGACCGGGTGCGCAAGGGCGCCGAGGCGGCGGCCGCCAAGGACGGCGTCGACCTGACGTACGCCGGTGACGCCGACACCGCCGACCAGGCCGATCTGGTGCGGGACGCGATCCGCGACAAGGCCGACGGCATCGCCGTGACCCTGGCCAAACCGCAGGCGATGAAGGGGCCGGTCGCCGAGGCCAATGCGGCCGGCATTCCGGTGGTCGGTCTCAACTCCGGTATGGACGCCTGGCGGTCCACCGGACTCCTGGCGTACTTCGGGCAGGACGAGAGCGTCGCGGGCCGCGCCGTCGGCGACAAGCTGAACGCCCTCAAGGCCCGGCACGCCCTGTGCGTCATCCACGAGCGGGGCAACGTCGCGCTGGAGGCCCGCTGCGCCGGCGTGAAGAAGACCTTCAAGGGCGAGACCGAGATGCTCTACGTCGAGGGCACCGACATGGAGGCGGTGGGCGCGGCCGTCACCGCACGGCTGCGGCAGGACTCCAGCATCGACGAAGTCGTCATGAACGGCGCGGCGTTCGCCCTCGCCGCGGTCGAGTCGGTGGACGAGGCGGGCAGCGGCGCGCACGTCACCACCTTCGACCTCGACGAGGACCTGGTCGCCGCCGTCAAACGCGGGGACGTGCAGTTCGCGGTGGACCAGCAGCCGTACCTGCAGGGCTACCTCGCGGTGGACGCGCTCTGGCTGCACCGCACCAACGGCAACGTCAGCGGCGGCTCCGTGGCGCCCGTCCTGACCGGCCCGGCGTTCGTGACCCGGACGAACGCCGACGCGGTCGCGCGGTACGCCGCCGGCGGCACCCGGTGACCGCTCACCCCGGCCGCCCGCGCCCCCGCACGTCCGCCTCCCTCCCCCACTGACCGCCTAGGACGACGATGTCTGCACGGACAGGTGCCCGGCGCCGCCTCGGCTCCATACGCATCTCCCTGATCCTCCTGGCCCTGGTTCCCGGCGTCACCCTCGCCGCCGTGTGGGGCGTGACGACGATCCAGATGTTCTCGGAGGGCCTGCGGCTGCGGTCGCAGACGGAACTGAGCCGGTCCACCGGGGCGATGGGCACCGAGGCGACGCTCGCGCTGCAGAAGGAGCGCAGCCTGTCGGCCGCGTGGCTGGCCGCACCGGACGGCGGCAGGGCCGCCCTGGACGCCCAGCGGAAGAAGGCGGACGCGGCGATCGCCCAGCTCGTCGGCCAGTCCGACGCGATCGAACGGGCACCCGCCCGGGTCTCGGACCGGCTGTACTCGGTCCTCGGCTCGGTGGCCAGCCTGGAGTACTACCGCGACCAGGTGGACGATCCCAGCGACATCACCGCCGAGCAGGCGCTCGACCAGTACACCTCGATCATCGACGAGCAGATCCACGCCTTCCAGGAGCTCTCCCAGGTCGACGACGGCGACCTCACCTCGCAGGCCGGGCCGCTGGTCGCCCTGGAACACGCCGCGGAGCTGACCTCGCAGGAGGACGCCCGGCTCACGCTGGCCTGGCCGTCCGGCCGGATGGACGACGAGGCGTGGGCGCACTTCGCCCAACTGGCCCACACCCGGCGCTGGCTCGTCCAGGACCAGATCGTCCCCTCCCTGCGCGGCAGCGCGAAGGCGCAGACCGAACGGATCCTGGCGAGCGCCGAGTGGCACACCCTGGGGACCGTGGAGGACGAGGTGCTGGCGGCCCGCGCGGCGGACGGGGAGGGCTGGATCGACCTTCCGGACGCGCGGCAGCGGTGGACCACCGCCATGGAGAAGGTCTCCGACCAGTACGCGGCTCTGATCCGGCAGCAGACGGACGCACTGCTCGACCGCAGCGCCGACGAGGCGGGCGGACTGCTGATCAAGGCCGCCCTCCTCAGCGCGGGCGGCCTGGTCGCCCTGCTGCTGTGCGTCGGCATGTCCTGGCGCATCACCCGCTCGCTGTCCCGACGGCTGCGCGGCCTGCGGCTGGCCACCCTGAGCCTGGCCGAGGAGCGGCTGCCCGACGTGGTGGCCCGGCTGGAGCGGGGCGAGAAGATCGACGTCGAGTCGGCGACCCCGCCACTGGACTACGGGCAGGACGAACTCGGCCAGGTCGCACAGGCGTTCAACGCGGCACAGCGCACCGCCGTGCACACCGCCGTCGAACTCGCCGACACCCGGCGCGGCTTCCAGAAGGTCATCCTGGGCATCGCCCGGCAGAGCCAGAACCTCGTCAACATGCAGCTCGGCAAGCTGGACGCCCTCGAACGCGAGCACACCGACCCCGAGATCCTCAAGGGGCTGTACGAACTGGACTCCACGGCGAGCCAGTTGCGCCGCTACGAGGAGAACCTGGTCATCATCAGCGGTGAGCAGCCCCGGCGCAGCTGGCGCGAGCCCGTCGCGCTGGTCGACATCCTGCGCAGCGCCGTCGGCGAGGTCGCCGAGTACCGGCGCGTGGAGCTGCACACCGACGAGGAGGTGGCCCTCGCCCCGCCCGCGGTGGCCGACGTGATCCACCTGCTCGCCGAGCTCATCGACAACGCGACGGCGTACTCCCCCGCGCCCCACCCCGTCGGGGTGCGCGCGGCGATGGCGGCCAAGGGCCTGGCCGTCGAGATCGAGGACCGCGGACTCGGACTGTCCCAGGAGGACTACGCCTCGTTCAACGCCCAGTTGGCGGTCGAACCGCAGTTCGACGTGGTGGCGCTCGCCGACGACCTGCGGCTCGGCATGTTCGTCGTGGCCCGTCTCGCGCACCGGCACGGCATCACCGTCACGCTGCGTCCGTCCCCGTACGGCGGGACCACGGCGATCGTGCTGATCCCCCACGACATCGTGGTGCCCGAGCCCCTCGACGGGTCCGCAGAGCCCACCGAGCGTTCCGGGGCCGCCGAGCGTTCCGGGGCCGCCGACGTGGCGACCGGTGAGGCGAACCCGGCGAGCCTCGCGTCTGCCGTGGCCTGCGCGTATCCCGTGTCCGAGGCCGGCCCGGCCTCCGGGAAGCGGTCCGTACGGCCGGCGCGGTCCGTACCGGCGAGCCGGCCCGGGGTCCCCTCCCCGGCCGCCTCCGCCACCGAGCGGGACGGCCCGGCCCCACTGCCCCGCCGGGTGCCGCAGACCAGCCTGGCCGCCGAACTGCGCGGCGAGGACCCGGTGACCGGTCCGGACGGCCTGGACGGCCCGCCCGGCTGGGGCGGCGACCACGCCGAGTTCACCGCCGAGCGCGCCGCATCCTCCCTCGCGGGCTTCCAGCGCGGCACGCTGCGCGCCCAGGCCCACGCGGCCGACGACGCCCACGCCGCCGACGACACGGACACCGGCACCGCCACAGCCGTCACCGCCACCGCCACCTCCCCCCTCTCGACCCCGAACGCCGAACGCCGAACGCCGACGAAGGACACGCGATGACCCGACCCTCCCCCGCCACGCACACCGAGCTGGATCAGTTGCTCACCGGACTCGTGGAGCGGGTCGCCGACGTGAACCAGGCCGTGGTGCTCTCCGAGGACGGGCTGGTCGTCAGCAAGTCCACCGGATTCCTGCGCGACGACGCCGAGCGGCTGGCGGCGACCGCGTCCGGCCTGATGAGCCTCAGCAAGGGCGTCAGCATGGACTTCCGCGGCGGCCCGGTCCGCCAGGCACTCATCGAGATGGCCAACAGCTACCTCATACTCACCTCCGCGGGCCCCGGCGCGCACCTCGTCGTGCTCACCGGATCCCACGCGGACGTCGGTGTGGTGGCGTACCAGATGAACATGCTGGTGAAGAAGATCGGCGAGCACCTGAGCGCGGCACCGCGGGCCACCGCCGGCACCGGCGAGTGACGTGACCGGAGGCGACGCGGGGGGCCGGCTCGTGCGGCCGTTCACCCTCACCGGCGGACGGACCCGGCCCAGCCGCGCCGACTTCACCCTCATCACCACGGTGACCGCGGTCGATCCGCAGCCCGCCCGGGCCGCGCGACCGCAGCCGGAACACCTGCGGATCCTGCGGCTGTGCGCCGAGCCCGTCGCCGTGGCGGAGGTCGCCGCCCGCCTCGACCTGCCGGTGAGCGTGGTCGTCATCCTCCTGTCGGACCTGCTGGAGGCCGGCCGGATCACCGCCCGGCCACCGCACCTCGTCAACCGCACCACTCCGGACCTGGACCTCCTGCAGAAAGTGAGGGACGGCCTTGGCCGGCTCTGACCGCGCCGCTCCGGCGCCCACGGCACCCGCACCCGCACCCGCACCCGAAGCCGTGAAGATCCTGATCGCCGGTGGTTTCGGCGTCGGCAAGACCACCCTGGTCGGGTCGGTCAGCGAGATCGCCCCGCTGCGCACCGAGGAACCACTGACCACGGCGGGGCTGGACGTCGACGACCTCGCCGGCATCGAGGAGAAGCGGGCCACGACCGTGGCCCTCGACTTCGGGCGGATCAGCATCGGCCGGGAGCTGGTGCTCTACCTGTTCGGCACGCCCGGCCAGCAGCGGTTCTGGTTCATGTGGAACGACCTGGCGATCGGTGCCCTCGGGGCCGTGGTCCTGGTCGACGTCCGCAGGCCCGAGTCGAGCTTCGCCGCCATCGACTTCTTCGAGCGGCGGGGCATTCCGTTCGTCGTCGGCGTCAACGGCTTCCACGGACGGCACCCGTACCCGGCCGCGGAGATCCGGGAGGCCCTGGCGCTGCCGGAGCACGTACAGGTGCTGTTGTGCGACGCGCGGGACCGGGCCTCCTGCCGGGACGTCCTCATCGCTCTGATCGACCAGTTGATCGACGCCGCGGCCGGGGCCGCGGCGTCGTGACCGTCAGGCGAGACCAGCGGACTCCAGCCACTCCTTGGCGACGTCCAGCGGGTCCTTCTTGTCCAGCTGGACCTGAGCGTCGAGGTCGAGGAGCGTCTTCGTGTCCAGCTTGGCGGAGACGGCGTTGAGCGCGTCGACGCCCTCCTGGGAGAGTCCCTCCTTGTGGACCAGCGGTGTCACGTTCGCGAACCCGAAGAGGTTCTCGGGGTCCTTCAGGACGACGAACTTCTCCTTGATGATCGTCGGGTCGGTGGTGAAGACGTCCGCCACCTGCACGGTGTTCTTGGTCAGCGCCGACTGGGTCAGCGGCCCGCCCGCGTCGAGCGCCTTGAAAGACTTGAACTTCAGGCCGTACACGGACTCCAGGCCCTTGAGGCCCTGCTGCCGGGTCTGGAACTCGGGCGAACCGCCGATCACCAGCTCCGGCGCGATGTCCTTGAGGTCGGCGAGGGTCGATTCGGCGGTGAGGCCGTGCTTCTTCGCGGTCTCGGCGTTGACGCTGACCGAGTCCTTGTTCTCGGCCGGTGACGACTCCAGCAGCGTCAGCTTCTTGTCGAGCCTGGCCTTCACCGCCTCGTTCACCGCCTCGGGGGACTTCTGTGCGGCCTTGCTGTCGAGGTAGGCCAGCAGGGAGCCGTTGTACTCCGGCAGCACCGTGACCGAGCCGTTCTCCATCAGGCCGTAGGTCGTCTCGCGGCTGCCGATGTTGTGCTGGTAGGTGACCTTGAGGCCCTTGGCCTTGAGCGCCTCGCCGTAGATGTCGGCGAGCAGGGTGCTCTCGGCGAAGTTGTTCGAGCCGACGACGACGGTACCGGCCTCGGCCTTCTCTCCCGCCAGGGGGTCGTCGGAGGTGTCACTGGAGGAGGAACAGCCCGCGAGCAGCGCCGCCGCGGCGGTGAGCGCGACGGCCGCCGCGCCGGTGTGCCTCGTCCTGGACCAGCTGCTCTTCGCGGTAGAAGTCATCCACCGATCCAAACGAGCCACTTGTCAGTCAGTCAAGAACAGCCTGGTTACGTTTTCTTGCACGGCTGGGTCCGGGCGTCAGCGCCTGCGTACTCCCGGGGACACCGCCAGCCGTTCCGCCGCCCAGAACACGGCGAGCGTGACGAGCGCCAGGACGGCCACCAGAGTGGCGCCGCCGACCACCTTCTCGTAGTTCCGCTGGTAGAGCCCGTCGATGATGTACCGGCCGAGCCCGCCGAGACTGACGTACGCGGCGATGGTCGCCGTCGAGACGACCTGGATGGCGGCCGAGCGCAGTCCGCTGAGGACCAGGGGCAGGGCGACGGGCAGTTCGACCCGGAACAGGATGTGCGACTCGCGCATGCCCATGCCCCGCGCGGCGTCCACCGGGGAGGGGTCGACAGAGCGGACCGCCTCGTAGGTGGTGACCAGGATCGGCGGGATCGCGAGCACGACCAGCGGGATCATCACGGGCAGCAGGCCGATGCCGACCACGACGGCGATCAGCACCAGCAGACCGAAGCTGGGCAGCGCGCGGGCGGCGGTGGCGACGAAGGCGACGGCGTTGCCGCCGCGCCCGGTGTGTCCGGTCAGCAGCCCGGCGGGCAGGCCGATCGCGGCGGCGAGGCCGAGGGCCATCAGCGTGTACTGGACGTGTTCCAGCAGGCGCTGCGGGATGCCGTCGTAGCCGTTCCAGTGGGCGCTGTCGCTGAAGAAGGCGTTGACGAAGTGGAGTACGTTCACCGGGCCGACACCTCCTCGGGCTCGGGCCGCTCGTGCCGCACGGCGGCGTCCTTGGGGCGCCCGCCCCTGCCGCGCGGCATCCACGGCGTCAGCAGGTTCCGGACCAGGACGAGCGCCGCGTCGCACAGGATCGCCAGGACGGCCGTCGTGAGGACGGAGTTCACCGCCAGCTCCGGCCGGCCGTACTTCTGGGCGTCCGCGAGCAGGTTGCCGAGGGCGCCCTGGTTGCCGATGAGGGCGCCGACGCTGACCAGGGAGATGCTCGACGCCGTGGCCACCCGCAGTCCGGCGAGGATCGCGGGAACGGCGATCGGCAACTGCACCTGCAGATAGCGCCGCAGCGGCCCGAAGCCCATGGCGGTGGCGGCGGCCAGGGTCTCGCCGGGCACCGACCGTACGCCGTCGACGATCGCCGGAACGAGCACCACCAGGCTGTACACGGCCAGCGGGATCATCACCGTCAGCTCGGTCTGGCCGGTGTAGTCGATGAGGACGACGAAGACGGCCAGCGACGGGATGGCGTAGAAGACGGTCGTCACGCCGAGGACGGGCGGGTACAGCCAGCGGAACCGCACACAGAGCTGGGCGATGGGCAGCGCGAGCAGCAGCCCGGCCAGGACCGGCAACAGCGCCTCGCGCAGATGCAGCCCGATCAGGCCGGAGTAGGTGTTGCCGAGGTCGCTCGGGATGTCGAAGAAGCCGTTCACGGGGCGACCTTGGTGACGTCGGCGGACCCCGCGACCTGCGCGTCGCCGGTCTGGGCGTCGCCGGTCTGCTCGTCTCCTGTCTGCGCCTCACCGGTCCCCGCGTCGCCGGTGCCCCCGGTGCCGTGGGCGGTGCGGATCGCCTCGCCGATGGCCTGCTGGGAGACGACGCCCGCCACCCGTCCGTCGGCGTCCACCGCGACGGCCCAGCCGGTGGGCGAGAGCACGGCGCAGTCGAGGGCGGCCCGCAGCGAGTCGGTGCCGGGCACGAACGGCCGCCCGTACGACAGCAGCCGTCGCGGCACGATGTCCCCGGCGGTCAGGTCCCGCGGCTCGGCCCAGCCCAGCGGCCTGCCGTCCGCGTCGGTCACCAGCAGGTAGGGGGCGTCCGGCGCGGCGAGCTGCTCGGCCGTGGCATCGAGACGGACGACCGGACCGGTCGTCAGCTCCAGGCCGGCGGAGGGGAAGAAGGACAGCCGCCGGATGCCGCGGTCGGCGCCGAGGAAGTCCTCGACGAAGTCGTCGACGGGGTCGGACAGCAGCTCCGCGGGCGGCGCGAACTGGGCGAGCCGGCCGCCGGTGCGCATCACCGCGACCATGGTGCCCAACTTGATGGCCTCGTCGATGTCGTGCGTGACGAAGACGATGGTCTTGCCCAGTTCGCCCTGGATGCGCAGGAGTTCGTCCTGGAGTCCCTTGCGGACCACGGGGTCGACGGCGGAGAACGGCTCGTCCATGAGGAGCACGGGCGGGTCCGCGGCCAGTGCCCGCGCGACGCCGACCCGCTGTTGCTGGCCGCCGGAGAGCTGGTACGGGTACCGCTTGCCGAGGGAGGCGTCGAGCCCCACCCGCTCCATCAACTCCGCCGCCCGGTCACGGGACTTCTGCCTGCCCCAGCCGAGCATGCGGGGCACCGTGGCGATGTTGTCGAGGATCGTCCGGTGCTGGAACAGCCCGGCGTTCTGGATGACGTATCCCATCGACCGGCGCAGCGTGGTGACCGGCTGCTGCTGGAGGTCCGCGCCGTCGAGGAGGATGGTGCCCTCGGTGGGCTCGACCATTCTGTTGATCATCCGCAGGGTCGTCGTCTTGCCGCAGCCCGAGGGGCCGACGAGGACCGTGATCGCGCGGTCGGGTATGTCCAGCGACAGCCGGTCGACCGCCACGGTGCCGTCCGGGTACCGCTTGGTGACTGAATCGATCCGTATCAAAACGCCGAATGCCCTTCGGGTCTGGCAGAAGCTGCCCGCTCCGGCCGCGGTCGGTGGGGCCGTCGCCGGTCGAGTGTAAACGGCGGACCCGCGGGGCCCGTTGGTCCGGAGCGACTCCTTCCCGCTGTCCGGGCGTTCACACCGAAGCCCCGCCGCGCTCCTCCCCGCCCCGCCCGACGGGCCGGATCAGCTCTCGGCGGGCGTCAGCCGCAGCGCGATGCTGTTGATGCAGTACCGCTGGTCGGTCGGGGTCGGATACCCCTCACCCTCGAACACGTGCCCGAGGTGCGACCCGCACCGTGCGCACCGCACCTCCGTGCGCACCATCCCGTGGGACCGGTCCGCGATCAGCTCGACCGCGTCGGTGTCCTTCGGATCGAAGAAGGACGGCCAGCCGCAGTGCGACTCGAACTTGGTGGTGGAGGTGAACAGTTCGGCGCCGCAGGCGCGGCAGGAGTAGACGCCCTCGGTCTTGGTGTCGGTGTACTCACCGGTGAAGGCCGGCTCCGTGGCGGCCTGGCGCAGCACGGCGTACTCGGCCGGGGCCAGTTCCGCGCGCCACTGCTCGTCCGGCTTCTCGACGTCGTACGACATGAGTCCTCAGCCCCTTACTTCGACAGCTCGTCCAGGATGCGCGGTCCGAGGTCGGTGACGTCGCCCGCGCCCATGGTGAGAACGAGATCACCGGCCTTGGCCATTCCCGCGACCACCGCGGGTGCCTGGTCCTTGTCGTGGACCGGCGTGACGTCCGCGCCGGCGGCGCGGGCCGCCTCGATGATCAGAGCACTGGTGACGCCCGGGATCGGGTCCTCGCGGGCGGGGTAGACGTCGAGGACGACCGACGCGTCCGCCAGGGACAGGGCCTGGCCCATCTCCTTGCCCAGCTCCTGGGTGCGGGAGAAGAGGTGCGGCTGGAAGAGGACCAGGATGCGGGCGTCGCCGACCGCGGCGCGCATGGCCTCCAGGTCCGCGGTCATCTCGGTGGGGTGGTGCGCGTAGGAGTCGACGACCTGGACGCCCGCCGCCTCTCCCTTGAGCTGGAGGCGCCGCTTGACGCCGGTGTAGGCGGCCAGCGCGGGGGCCAGTTCGGCGGCGGGGACGCCCAGGGCGGCGCCCGCGGCGAGGGCGGCGACCGCGTTGTGGGCGTAGTGGCGGCCGGGGACGGAGACCGCGAAGGTCAGCTCCGTGCCGTCCATCACCACGGTGACCTCGCTCTTCAGGCCCTGCGGGACGACCGACAGGATGCGCACGTCGGCGTCCTCGGACTCCCCGTACGTCACCGTCCGCACCGACCCGGCCAGTCGGCGCGTCAGCTCCCGGGCGCCCTCGTGGTCGGCGGCGATCACCAGGGTGCCGCCGGGGACGATCTTCCCGGCGAAGGTCTCGAAGGACTCGTAGATCTCGTCCATCGAGGCGTAGTTGGCGTGGTGGTCGAGCTCCACGTTGAGGACGATGGCGACCTCGGGGGCGTACTTGTGGAAGCTGCGGTCGCTTTCGTCCGCCTCGGCGACGAAGATCTCGCCGTCGCCGTGCAGCGCGTTGGAGCCGGGGGCGTCCAGGTCGCCGCCGATCGCGTACGACGGGTTCCGGCCCAGCTCGGACAGGGAGACCGCCAGCATCGAGGTGGTGGTGGTCTTGCCGTGCGTGCCGGCGACGGCGATCGGACGCAGGCCGTTCATCAGGGCGGCGAGGGCGTCCGAGCGGTGCACGACCGGAATGCCCAGCTCGGCGGCGCGGGCCAGCTCCGGGTTGTCCTCGCGGATCGCCGACGACACGACCACGCAGCTCGCGTCGTCGGCGAGGTGCTCCGCGGCGTGCCCGATGTGCACGGTCGCGCCGAGCGCGCGCAGGGCCTCGGCGGTCGCGGAGTCCTTGGCGTCACTGCCCGCCACCGCGGCCCCGCGCTGGGCGAGGATCTTCGCGATGCCCGACATTCCGGCGCCGCCGATGCCGATGAAGTGCGGTCGGTCCATGGCGGTAGGAAGGCCGGGTGCCATGCGCTGTTCTCCCCAGAGTGCGACGAGTGGTACGACGGGTGGTACGACAGGTGGTGTGTGTGCTGGTGGGCGCGCTCCCGGCGCGGGTCCCGGAACGCGGGACCCAGCCTATGCCTTGCTGTGGGAGAACAGTTTCAGGACCGGCACGCCGACCTTGTGGCGGGCCCGCGAGGCCCAGTCCCGGTGGAAGAACTCCTCCACGTAGTGCGGATCGGTCAGGACGATCACCTCGTCGGCCCCGACCTCCAGGACCAGGGACTTCAGCTCGTCCAGCGGGTGGTCCTCGATCAGGCGGCCGTCGGCCTCGGCGCCGGACGCGCGCAGGGCGGTGAGGGACACCTCCAGGGCCCGCTGCCCGACGCTCTGCGCCTCGTGGCCCTCGGGCGTCTCACCCTCGCGGACGGCGTCGTCGAGCTCGCCGAGCGCGACGTCGTCGATGGCCCTCAGCAGCCGGTCGGCCTGGTCGCCGCGCGGTTGGAGCAGCACGTGGAAGGCGACCGGCTCGTCCCCGTGCAAGGTGGTGACGAACTCCACGTCGGCGGACGTCAGGGCCTTCTCGATCATCAAAACGCTTGTGAACACCAGGCGCCCCTTCTCCTTCGAGGGCCCATGGGCCCCACCCTCCGTGGGCCGAACCGGACCCTGCGGAAACCATCCTGCCCCGTGATCGCACGGGTATCGCCGGATTCAGTGTGCCCCTGTGCGGACTAAACGGAACGGGAGATTCCGTCGATTCCCGGAAGCGCGGTAACGACCGAACCCTTGTGCCTGGTACTCCAGCGGCGGAGTACTAGGCGCGCTGGTACCGAGTGAAGAGGAAACCTTCCTCCTCCAACAGGGACGCCAGGGCGAAACGCCGGGGGACCTCGACCGAGGGCCCACCCGCGATCCGCTGCGCGTCACCGGCCGTGAGCATCGGCGACACGGTCAGGCACAGCTCGTCGAGCACGCCGGCCGCGACGAACTGCCCCAGCAGCCGGGGGCCGCCCTCGGTCAGCAGCCGGGTGTGGCCGAGCTCGACCAGCGCGTGGACGGCGCGGGCGGGATCCACACCGACGCCGTCGCCGGCGATCACCACGCGGGCGCCGGCCCGCTCCGCCGCCGCGATCCGGTCCGGGGCCGCGGCGGCACCGGTGAGGATCAGGGTGGGGACGGGCGGGGAGGCGAACAGCGGCAGGGAGAAGTCGAGCTCCAGGCCGGCGCTGACCACCGCGATCGCCGGCGCCGGGCTCTGTCCGGCCGCCCGCCGCAGCTCCGCGAACTCCGCACGCGCGCGTGCGGGGCGGTACCCCTCCTGACGTACGGTCTCGGCGCCGGCGACCACCACGTCCGCCAGTGCGCGCAGGGTGCCGAAGATCCGCATGTCGGCCGCGCTGGAGATGGGCTGGGAACGGCCGTCGTGCTGGGCGGCCCCGTCGAGGGTGGAGACCATGTTCGCCCGCAGCCACACCCCCGGCCGCCCGTCGGGCTCGGGGTAGGCGTAGGCGTCGGCCAGCTCGGCGAGGCTCCACTCCCGGTCGGCCCCGTCGAAGCCCGGGCCGGCTGTCTGATCGGTCACAGGGAACAGGCGTCGCATGCGGTGCAGTGTTCCACGCCCCCGCGTCCCCGAACCGCGGCGGCCGAGCCCCCGCGGCCGCGGACACGGGGGCTCCGTAGCCGCGGGCCCATGGTGCCGCCACCCTTGCCTGAACTGCCGGAGAGCGCCCGACGGGGTGGCACGGGCGGGCGCGGCGGCACCCCGTCGGCGCCGGACCGCGCACCCCACCGCGTCCAGCGGTCGCGCCGGGCAACGGCGGGGCACCGGCCCGGCGCACGCCCGTATCCCGACGGGCACCCCCCTGAACAGGCCCTACCATGGACCACCGTGTCGCCCTCCACCCCTGCCCCCGGCCCCACCCCGATAGCCGGGGCGGCCCCGCTGTCCCTGTGCGCCCGCGAGCCGCACGTCCCCGCGGACCGCCTGGTCGCCGAGATGGTGCCGCCGCCCCGCTTCGACTCGGTCCGCTTCAGCACGTACATCCCGGACCCCGGCCGGCCCAGCCAGAGCGAGGCCGTACGGGCCCTGGAGGACTTCGCGACCGGGCTCGGCGAGGCGCCCGGCACCACCGTCGGCCGGCGCGGCTTCTTCGGCCTCGGCCGGAGCAGGGCCCCGAAGGCCCCGGCCGGCCCCCGCGGCGTCTACCTCGACGGCGGCTACGGCGTCGGCAAGACCCACCTGCTGGCCTCCCTGTGGCACGCCACCCCCGCCGAGCCCTCCCGCAAGGCGTTCGGCACCTTCGTGGAGCTGACCAATCTCGTCGGCGCCCTCGGCTTCCAGCAGACCGTGCAGACCCTGTCCGGGCACCGTCTCCTGTGCATCGACGAGTTCGAGCTCGACGACCCCGGCGACACCGTCCTCGTCTCCAGCCTGCTCGCCCGGCTCGTGGAGGCGGGCGTCGCGCTCGCCGCCACCTCCAACACGCTGCCGGGCAAGCTCGGCGAGGGCCGCTTCGCGGCGGCCGACTTCCTGCGCGAGATCCAGGGTCTGTCCGCGCACTTCCACGCCCTGCGCATCGACGGCGAGGACTACCGCCACCGGGGTCTGCCCGAGGCGCCTGCGCCGTACTCCGACGAGGAGGTGACGCGGGCCGCGCAGGCCACCGAGGGCGCCAGCCTGGACGGCTTCCCCGCCCTCCTCGACCACCTCGCCCGCGTCCACCCCAGCCGCTACGGCGCCCTGACCGACGGTGTCACGGCCGTGTGCCTCACCGGGGTGGGCCCGGTGCCGGACCAGTCGACGGCGCTGCGCCTGGTGGTGCTCGCGGACCGGCTCTACGACCGCGAGGTGCCCGTCCTGACCTCGGGTCTGCCCTTCGACCGGCTCTTCAGCGAGGAGATGCTGAAGGGCGGCTACCGCAAGAAGTACTTCCGGGCGATCTCCCGGCTCACCGCACTGGCCCGGGACGCGGCGCGCCTCGTCGACACGCCCTGAGAACAGCCTGTTCCCGCCAACCCACCGCGATTTTCAGGCTCTCTTCAGCTCGTAACGCTACGTTAACCCTGCAAAGCTCTTTGCAGGGTTAACGTGTCTCTTGACCAAGCATTGACCCTGCATTGACCTGACGTTGACCATGTGACCGGCCGTGCGCGTCGACCGTGCGCGGGCCGCACACCGGCACACGCCAAGGGCGTGAACTGCATGGAAGGGGGCGCATGTTCCGAGGCACGTCGGCCCGGACCGTGGTTCTGTTCCTCGCCGCCGCCCTGATCATCCTCCCGTTCTTCGCACCCACCACGCCCTTCGCATCCGCGCACACAAGTCGTGATGCCGTGGGTCACGCGCAGCCCGGAACCACCCTCACCGGCCTGGCGCCGCACGACGAGACCGTCACCTGCCACACCCCCGGCCGGTCCGGAAACCCGCACGGTCCCGCGCGTGTCCGTGACCGGCACCGCACCGCCACCGCACCCCAGTCCGAGGCCCCCGAGCGCCCGCTGCTGCGGCAGCACGCCCCGGCGGTGCCCGAACCCGCCTCGTCCGGCCGTGCGGCCGGGCATCGGGCCAGAGCGGTGCCGGACCACTCCCCGGCCGCACTCCAGGTCTTCCGCTGCTGAGGGCCGGTACATCCCCCCATCTCTGACCTGCCCGTCCGACGCGCCCCCACTGCGCGCCAGGAGGAATCACCACATCATGCAACCCCTCATCGACAACGCCCGCACGTTCGGACAGCGCCCTGAGGAGTTCGCCGGGCTCGCCGAAGGCCAGTCGCCCGAAGTCCTGTTCATCACGTGCTCCGACTCCCGGGTCGTACCCGCCCTGATCACGGGCGCCCGGCCCGGCCAGCTCTTCGAGCTGCGCACCGCGGGCAACATCGTCCCGCCGTACGGTGCCGAGCGCCCCAGCGGCGAGACGGCCACCATCGAGTACGCCGTCGAGGTGCTCGGCGTCAGCGACATCGTGGTCTGCGGCCACTCGCACTGCGGCGCCGTCGGCGCGCTGGTGCGCGGCGACGACCTGACGGCCGTACCCGCCGTGCGCGACTGGCTGGCGCACGCCGCCGACGAGCCGAAGCGGTGCGACCCCGCCGACCCGACGGTCGCCGAGGCCGTGCAGCACCACGTGCTCGCGCAGTTGCTGCGGCTGCGCTCCTACCCCTGTGTCGAACGGCGGCTGACGGAGGGCCGGCTGCGGATGCGCGGCTGGTACTACGAGGTCCACACCGGGGTCGTGTTCGAGCACCGCGCGGACACCGACGCGTTCGAGACCCTGTGAGCGCCACCATGACCGCCATAGCCAAGAACCCCCGGAAGTTCCCCCATCTGCGGCAGGACCTCACCGCCTCGCTCGTCGTGTTCCTGGTCGCCCTCCCGCTGTGCGTGGGCGTCGCCGTCGCCTCCGGTGTCCCGGCCGAACTCGGCCTCGTGACCGGCATCGTGGGCGGCCTGGTCACCGGCTTCCTGCCGGGCAGCAGCCTCCAGGTGTCCGGACCGGCCGCCGGCCTGACCGTGCTGGTCTTCGGCGCGGTGGACGAGTACGGGCTGCCCGCGCTCGGCGTGATCGTGCTCGCCGCCGGCCTGCTCCAGCTCGCGATGGGCGCCCTGAAGCTGGGGCGCTGGTTCCGGGCGATCTCCCTGTCCGTCGTGGAGGGCATGCTGGCCGGTATCGGCCTCGTGCTCATCGCCGGCCAGCTCTACTCGGCGGCCGGACTCCAGGCCCCCGCCTCCGGCCTCGGCAAGATCACCGGGCTGCCCGGGGCCGCAGCCGACGCCCTGGGCAGCAGCGAGGCGCTCACCTCGCTCGCCCTGGGCGCGGGCACCGTCGCGGTGATGGTGCTGTGGAAGCGGCTGCCGCGGCGGGTGCGCACCGTGCCCGGCGCGCTGGCCGCGGTCGCCCTGGCCACAGCGGTCACGGCGGCGTTCGGCCTGTCGGTCGCGACCGTCGAGGTGAACGGCCTGCTGGACTCCGTCCAGCCGCCCGGCGCCGACGCCTTCGGCGAGCTGGCGAGCGTGGGCCTCCTCGGCACGATCGCCGCCTTCACCCTGATCGCCTCGGCGGAGAGCCTGTTCAGCGCCGCCGCGGTGGACCGGCTGCACAACGGTCCGCGCACCGAGTACAACAAGGAGCTGATGGCCCAGGGCGCGGGCAACACGGTGTGCGGTCTGCTCGGCGCGCTGCCGATGACGGCGGTCATCGTGCGCAGCTCCGCCAATGTCAGCGCCGGCGCGCGGACCAAGGCGTCCCGGGTGCTGCACGGCGTGTGGCTGCTGCTGTTCGCCGCGCTGCTGCCGTCCGCGCTGGCGCTGATCCCGCTGCCCGCGCTGGCCGGCATCCTGGTCCACGCCGGCTGGAAGCTGATTCCGTTCCGCGGCATCGTGTCGCTGTGGCGGGGGCACCGGGGCGAGGCGCTGATCCTGGTGGTCACGGCCGGGTCGATCGTCGCGGTGAACATGTTCGAGGGCGTGCTGATCGGTCTGGCCCTGTCCGTGGCCAAGACCGCCTGGGAGGCCTCCCACCTGAAGCTGGAGGTCGTCGACAAGGGCGCCGGTCCCGTCCAGGCCCACCTGTCGGGCAACGCGACCTTCCTGCGGCTGCCGAGGATCCTGGAGAGCCTGGAGGCGCTGCCGCAGGACCGTCCGGTCGAGCTGGACCTCTCCGGGCTGCACCACCTGGACCACGCCTGCCGTACGGCACTGGAGAACTGGGCCGAGCGGCACAGCGCCACCGGCACGGACCCGGTGAAGGTGACGGAACCGGCGACCGCGGGGGTGTAGCCCCGCCCGCGCGGATCGTCCGGCGGCGCGAGCCGTAAGACGGCGCGAGCCGCAGGACCGCGACGGCGCCCGGTCCGGGGCATGGCCCCGGACCGGGCGCCTGGCATATCGTGACAGGAAGGGATGTAACGGACCTCTGGGTGAGGAGGTCGTCATGCTGCAGGAGCTGCTGACCGCGGCGGCCGCCACCGGGAGCGCCGGGGTGCTGTACGTCGCCTCGGCCGCGCGGGTCGTCAAGCAGTACGAGCGCGGTGTCGTCTTCCGGCTCGGGCGCCTCGCGGGCCAGGTGCGCGAGCCCGGGTTCACCATGGTGGTGCCGTTCGTGGACCGGCTGCACAAGGTGAACATGCAGATCGTGACGCTGCCGGTACCCGCCCAGGAGGGCATCACCCGCGACAACGTCACCGTGCGCGTGGACGCGGTCGTGTACTTCAAGGTCGTCGACGCGGCCAACGCGCTCGTCCGGGTCGAGGACTACCGGTTCGCCGTCTCGCAGATGGCGCAGACCTCGCTGCGCTCGATCATCGGCAAGAGCGACCTGGACGACCTGCTGTCCGACCGGGAGAAGCTCAACCAGGGCCTGGAGTTGATGATCGACAGCCCGGCCGTCGGCTGGGGCGTGCAGATCGACCGCGTCGAGATCAAGGACGTCTCCCTGCCGGACACGATGAAGCGCTCGATGGCCCGGCAGGCCGAGGCCGACCGGGAACGCCGGGCCCGGGTCATCAACGCCGACGCCGAGCTGCAGGCGTCGAAGGTGCTCGCGGAGGCGGCGCGGCAGATGTCCGAGACGCCCGCCGCCCTGCAACTGCGCCTGCTGCAGACGGTCGTCGCGGTGGCCGCCGAGAAGAACTCGACCCTCGTGCTGCCGTTCCCGGTGGAGCTGCTGCGGTTCCTGGAGAAGGCCCAGGAGCGGTCGGTGGACCAGTGACACGTGCTTCACGCGTGGTTCCCGGGATTGTTGTCAGATGATAGACACGGCGGGGTCACATCCTGTCCGCCAGCAGGAAGGTCGCCCCATGTCCTTGTCCAGTCACGACACGACCCGACGTCAGGTACTCGCCCGCACCGGCGCCCTCGGTGCGGGCATCGCCTTCACCGGAGCCCTCTCCGAGCTCTTCGCCGGCACCGCCGCCGCGCAGTCCCCGGGCCACACCGGCTACGGCCCCCTGGTCCCCGACCCCGACGGCCTGCTCGACCTGCCGAAAGGATTCCGCTACCGGGTCCTGTCCCGTGAGGGCGACCAGCTGCGCTCCGGCGAGGGCCCGGTCCCGTCCAACCACGACGGCATGGCGGCCTTCGCCGGGCGTTCGTCCGGCAGACACGCCCGCGTCCACCTCGTCCGCAACCACGAGAACCGCGCCAACGGCAAGGTTCCCGTGCCCACGGTCGAGGGGCTGACGTACGACCCGCAGGGCAAGGGCGGCTGTACGGCCCTGGCGCTGGACTCCCGCAACCACGTCCTGTCCGAGCGGGTCGCGATCGCCGGTACGGCCGTCAACTGCGCGGGCGGACCCACCCCCTGGCACACGTGGCTGACCTGTGAGGAGACCGAGGACAAGGCCGGGACCAACGGCTACACCAAGGACCACGGCTTCATCTTCGAGGTCGACCCGGTCGACCCGCACCGCACCGGCGCGGTGCCGCTGACCGCGATGGGCCGCTTCCAGCACGAGGCGATCGCCGTGGACCCGCGGCGGGGCGTCGTGTACGAGACGGAGGACGCCTTCGAACGGCCCTTCGGGCTCTTCTACCGTTTCCTGCCCGAGAAGCCCCTGGGCGGCACCGGCTCGCTGCGGGCGGGCGGCCGGCTCCAGGCGATGCGCGTGCCCGGCGTGCCCGACCTCTCCTCGATCCAGGAGACGGGCGCCGAGTTCGACGGTGTCGAGTGGGTCGACGTACCCGACCCGCTGGCCGCCGGGACGCCGATCCGCCACCAGGACTTCGGCCGGGGCGGCATCACCCACGCGCAGAAGCTGGAGGGCTGCTACTGGGGCGGGCGCAGCGTGTACTTCGTGTCGTCCTTCGCCCGCAGCGACGACGGCTCCGCGGCCGACCACTACGGCCAGATCTGGCGCTACGACCCCGAGCGGCGCCGCCTGACCCTGGTGATCGTCTTCGGCCCGGACACCGACGTCCGGCTCCCCGGCGAGTCACCGGACAACATCTGCCTGGCACCCAGCGGCGGGCTCATGGTCTGCGAGGACGGCAACGGCGCCCAGCACGTCTACGGCGTGACCCGGCGCGGCGAGGTGTACGCGATGGCCCGCGGCGCCCAGAACATCGGGACGCCGGACGAGCCGGAGTGGGGCGAGTTCGCCGGCGTCACCTTCTCCCCCGACGGCGACACGATGTACGTCAACTGCTACACGCCCGGCACGACCTTCGCGGTGACGGGCCCCTGGCGCAGGTAGGGCCTGTCCGACCATTCCCGTCGCCCGCCCGGAGGGCGGGCCGCGCGGCGTCCGGTGCGTGCGATCGCAGGGCGAGCGTGCGTGCCGGGCGCCACGAGGCAGGCGGGAAGTGTCGGACAGGCCCTGGCGGCCGGGGGCGCACCGCCCGGTCACTGAAGCCCCGGCAATGGGGTACTCGGGGCCGCATGACGGAGAAAGTGCAGGTCAGCGGCTCGTACTGGCTTCAGACGGCACCGGGCGGTGCGCCGCGCCCCGCCCTCGCGGAGGACCTCGGCGTCGACGTCGCCGTGATCGGCGCCGGCATCGCCGGGCTCAGCACGGCCTGGGAACTGGCGCGGGCCGGGCGCAGCGTGGCGGTGCTGGAGGCCGGCCGGGTGGCCGCCGGCGTCACCGGATACACGAGCGCCAAGCTGACCGCCCTGCACACGCTGATCTACGACACGCTGCGCCGCACCCGCGGACCCGAGGGTGCCCGCCTGTACGCCCGCTCGCAGACCGAGGCGATCGAGCACGCCGCCGGGATCGTCGCCGAGCTGGGCATCGACTGCGACTGGGAGACGCGCAGCGCCTACACGTACGTGCGCGACGCGGGCCGCGTGGACGAGCTGCGGGCCGAGGCGGCCGCCGCGAAGGAGGCGGGGCTGCCGGCGTCGTTCGTGACGGAGACGGGGCTGCCGTTCCCGGTCGCGGGCGCGGTGCGGGTCACCGGTCAGGCCCAGTTCCACCCGCGCAAGTACCTGCTGGCCCTCGCCGAGGACCTGGAGGCGCACGGCGGGCGGATCTTCGAGGACACCACCGTCCACGGCCTGGACGAGGGCGAGCCGTGCCGCGTGTCGACCGGCACGGGAGCGACGGTGACCGCCCGGGACGTCGTGGTCGCCACGCACTACCCGATCTTCGACCGGGCCCTGCTCTTCGCCCGCCTCTCCCCGCGCCGCGAGCTGGTCGTGGCGGGACCCGTCGAGGCCGGCCGCGATGTCGACGGCATGTACATCACGCCGGAGGAGAACACGCGCTCGGTCCGTACGGCGCCCCTGGACGACGCGGGGCGCCGGCTGCTCCTGGTCACCGGGGAGCACTTCACGCCGGGCACGGGCGACACCCGGAAGCGCTTCGACCGCCTGTCCGCCTGGGCCGGCGAGCACTTCCCGGGCGTCGGCCTCACCCACGCCTGGGCCACGCAGGACATCGACCCGACCGACACCGTGCCGATGGTGGGCCCCCTGCACCCGGGCGCGCACCACACCTACGTCGCCACCGGCTTCGGCGGTTGGGGACTGAGCGGCGGCGTCATGGCGGGCCGGCTGCTCACCGCGCAGATCACCGGTGAGGAGTGCGCGTGGAGCGGACTGTACGACCCGCGCCGGCTGCGTTCGGCGGTGCGCGAGGCGCCGGCGTTCCTCAGGACGCAGGCCGAGGTCGCCCGGCACTTCGTCGGCGACCGGCTGCGACCGGTGCCGCCGGTGGACGCCCTGCCACCCGGCGAGGGTGCCGTGGTCCGGGTGGGCGGCGACCGGGTGGCGGTCTACCGGGACGAGGCCGGCGCACTGCACGCCGTCTCACCGCGCTGCACCCACCTCGGCTGCCTGGTGGGCTTCAACGCGGCCGAACGCGCCTGGGAGTGTCCGTGCCACGGCTCCCGCTTCGACACGGACGGGAAGGTGGTCGAGGGGCCGGCGACCAAGCCGCTGGAACGGCGCGACATCTGACGCGGTCTGAGCCGGGCGGGTGACGTCACAGGCACGTCACACCAGATAGTCATACAAACAGATAATCATGCTCATACGTTCGTACGGTGACCCCTCTCGTACGACGCGCAACCGTCCTCTGTGTCCTGGGCGCCGCCCTCGCGGCCTGCGGAACCACCGAGGCCACGCGGGCCCCGCACCCGGCGCCTTCGGCCGCCTCCGCGGACCCCCCTCCCCCTCCCCCTCCCGCTCCGTCTCCGCCTCCGTCCCGGCCTCCCGTGCTCGCCCCCGGCCCGGCGGGCCTCACCCCCGTCTTCGAGCACGGCCCGCGGGCGGACGGCAGGACGGTCGCCCTCACCTTCGACGCCGACATGACCGCCGACCAGGGGCCGCGGGCGGCGGCGGGCGAACGGTTCGACAATCCACGGCTGATCGCGACCCTGCGGGAACTGGGGGTGCCGGCCACGGTGTTCATGACCGGCCGGTGGGCCGAGGAGTACCCCGACGAGGCGCGGTCCATCGGCCGGGACGCCCAGTTCGAGATCGCCAACCACTCCTACAGCCATTACGCCTACACCGAGGACTGCTACGGCCTGCCGACCGTGTCCAGGGAGCGGATGCGGCCGGACGTGGAGCGGGCGTACGCGGCGTTCGAGGAGGCCGGGGTGCCGGAGTCGATGCCGTACTTCCGTTTCCCCGGGGGCTGTTACGACCGTGTGGCCCTCAAGGAGCTGACTCCCGTCGGCGTCACCGCCGTGCAGTGGGACGTGGTGAGCGGGGACGCGTTCGCGACGGACGCCGACGCGGTGGCCCGGCAGGTGCTGGACGGTGTGCGGCCGGGGTCGGTGGTCGTCATGCACTGCACGCGCAGCGCGGCTCCGGTGACCGAACGGGCGGTGCGCACGATCGTGCCCGAGCTGCGCCGCCGGGGCTACCGCTTCGTGAAGGTCTCCGAGCTGATCGCCGCCGCGAACGGCCGCCGCTGACGGGCCTACGCTGGAGAGATGAGCAGCGACGACGACCACGGCCCGAACGACGGCAGTCCGGGCGACCCCGGTCCGAACGACTACTGTCTGATCGACGCCACCCGGCCGCCCAAGGCCGACGGCCCGCCGTACGCGGAGTGCGTGCTGTGCCGGGAGCCGACGGAGTACCCCGAGTCGTACAAGGGGATCACCTTCTGCCCGGTCTGCGAATGGCAGGAGGCCCAGCGCACGGCCTGCTCAGGCTGATCTGCGCGAGCTGAGCGCACAGGCCAGGGCGGTCGCGGCCACGGCGACCACGGCCGCCGCCGCCAGCGGGAGCAGGGGCAGCGGTACGACCCCGGACCGGGAGCCGGTGACCAGGCCGCCGACCGCCGCGCGCGCCGGGGACCCCGACGTCACCAGCGCCAGCAGGGCCGCCAGCAGCAGCGCCGGAACCGCGCGGCCGGGCGAGCGCAGCACCGGCCAGGCGGTGAGCGCGCCGACGGCGCTGCCGAGCAGGGCGCACACCAGCGCGGCGAGCAGTCCGGCGCCGCCCGCCGGGAGCGGCGGCACGGGCGTGCCGTGACCGGTGCTGACCGGGTCGCTGATCAGCGTCACGACGAGCGTCGCCACCGTGCCCAGGAGCGCCGCCGCGGCGAGGCCCACCAGCAGACAGGCCAGGTGGGCCCGCGCGGGGCCGCGCGCCGCCGACACACAGGCGCGGGCCGCAGGCGGCTCCCCGGTGACGCAGATCCGCACCAGCCAGGCCGCGACCGGCAGCAGCATGGCCGCCGCCCAGCCCAGCGAGTCGAGCACCGGCTGCCCGCCCTGCACGCCGATGCCGAGCGCGGCGGCGTACAGGATGACGGGCGGCAGCCAGCGCTGGGAGCGCAGCAGGAGTGCGGCCTGGTACCGGAGGAGTGCGGTCACCGGTGCTCCTCCGGGGCGTGCACGCTCACCACGTGCCAGGGCGGCCGGGCGGTCAGGAGGGTGCGCAGCAGGACGTCGGAGTGCGAGGCGGGCACGGTGAGCAGATGGGCGCCGGGGGCGGTCTCCTCGGCGGAGGCGACGATCCGGTGCACGTCGGCGGGCAGTCCGCCGCCGACCGGTCCCCGCACCCGGACGGCGACCCGCGGCCCGGCCGGGGCCCCGGTGTGGTCGGTACGGCGGTGCAGGGTCCCCTCGCGCACGGTGTAGGTGGCGTCGGGCGCGTCGCCCAGGCGGCGCGGGTCGTGGTCGACGAAGACGACGGCGCCGCCGGAGGCCGTCCGCTCGGCGACCGCCCGTTCCAGCTCGGCCCGGGCGTCGGCGTCGAGCCCGGTCCAGGCCTCGTCGAGGACGAGCAGTTCCGGTTCGGCGAGCAGTGCCTGTGCCACCGCCACCTTCTGGCTGCTGCCCTTGGACAGCCGGGCCAGCGGCGTGCCGGCGTACGCGGCGGCCCCCAGCCGCTCCAGCCACTGCCCGGCGGCGTGGGCCGCCGCCCGGCGGGACAGCCCGTGCACGGTGCCGAGGTGGGTGAGGTACCGGACGGCCGTGAAGGGCAGGGCGGGCGGGAAGCGTTCGGGGACGTACGCCGTGCGCGGACGGCCGGTGACCCGGCCCTCGGTGGGGGCGTCGATGCCCGCGAGCACGCGCAGCAGGGTGGACTTGCCGGTGCCGTTGGCGCCCTCGACGCGGACGAGGGTGCCGGGCGCCAGGCTCAGGTCGACGCCGCGCAGCACCCAGGGGCCGCGCGGTCCGTAGCGGCGCCCCACGTGATCCAGCCGTAGCTCACGTTGCATGGGGGCATCCTCTCGCGCCCGCGCGGCTTGGCAGACTGGTGGGCGTGAGCAACGATCCGACGACGCCCGTCCCCGACAGCCCCTTCCGCCCCGAGCCCGGCGACCGCGACCTCGCGCCGCAGTTCGTCCTGCCGCTGGTCGTACGCATCGAGCGGGCGGCGCCCCCGCCCCGTACCGACGCGCTGGAGACCGCGGCCCGGGCGGTGCTGGTGATGCTCGGCGACGAGCGGTCGACCGGCGACGGCGAGTGGGCACGGGTGATGCGGGACTGGCAGGACGCGCGCATCCGCAAGGTCGTGCGGCGGGCGCGCGGCGCGGAGTGGCGGCGGGCCGAGGCGCTGCCCGGCATCACGGTGACCGGCAAGACGGCCGAGGTGCGGGTCTTCCCGCCGGTCCCGCTGGACGGCTGGCCCAAGGACCTGGCCCGCCTCCAGGTCTCCGGCACCGACCTCGACGACCCGGAGCCGCCGGTCGACGCCGACCCGTCCGGTCCCGTCCTCTGGATGAATCCCGACCTCGGCATGTCGGCGGGCAAGGCGATGGCCCAGGCGGGGCACGGCGCGCAGCTCGCCTGGTGGGAGCTGGACGACGCGGAGCGGACCGCGTGGCGCGACGCGGGCTATCCGCTGGCGGTGCGCACCCCGGCCTCCGCCCGCTGGTCCGGCCTCACGACGAGCGGCCTGCCGGTGGTCCGCGACGCCGGGTTCACGGAGATCGCGCCGGGTTCGTGCACGGTGGTGGCGGACCACCCGGCGCTCCGGTAGGCGAGGAGGCCGGTCCGCCGCGCGGGGCACGGTCCGCCATCCGGTCGTAATGTGGTGATATGGCGCTTCTGATGGAGATCGACTATCCCGGTGTCACCGCCGAACAGTACGACGAGGTCCAGGACACCGCCGGCACTCGCTCCGGACGCCCCGTCCCCGGCCTGCTCGGCCACCTGGCCGTCGTCACTGACGACGGCGTGCGTGTGGTGGACGTGTGGGAGTCCAGGGAGGCCCTCGAGGCCTACCTGCCCGTGATCCTCCCCGCCACGAAGGCGGCCGGCTTCCCGGACGCCGCGCCGCGGCTGTCCGAGATCCACAACGTCTTCATCCCGCGCTGACGGCGGCCGGCGCCAGGAGCCGGGAATCTCAAATGTTGCTCTGAAGAAGCCCCCCGGTGGATTCGCGCCGGACCGCACGGGTCATATCCCCGGCAAGTCGACGGGGAGGGGCGGGCGGCCATGGAGCGGATGGAGCGACTGGGGACCGGTATCGGGTGGCGGCCGGAGATCGCGGACGTCGTGGAGGGGATGCCCGGCATCGACTGGGTCGAGGCCGTGTCCGAGAACCTCTGCCCCGGCCACCTGCCCGACTCGCTGCTGCGGCTGCGCGAGCGCGGCGTGACCGTCGTGCCGCACGGGGTCTCGCTCGGACTCGGCGGAGCCGAGCGGCCGGACGCGGGGCGGCTGGCGGCGCTGGCGGAGCGGGCGGAGGTGCTGGGGTCGCCGTTGGTGACCGAGCACATCGCGTTCGTCCGGGCGGGCGGGGCACTGACCGCCTCCCCGCGCCTGGAGGCCGGGCACCTGCTGCCGGTTCCGCGCACCCGGGACGCCCTCGACGTGCTGTGCGAGAACGTGCGCGTCGCACAGGACGCGCTGCCCGTACCGCTCGCCGTGGAGAACATCGCCGCGCTCTTCTCCTGGCCGGGCGAGGAGATGACGGAGGGCCAGTTCCTGTACGAGCTGGCCGACCGGACGGGGGTGCGGCTGCTGATCGACGTGGCGAATCTGCACACCAATCACGTCAACCGCGGTGAGGACCCGGCCGAAGCGCTCGGTGAACTGCCCCTGGAGGCCATCGCCTACGTGCATGTCGCGGGCGGCTTCGAGCGGGACGGGGTCTGGCACGACAGCCACGCCCACCCCGTCGCGCAGCCGGTGCTCGACATCCTGACCGACCTCGCCTCCCGCGTGGCGCCGCCGGGCGTGCTGCTGGAGCGGGACGAGAACTTCCCCTCGGCGCAGGAGCTGGAGGGGGAGGTGGCGGCGATCCGCGACGCCGTCGCGAAGGGGCGGGCGGGTGAGCGCCCCGCCGGCCGGGACGCGCCGGCATCGCCGCGCGTCGCGGCGGAGGAGCCCGGCGCCGGTGACGCCGTACGTCAGCGGCTCGCCCTCGCGCAGGCCGCGCTGCTGTCCGCGCTGGTCGCCGGGACGCCCGCGCCCGAGGGGTTCGACCGGGTGCGGCTGGGAGTGCAGGCGCGGGCGCTCGCCGGGAAGCGGGCGGACGTGGTCGCGAAGGTCGCGCCGGAGCTGCCGGTGATCCTCGGGGCCTGGTACCGGCCCGCCTTCCTCGACTACGCCCAGGGGCATCCGATGACCGGCGGCTACCGGCGGGACGCGCTGGACTTCGTCGGGCAGCTGTTGACGGACGGCATACCGCAGGACACCGGCGCGCGGCGGGAGTTGCGCGCCTGGTGGCTGGAGCGGTCGGGGCCGGTACCGCGATCGACGCGGCCCGGGATCCGGCTGGCCCGGGCGACCCGGCGGGTGCTGCTGCGCCGCTGAGCGATCGCGACCGGCACCCAACGGAACGTCACCCACCTGCGGCAGCACGTCCGACATGTGAAAAGGGCATGGCGCCGGCGAAAGCCTTTGGCATAGAAGTACGGAATGTTCTGGGTCCTCTTCCTCCTGCCGGCCTGGGTCGTCGCCGGCCTGGCGTGCACGCGGCTGTGCCTGGCCGCCCTGCGCGCGGCGGCCGTCGACACGAACGCCGTCGGCCACGGGCACGCTCTGACGTTGTACGAGGCGGCGTTCCTGTCCGGCGGGCCCCGGCGGGTCGCCGACCTCACGCTGGTCTCCATGGCACGCCAGCGCCGGCTGCTGCTCGCCCACACCGGCTGGGCGACCGTCGTCGACCCGTGCGGTCGGGACGACATGGAGCGGTCGGTCATAGGGGCGATAGGGCCCGCGGGACAGTCCCGGATAGCGCCGGTGCGGGCCACCGCGGCCACCGCCGAGGCGGTACGGGGCCTGGCCGACCGGCTGGTCGGCGCGGGTCTCGCCGTGCCGGACGACGCCCGCGGCATCGCGGCCGGGGTCCGGCGGGTGCGGCTCGCCGCGGTGGTCGTGTGCGCGCTGGGCGCCGCCGCTCTGGCGGTGCCCCTTCCCACGGACGAGCCGCGCCTGCTGATCGCCCTGTGGTTCGCGCTGCCGCTCGCCCTGACCCTGGGGTGCCTCGCCATCACGCGGATGGAGGTCCACCCGTACTCGCGCTGGGCCTCTCCGGCCGGGCAGCGCCTGATCAGTGCCCTGACCCGGCAGGCCGAGGACACGGCGGACGACCGTACGTACCTCACCTCGGTCGCCGTGCGGGGCGTCCACGCGGTCGGCGAACCCGATCTGCGGGCGGCCTTCGCCCACCGCGAGGAGTACGCCGAGGAGTACGGCGAGCGCCGGGTCTGACCCGCCGCCCCCCACGCGCCTACGCGCCGGGGGCGTACGGAAGCACTCGGCGCCGACACCCCGGGCGGTGCTTGCCTGGCCCGGTCACCGAACCAAACATCCCTGGTGTCACCCCGTGCACCGAAGGGACACCCGATGAAAGCCGCCGCCCTCTACTCGGCCGCCGGGACCTTGCTGCTGACCACCCTCACCACCGGCCCGGCGGCGGGGACCACGGGGGCGCCCGGCGCCGCCGAGGCGCACGGCACGGCGGTGGCCGCCGCGCGTGCCGCCGAGGCCGGCATCGCGTTCGGCGACTGCCCGAAGGCGGAGGACCTGCCCGGCAGCGTCCGCTGCGGCACGGTCACCGTCCCCCTCGACTACGCGCGCCCCGACGGCAAGCAGATCCGGCTCACCGTCAGCCGGGTGCGGGCCACGCACAAGGACCCGCACGACAGCGGGCGCGAGGTGCCCGGCCAGGGCGCCCTCCTCTACAACCCGGGCGGCCCGGGCGCGTCGGGGCTGCACTTCCCCCTGGTCGGCACGGTGCCCGGGTGGAAGCGGATCGCTGCGGCGTACGACCTCGTCGGGTACGCCCCGCGCGGCGTCGCGCCCTCCGCGCCACTGTCCTGCCAGGACCCGGAGCACTTCGTCGAGGGGCCCCGGCCGGCCCCCACCCGGCCCTCGGACGCGTACAAGAAGGAACGGGCCGCCGAGGCCGAGGCGTACGCGCGCGGCTGCGCCGAACGGGCGGGCGACGCGCTGCGCCACTACCACTCCCTCAACAACGCCCGTGACCTGGACGTGGTGCGTGCCGCGCTGGGCGAGGAGCGGCTGACGTTCGTGGGGGCGTCGTACGGCACCTACTTCGGGGCGCTGTACGCGGAGTTGTTCCCCTCGCGCGTACGGCGCATGGTGTTCGACTCGGTGGTGAACCCGGACCCCGAACGGGTCTGGTACCGCAACAACCTCGCGCAGTCGGAGGCCTTCGAGGACCGCTGGGCGGACTTCAAGGAGTGGATGGCCGAGCACGACGACGTGTACGGGCTCGGGGACACGCCGCGCGAGGTGCAGCACAGCTACGAGGAGGCGAGCGCGCGGCTCGCGGCGGAGCCGGCGGGCGGCAGCGTCGGGCCGGCCCAGTTGCAGGAGGCGTTCCTGCGGGCCGGGTACTACGACGACTACTGGCCGCGCCGCGCCGAGGCGCTGTCGGCCTATCTGAAGGGCGACCCGCGGCCCCTGGTCGACCAGGCGGGGCCACGCACCGGCGAGTCGGTCGGGGCGGAGAACTCCCAGGCCGTCTACACGGCCGTCGAGTGCAACGACGCGCCCTGGCCGACGGACTTCGGGGTCTGGGACCGGGACAACACGCTGCTGGCGCGCCGGGCGCCCTTCGAGACCTGGGACAACGTGTGGATGAACCTGCCGTGCGCCTTCTGGCGGACGCCGCGGCAACGGCCCCTCGACGTGCGCACCGCGCCGGGTGAGCTGGCGCCGACGCTGATCCTGGCCGCCGAGCGGGACGCGGCCACGCCGTACGCCGGCGCGCTGGAGCTGCACGGGCGGCTGCCGGGCTCGGTGCTCGTGACCGAGCGGGACAGCGGCACGCACGGTGTCGGCGGCGGTCCCAACGCCTGCGTCAACGGCCACCTGGAGGCGTATCTGCTGGACGGCCGCCTCCCGGCGCGGGACGCGTCGTGCGCCCCACGCCCGAAGCCGGAACCGGAGCCGGAACCGAGGCCCGCGGACGCGCCGCAGGCCTCGCCGCGGGCCTGATCAGGCGAGCCCGGCCACCAGCTCGCCGATGTCCTTGCGGCGCCCGGTGTAGAACGGGACCTCCTCGCGGACGTGCATGCGGGCCTCGGAGGCGCGCAGGTGACGCATGAGGTCGACGATGCGGTACAGCTCGTCGGCCTCGAAGGCGAGGATCCACTCGTAGTCGCCCAGCGAGAAGGAGGCGACCGTGTTGGCGCGCACGTCCGGGTAACCGCGGGCCATCTTGCCGTGGTCGGCGAGCATGCGGCGGCGGTCCTCGTCGGGCAGCAGGTACCAGTCGTAGGAGCGCACGAACGGGTACACGCTGATGTAGTTCCGCGGCGTCTCGTCGGCCAGGAAGGCCGGGATGTGCGAGCGGTTGAACTCCGCCGGACGGTGCAGCGCCATGTTCGACCACACCGGCTCCAGCGCGCGGCCCAGCCTGGTGCGGCGGAAGAGGTTGTACGCCTCCTGGAGCTGGTCGGCGGTCTCCGCGTGCCACCAGATCATGAGGTCGGCGTCGGCGCGCAGGCCGGACACGTCGTAGGTGCCGCGGATCGTCACGTCCTTGGCGGCGAGCTGGTCGAACAGCTCCTGGACCTCGTCGGCGTAGCCCGCACGGTCCTCGGGCAGGACGTCCTTGAGCTTGAAGACGGACCAGAGGGTGTAGCGGATGACCTCGTTGAGGTCCTTGGCCAGCTTGCCCTTGTTCGGGATGCGCTCGGCGGCAGGGGTGGAGGCGTCGTCACTCATGCCCCTATTCTCCCGCTCCGCCGTGCAGGCTCTGCACCGGGTGGGCGGTGAGCTCCTCCACACCGCGCAGGTCGCCGTGGAGCTGGTCCACGGCCGCGTACGCGCTCGCGATGCTCGCCGGGACGCCGACGCCGTCGTAGGCCGCGCCGCACACGGCGAGGCCCGGGAGCCGCGCGACGTGTGCGCGGACGCGGGCCACGCGCGCGTGGTGGCCGACGGGGTACTGGGGCAGGCCGTCCTGCCAGCGGGTGACGCGGGTGGCGACCGGCTCGGCGGCCAGGCCGGTGGCCTCCTTCAGGTCGTGCCGGGAGACGGCGACGAGGCCTTCGTCGTCGCGGCCGAGGACCTCCGTCTCGCCGTACCGTCCGACGGAGGCGCGCAGGACGACCAGGTCCGGGTCCTCGCCGTCGATCCAGCCCCACTTGCGGGAGGCGAAGGTGGACGCCTTGATGGTGTGCCCGTCGACCGGCGGCACGAGGAAGCCGCTGCCCTCGGGGAGCACGGCGGCGTCGGAGCGGCGGTAGGCGAGGGTGATCAGGGCCATGGAGGCGTACTCGACGGCGGCCAGCTCGGCCGCCGCGGCGGGTGCCTCGGCGCGCAGCAGCTCGGCGGCGGGACGGGCGGGGACGGCGACGACGACCGCGCCGGCGTGCAGCACCCGGCCGCCGGCGACGATCCGCCAGCCGTCCCGGGCCGTGCGGCGCAGCTCCGTGACGGGCGCCCGCGTGACGATCTCGCCGCCCCGGGCACGCACCGACTCCGCGACCGCGAGCGGGAGGGTGCCGATGCCGCCCTCGATGCCCATGAACACCGGGCCGCCGGCCGGGGAGGTGGCCGTCCGGCCCTGGATCGCGCGCACCGCCTCGGTGAGGGAGGAGTGGGTGCGGGCGGCCTCGAAGAGCTGGGGCACGGCCGAGCGCAGGGAGATGCGGTACGCGTCGCCCGCGTAGACGCCGCCCAGCAGCGGTTCGACGAGACGGTCGACGACCTCGCGGCCGAGGCGCGCGGCGACGTACTCCCCCACCGCCACGTCGTCGCCGACCTCGGTGCGGGGCAGCTCGGCGTCGCGCTCGATGCGGGCGAGCCCTTGCGCGGACAGGACGCCGGTCAGGGCGGCGGCGGTGCCGGGGACGCCCATGACGTGACCCTTGGGCATGGGCCGCAGGGCGCCGCGGGTCCACAGGGAGGCCGTCGCGGTGGACGGCGGCTGGAGGCGGTCGGCGAGGCCCACCTCGCGGGCCAGGCCGACGGCCTCGGGGCGGCGGGCCAGCATCGACTCGGCGCCGAGGTCGACGCGGACCCCGGCGATCTCGCCGGGCAGCAGCTTGCCGCCGACGCGGTCCGAGGCCTCCAGCACGGTCACGCGGGCCCCGCGCTCCAGCAGCCGGTGGGCGGCGGCCAGTCCGGCGATCCCGGCTCCGATGACGACGACATGTCCCGTGTCCGCGGGAAACTCAGCCGCGGGGGTCTCGCTTGCGCACATGCCCCCAGCGTCTCAGACCGCACCGACTCCGCCGCGGGGCCGGGTGGGTTCCGCGTTCGGTCCCGTGGGCCCCGCCCTCGTCCCGGGGGCCCCACCCTCGTCCCGTGGGCCGCGGGCGTCCTCCCGGGTCCCGCGAGTCCGGACCGTGACCTCTTCGGAACCGTTCCGCGTCAACGTTCGCGCCCCTTCCCGCGTCGAAGGAGCGTCCGTGGTCACGACACGACTCATCGGGGGTACCCACCATGCACGCACGACGATCGGCACCACGATCGACACGACGATCGGCACGCCGTGGCGCGCCGCCCGCCCGTGCGTTGGCCGGCCTGCTGCTGGCCGCGGCCCTCGCCCTCACCGGCTGCAGCGCGTCGGACGACGGCTCCGACTCGGGCGCCGGCGCCAAGGAGGCCGCCCAGGCGGACTCGCGGGCCGAGGGCCGGGCCGACGACCGGTCCGGTGCCGCGGGCGGCGAGGCCGACGGCGGCGAGGCGACCGCGCCGCCGAAGCTCGCCCCGACCCACATCATCCGCACCGTCTCCCTGTCCGTTCAGGTCAAGGACGCCTCGAAGGCCCTCGACGCGGCCCGCACCGCGACCGAGAACGCCGGCGGCTACGTCGGTGACGAGAACACCACCCGGGACGAGGAGGGCCACGAGCAGACCGAGGTCGTCCTGCGCGTGCCCGTGGAGCGGTACGAGAAGGTGCTCGACGAACTGGAGGGCGCCGGGAAGCTCCTGGAACGCAGTGCGAAGGCCGAGGACGTCACCGAGCAGGTCGCGGACGTGGAGAGCCGGGTCAGATCGCAGCGCGCCAGCGTGGCCCGGGTCCGCGAGCTGATGGACCGGGCGACGAAGCTGAGCGACGTGGTGACCCTGGAGGGCGAGCTGAGCACTCGCCAGGCCGAACTGGAGGCGCTGCTCGCCCGGCAGGCGGCCCTGAAGGACCGCACGAGCCTGGCCACCATCACCCTCTCCCTGTCCGAGACGCCGGTGGAGCGGGCGGAGAAGAAGGAGGACGACGACCCCGGGTTCACGGACGCGCTGGCCGGCGGCTGGGACGCCTTCGTGACGATGGTGCGCTGGGTGGCGGTGGCGCTCGGCGCGGTGCTGCCGTTCGCCGTGGTGGCGGCGCTGCTGGTGCTGCTGTGGCTGCGGGTCGTGCGGCCCCGGCTGCCGCGCCGCCCGGCACCCGCGCCCGCGATGCCCGCGGCGCCGCCGACGGCCGCCTCCGCCGCGCCGGCTCCGCTGCCGACGGCCCGGCCGGCGCCCGGGACCGCACGCCAGGAGGAGCCCGACGAGCGGGAGTGAGCGGGACTGGACGGGAGCGGGAAGTGGGAGTGGGAAGTGGGCGGGACGAGACACCCCGCCCCCGTAGCGTGTTCGCATGAGCATGAACACGAGCACGAACGTGAGCGCTGCGAACGGGACGAGGGCCGCGAAGGGCTCCAGGGAGCGGCTGGTCGTGATCGGCGGTGACGCCGCGGGGATGTCCGCGGCGTCACAGGCGCGCCGGCTGAGGGGTCCGGACGAGCTGGAGATCGTGGCGTTCGAACGCGGCCACTTCAGCTCGTTCTCGGCGTGCGGCATCCCCTACTGGGTCGGCGGTGACGTGACCGAGCGGGACCGGTTGATCGCCCGTACGCCCGAGGAGCACCGCGCGCGCGACATCGACCTGCGGATGCGCACCGAGGTCACGGAGATCGACGTCGCCGGTGGGCGGGTACGCGCGCGTGACGTCGATTCGGGGACGGAGTCCTGGACGTCGTACGACAAGCTCGTGATCGCCACCGGTGCCCGCCCGATCCGTCCGCTGCTGCCGGGCGTCGACGCGCCCGGTGTGCACGGGGTGCAGACGCTGGACGACGGGCAGGCGCTGCTCGACACGCTGGCACGCACGCGCGGCCGTCGCGCGGTGGTCGTCGGCGCCGGGTACATCGGCGTGGAGATGGCCGAGGCGCTCATCAACCGCGGCTACGAGGTGACCGTCGTCAACCGCGGCCGGGAGCCGATGTCCACGCTCGATCCGGACATGGGCCGCATGGTGCACGAGGCCATGGAGGGCATGGGCATCACCATGGTGAACGGCGCCGAGGTCACCAAGGTGCTCACCGGCGGCGACGGCCGGGTCCGGGCGGTGGCCACCGAGGACGCCGAGTACCCGGCGGACGTGGTGGTGCTGGGCATCGGCGTACGCCCGGAGACCGCGCTCGCCGCGGACGCCGGTCTGCCGCTCGGCGCGCACGGCGGGCTGCTGACCGACCGGGCCATGCGGGTGCGCGGGCACGAGAACGTCTGGGCGGGCGGCGACTGCGTGGAGGTGCTCGACCTGGTCTCGGGGCAGGAACGGCACATCCCGCTCGGCACGCACGCCAACAAGCACGGGCAGGTCATCGGCACCAACGCGGGCGGCGGCTACGCCACCTTCCCGGGTGTGGTCGGCACGGCGGTCAGCAAGGTGTGCGACCTGGAGATCGCACGGACCGGACTGCGCGAGAAGGACGCGCTGCGGGCGGGGCTGCGGTTCGTGACGGCCACCATCGAGTCCACCAGCCGCGCCGGTTACTACCCGAACGCCTCTCCCATGACGGTGAAGATGCTCGCCGAGCGGCGCACCGGACGGCTGCTGGGCGTCCAGATCGTCGGCCGCGAGGGCGCGGGCAAGCGCGTCGACATCGCCGCGGTGGCCCTCACGGCCGGCATGACGGTGGAACAGATGACGGCCCTGGACCTCGGTTACGCGCCGCCCTTCTCACCGGTGTGGGACCCGGTGCTGGTGGCCGCCCGCAAGGCGGCGCGGGCCGTGGAGCAGCGGCAGGCCTGAGGTCCCCGGGTCCCCGTGGACCCGGGGACCACGCGGTCCCGGTGATCCGGTCGACGGCCGGCGTGTTGATCGCCGCGCCTGTTCGGCCGGTGACCGCGCGGGCGGGGACGACACCGGGGCCGGGGTGGTCACAAAGGCCTGGGCCGGGCACCGGCGACCGGCCGGTCACCGCGGACGGCTGCTCGCCGGCCGGCTGCCCCGGCGCCACGCCGCGCGGGGAACGCAGCCGCTGGCTCACCGCCTCGGCCGGCGTCCCGGGCCGCTGCGTCCACGCGGCCGGCCGCCCGGCCTCCTGGTCTCCCGGTCTCATGGCCGAGCCGGGTGACGTCCTCCCGGGGCAGGCGCAGCGCGAGCGCGACCTCGGCTCCGCCCCGCCTCTCCCGGGCCGCGGGCGGTTGGGAGGACATACGCAAGCCCGTGCCGCGGCGTTCAGGGGGCGCTCCGATGCGCGGGCCGCTCGGCGGGCAGTGGCCGTGGGCCCTCGTCCTCGCGCACGTCCTGGCCTTCCCGTTCGCCCCGGCCGGACCGGGTCCGTGACGTGCGACAGCGGTCCCGCGCGGCTGTGCCGTCTCGAGGCGTTCCCCCGTGCGGACTTCGGCGTGCGGCGCGGTCCGACGCGCCCGATGCGCCAACGTGCCCGACGGAACCGAGTGTTCGGGACGTGGAGAGGCCCGATACGCTTCATGGCAGCTGACCCGACAAAGGAGCGGTGCATGTACGCGCAGGGGCATCGAGCACAACAACGCGCACAGGACGTCGCGCGGCCGAAGCCCGCGCGCGGACCGCGGCCGGGCACCCGTCCGCCGGGCTCCGAGGCGCTGCTCTCCCTCCAGCGCACCGCGGGCAACGCCGCGGTCGTCCGGGCCGTCACCCCCATGGTGCAGCGGGTCGCGGTGACCGACCCGCGCTCCAGGCAACCCGTGGAGACCAGCCGCCTCACCCCCGAGGAGCGCGTCCAGCTCGCGGCCCAACTGCTGCGGGCCAAGAAGACCAAGGAGCTGGACCGCCTGCGCGCCGCGCACCCCGACGAGCGGGACAGCCTGTCCGAGCGGGCGCTGCGCGCCATCATGCCCCGCTACCGGGACGTCCACGCGGAATCCGAGGGCGAGTCGGAGAGCGAGGACCCCAACGTCTTCTACCGCACGCTCCGCCCCGAGGAGCTGCCCCTGCGCAACGGCCTGCGCCCGCCGGTCGGCCACGACCCCTCCAAGTCCGCCGCCGATCACATCCGCGCCGGCAGCAGGGCGAAGGTCAAGTCGTCCTGGGTCTCCTTCACCCGCAGCCTCAAGACAGCCGCGGCCTGGGCCGCGGAGAACGAGTCACGCATCGCCAAGGTGAAGCTGCCCGCCGGTGCCAGGGTCGAGGACGGCAGGGTCTACGACACCACCGACCCCGAGCAGCTCGCGGCCGTCTTCGGCGGCAACGGCGGCAGCGCGGAGAACTTCGCCAAGGCGTCCCAGGAGGTCGTGGTGAAGGGCGGGCTCGGCGCGGAGGCCGTGCTCGAGGTCTTCAAGGCCAAGTACCTCTCCCCCGAGGAGTACGAGCAGCACAAGACGGCCCCCACCACGGACTCCGGCCTCTACGCCGTGGTGCGCACTCGCGCGAAGGTGACCGAGAACAAGCAGAAGTTGCGGCCGAAACCCATCGGCATCTACAACCACCAGGAGACGGCACTCGCCGCCCCCAAGCGGAAGGACCGGGACGACAGCCCGGAGAACGACGAGCGCAGGAACCGCGCGCGGATCACCTCCTGAAGGCCGCCCGGTACTCGCCGCTCCGAGGCGGTACAGGCCCCGCTCGGCCGGATCCGGCGGCCTCGCCGTCCGGGCCTCCGAGCGGGCGGTACGGGGAGTTTCCCGGGCGGTGGCGGTCATCGCCACCGCCGTCGTGAGGGTCGACGCCACCGTGACGCGCGCCGGGCCGGTAAGGCCCCGGCGGCGGCTCAGCGTGCGGTCTGCGTGTGGACGTACTCCACGAGGCGGCTCAGCGCGTCCGGGTCGGTGGCGGGCAGGACGCCGTGGCCGAGGTTGAAGACGTGGCCCTCCAGGCCCGCCGCCGCGTCCAGGATCTCGCGGGTCTTCGTCTCGACCGCCTGCGGGGTGGAGAAGAGGACGGCGGGGTCCAGGTTGCCCTGGAGCGCCTTGCCGGGGCCGACGCGGCGGGCGGCCTCGTCCAGCGGGACGCGCCAGTCGACGCCGACGACGTCCGCGCCGGCCTCGCCCATGAGGCCGAGCAGCTCGCCGGTGCCGACACCGAAGTGGATGCGCGGCACGCCGTACCCGGCGACGGCCTCGAAGACCTTGCGCGAGGCGGGCATCACCGAGCGGCGGTAGTCCGCGGGCGCGAGGGCGCCGACCCAGGAGTCGAAGAGCTGGACCGCGCTCGCGCCCGCCTCGATCTGCACCTTGAGGAAGGCGGCCGTGATGTCGGCGAGCCGGTCCAGGAGGTCGGCCCACAGCTGCGGGTCGCCGTACATGAGCGCCTTGGTGTGCTCGTGGTTGCGGGACGGGCCGCCCTCCACCAGGTAGCTCGCCAGGGTGAACGGCGCGCCCGCGAAGCCGATCAGCGGGGTGGCGCCGAGCTCGCGGGTGAGCAGGCCGAAGGCCTCCGTGACGTAGGTGACGTCCTCGGGGGTCAGGTCGCGCAGCCGGGCGAGGTCCGCGCGGGTGCGGATCGGGTTCTCGACGACCGGGCCGACGCCCGGCTTGATGTCGAGGTCGACGCCGATGGCCTTGAGCGGGACCACGATGTCGCTGAAGAAGATCGCCGCGTCGACGCCGTGCCGGCGCACCGGCTGGAGGGTGATCTCGGTGACCAGTTCCGGCCGCATGCAGGACTCGAGCATCGGGATGCCCTCGCGCACCTTGCGGTACTCCGGCAGCGAGCGCCCGGCCTGCCGCATGAACCACACGGGGGTGTGCGGCACCGGCTCACGCCTGCACGCCTTGAGGAACGCGGAGTCGTACGTGGCGGTCTGCTGCTTGCCCGCGGGGCTCTGGTTGGCACTCACGTCGGCAAGTCTCGCACGGCCCTCGGCGAGGGCCCGACCACGGGTCCGGCCGCGCGCGAGCGGCGTGCCGGCGCCCGCGCGGAACCGCGTGATCCGGACATCGCGTCCGCACTCGGGTGTCCCTCCCTGCGCCGGGGCGCCGTTCCGCCTAATCTTCCCCGCATGGCTGCGGCTCAGGGACGACTGTCGGACGGCACGGGCGGGATGGACGAACAGAAGGGTGCCGAGGAGGAGGACCGGCATGCGGAGGACACGGCACCGCCGGCCTTCACGGCCGCTGTCGAGGCGCTCAGGGCCGCGCGGCTGCGGCCGCAGATCGAGGTCGAGGCGACGCGCGCACCGCAGCGGCTCGCCCCGTACGCGTACGCGCTGGAGGCCGCGGTCGTCGACGGCGACGACGATCTGGCGGACGGGCGGCTGGTGCTGCTGCACGACCCGGCCGGGCACGAGGCCTGGCGGGGCACCTTCCGTCTGGTGACGCTTGTGCGGGCCGAGCTGGAATCGGAGATGGCCGCGGATCCGCTGCTGCCGGACGTGTGCTGGTCCTGGCTCACCGGCGCGCTCCAGGGGCGCGGGCTGACCTACGGCGAGCCCAGCGGCACCGTGACGCGCGCGAGCTCCCACTACTTCGGGGGGCTCTCGGCGCGCCCGTCCGCCTCGCAGATCGAGATCCGGGCGTCCTGGACGCCTCGCGAGGGTCTGGGTGGCGTCCCGGACACCGGCGCCCACCTCGCCTCCTGGTGCGATCTGCTGGCCCAGGTCGCGGGCCTGCCGCCGGCCGCGCCGGGCGACGCGTCGATCGTCACGCTGCCGCAGCGACGCGGCCCGCAGTCGCGCTAGGCCCGCCCCGCCACCCTCGGCATTCCCGCCACCCTCAGCATCCCCGCCACCCCCGGCATCCCCGCCCCGGGCGCTTCCGGCCCGAGAAACGTTCCGTCACTTTGTCGACACGGCCACATTCGGCCATGTATCGACAAAGTGCGAAACCGTTCGATCTTCGAATGATCGACCGCGTGTCCGAATTGCTCGGATTGTTACTCACCAGATCGTGATCATTCCCTAAAGGCGGACGGGTTCGGTGCCGAAGACGACTGTGACCTTGAAAGCACGGTTCGTCCCGGCTTCACCCCCAAGAGCCGGCCCCGTCCCGCACCCCAGGAGGCCTGGTGTCCGTTCTCCTCGAGCAGCCTGCAAGCCTGGTCGCCTACCGCCCGAACAAGCCGACCGCCATGGTGGTCGTGGCCGACCCGCGCGTCCGTTCCACCGTCACCCGCCATCTGTGGGCCCTCGGTGTGCGCGATGTCATCGAGGCCTCGTCCGTCGCGGAGGCTCGTCCCCGCATCGGCAACCCCCGCGACATCTGCGTCGCGGACGTCCATCTCCCCGACGGCTCCGGCCTGACCCTGTTGTCGGAGACCCGCGCCGCGGGCTGGCCCAACGGGCTCGCCCTGTCCGCCGCCGACGACATCGGGGCCGTACGCAACGCCCTCGCCGGCGGCGTCAAGGGCTACGTCGTCACCGGCACCCGTACCAACGTCGGGCTCCCCGTCCGGCCGGGCGCCGCCCCCATCGGCGCCGCCGCCGCCCGCCTGCACCGCCGCCCCCCGGGTGCCCCGAGCCACCCGGGCGGCTACCGCGAGCTCTCCGGCCGCGAGGTGGAGGTGCTGCGACTGGTCGCGGAGGGCCAGTCGAACAAGGCGATCGGCGTCTCGATGGGCCTGTCCGCCCTGACCGTCAAGAGCCACCTGGCGCGCATCGCCCGCAAGCTGGGCACCGGCGACCGCGCCGGAATGGTCGCCGTGGCCCTGCGCACCGGCATCATCCACTGACCGCCCCCGATCCCCCGCCTCCTTCCGACCGCTCCCCCACCCTCCCCGTGACGTCGATCTTTCACTGACCTGACTGGTTTACGACCCCCCGACGCCCACGAAACCGCAGCAGACCCATCACTGCGAACCACCGGAGGCGCCCCTCCGGACGACGCCGGATCTTCTGTGACTCAGGCGCCGACCCCCTTGCTCGAGCCACGCGAGGGCATTCCGCCGGTGATCGCCGACGCGGCCGCCCTCGCCGAGGTGACCGCCGCCTTCGCCGCCGGGCGCGGCCCCGTGGCCGTCGACGCCGAGCGCGCCTCCGGCTACCGCTACGGCCAGCGCGCGTACCTCGTGCAACTGCGCCGCGAGGGCGCGGGGACCGCGCTGATCGACCCGGTGGCCTGTCCGGACCTGTCCGGGCTGGGCGCGGCGATCGCCGACGTGGAGTGGGTACTGCACGCGGCGACCCAGGACCTGCCGTGCCTGCGCGACATAGGGATGGTGCCCACCCGCATCTTCGACACCGAGCTGGCCGGCCGGCTCGCCGGGTTCCCGCGTGTCGGCCTCGGCGCGATGGTGGAGAACGTCCTGGGCTTCGTCCTGGAGAAGGGCCACTCGGCCGTCGACTGGTCGACACGCCCGCTGCCCGAGCCCTGGCTGCGCTACGCCGCACTCGACGTCGAGCTCCTCGTCGACCTGCGCGACGCGCTGGAGAAGGAGCTGGACCGTCAGGGCAAGCTGGACTGGGCGCGGCAGGAGTTCGACGCGATCGCGTCGGCCCCGCCGGCCGAGCCCCGCAAGGACCCGTGGCGCCGCACGTCCGGCATGCACAAGGTGCGCCGGCGCCGTCAGCTCGCCGTCGTGCGGGAACTGTGGCAGGCCCGGGACCGCATCGCGCAGCGCCGGGACGTCTCACCGGGCAAGGTGCTCGGGGACGCGGCCATCGTCGAGGCGGCGCTCGCACTGCCGGCCAACGCGCACGCGCTGGCCGCGCTGAACGGGTTCGGGCGGGTCAACCGCCGGCAGCTGGAGCAGTGGCAGGTGGCGGTCGACCGGGCCAGGGGCCTGTCCGAGTCGCAGCTGCCGCAGCCCGGCCAGCCGGTCACCGGGCCCCCGCCGCCACGTGCGTGGGCCGACAAGGACCCGGCCGCGGCGGCCCGGCTGTCGGCGGCGCGGGCCGGGGTGACGGCGCTGGCCGAGCGGTTGAACATGCCGCAGGAGAACCTGATCACGCCGGACACGGTGCGCAGGGTCTGCTGGGAGCCGCCGGCGACGGTCGACGCCCGGTCCGTGAGCGCGGCCCTCGCCGGGCACGGGGCCCGGCCGTGGCAGGTGGAACAGGTGACACCGGTACTTGTCGCCGCGCTGGCCCCGGCGGAAGACGCACGCTGAGCACCTACGGGGCGCGACCCCGAGCCGCCCGGGATCCCGCCCTGGGCAGCTGCGGGACCCGCGGCGGTGGCAGAGGCAACAGGCGACACCCGCACTTGCCACCGCGCCGACCCCGGCGAAAAACACACGCCGAGCACCTACGGGACGCGACCCCGAGCCGCCCCGGGGTGCGCCTCTGAGCCGCCTGCCAGGCGCACCCCTGAGCGCCCTGCGGGATGCGCCCCTGAGCCGCTGCGAGGCGGGACCCTGCCGGCTGCGTGGTGCGGCCCTGCGCGGCTGCGGGGTACGGGCACTGAACCGCTGCTGGGCGCGACCCCGACGGCCGCAGGGTGCGGTCAGGGCGGCGGCCGCCGGTTCGTCGTGGCCGGGCGGGTGGTTCCCCGCCTCCCTCGGGCGCGGGCGTGGCCCCCGGCGGTGTGACGTTCACCGCTTGGGGCGGGGGGACTGGGCAGCTACGTTACCCATAAGTAGCATGGGCCTGAGCGCGCGCTCAGTGCATGCGTGCCGCAGCAGTGCCATCCCGCACCCTGGAGGAGAGCCATCGTGCCTCGTACCGTCAGGGACGTCGTCTTCGTAGACGGCGTCCGCACCCCGTTCGGCAAGGCGGGCCCGAAGGGCATCTACCACGAGACCCGCGCCGACGACCTCGTCGTGAAGGCGATCCGGGAGCTGCTGCGCCGCAACCCCGGTCTCGACCCCAAGAAGATCGACGAGGTCGCCGTCGCCGCGACCACGCAGATCGGTGACCAGGGCCTGACCATCGGCCGCACGGCCGGCATCCTCGCGGGCCTGCCCACCTCGGTCCCGGGCTACTCCATCGACCGCATGTGCGCGGGCGCCCTGACCGCCGTCACCACGGTGGCCGGCTCCGTCGCCTTCGGCGCGTACGACGTCGCCGTCGCGGGCGGTGTCGAGCACATGGGCCGTCACCCGATGGGCGAGGGCGTGGACCCGAACCCGCGGTTCGTCAGCGAGAAGCTGGTCGACGAGTCCGCCCTGTTCATGGGCATGACCGCCGAGAACCTGCACGACCGCTACCCGAGCATCACCAAGCGGCGCGCCGACGAGTACGCCGTGCGCTCGCAGGAGAAGGCCGCCAAGGCGTACGCCGACGGCAAGATCCAGGCGGACCTGGTGCCGATCTCGGTGCGCCGCACCAACGAAGAGGCCGGTGAGACCGGCTGGGGCCTGGTCACCGCCGACGAGCCGATGCGCCCGGGCACCACGCTGGAGAACCTGGCGGGCCTGAAGACGCCGTTCCGCGTGCACGGCCGGGTCACCGCGGGCAACGCGGCCGGCCTGAACGACGGCGCCACCGCCTCGATCATCGCCTCCGAGGACTTCGCCCGGGAGAACAACCTCCCGGTGAAGATGCGCCTCGTCTCCTACTCCTTCGCGGGCGTCGAGCCGGAGGTCATGGGCTACGGCCCGATCCCGGCCACGGAGAAGGCCCTCGCACAGGCGGGCCTGTCGATCTCCGACATCGGCCTGTTCGAGATCAACGAGGCCTTCGCCGTCCAGGTCCTCGCCTTCCTGGAGCACTACGGCATCGCCGACGACGACGCGCGCGTCAACCAGTACGGTGGCGCCATCGCCTTCGGCCACCCGCTCGCCTCCTCCGGCGTCCGCCTGATGACGCAGCTGGCCCGCCAGTTCGAGGAGCAGCCGCACGTCCGCTACGGCCTGACCACCATGTGCGTCGGCTTCGGCATGGGCGCGACGGTCATCTGGGAGAACCCGCACTTCGAGGGGGACAAGTGAGCACCACCGCAGAGCTGCTGAAGGGTGCGGCCGAGCTGTTCCCGGGCGAGGTCGTCACCCAGGCGCACGTACGCCACTTCGACCTTCCCCTGGGGGCGGGCCGTTTCGCCCTGATCACCCTGGACAACGGCCACGACCACACCAAGCCGACCACCCTCGGCCCGCAGTCTCTGGCGAACATCGACGCCGCCATCGACCAGGTCGAGCAGGAGGCCGCGGCCGGTTCCGTCGTCGGTGTCGGCGTCACCGGCAAGCCGTTCATCTTCGCCGTCGGCGCCGACCTCAAGGGCGTCGAGCTGCTGAAGCGGCACGAGGACGCGCTGGCCATCGGCAAGGGCGGCCACGACGTCTTCAAGCGGCTGTCGAAGCTGGCCGTGCCGACCTTCGCGTACTACAACGGCGCGGCCATGGGCGGCGGCGTGGAGATCGGCCTGCACTGCTCGTACCGCACCGTCTCCGCGGCCCTCCCGGCCTTCTCCCTCCCCGAGGTCTTCCTCGGCCTCGTCCCCGGCTGGGGCGGCTGCACGCTGCTGCCGAACCTGATCGGCGCCGACAAGGCCGTCTCGGTGATCATCGAGAACAGCCTCAACCAGAACAGGCAGCTCAAGGGTGCGCAGGTCCACGAACTGGGCATCGCGGACGCGATCTTCGAGGGCGCGGACTTCCTGGAGCAGTCGCTGATCTGGACCGCGTCCGTCCTCAAGGGCGAGATCCAGGTCGAGCGTCCGGTCATCGACCGCGGCGAGGCCTGGGACCAGGCCGTCGCCAAGGGCCGCTTCATCGCCGACGGCAAGGTGCACGGCGCCGCCCCGGCCGCCTACCGCGCCCTGGACATCATCGCCGCCGCCAAGAACGGCGACCTCCAGCAGGGCTACGACGCCGAGGACCAGGCCCTCGCCGACCTGATCATGGGCGGCGAACTGCGCTCCGGCATCTACGCGTTCAACCTGGTGCAGAAGCGCGGCAAGCGCCCCGCGGGCGCCCCGGACAAGTCGCTGGCCCGCCCGGTCACCAAGGTGGGCGTGGTCGGCGCCGGCCTGATGGCGTCGCAGCTCGCGCTGCTCTTCCTGCGCCGCCTGGAGGTCCCGGTCGTCCTCACGGACATCGACCAGGAGCGCGTCGACAAGGGTGTGGGCTACGTCCACGCCGAGATCGACAAGCTGCTCGGCAAGGGCCGTGTCAACCAGGACAAGGCGAACCGCCTGAAGGCCCTGGTGACCGGTGTCCTGGACAAAGCCGAGGGCTTCGCGGACGCGGACTTCGTCATCGAAGCGGTCTTCGAGGAGATGAGCGTCAAGCAGAAGGTGTTCGCGGAGGTCGAGGCGGTCGCCCCGGCGCACGCGATCCTCGCGACGAACACCTCCTCCCTCTCCGTGACGGAGATGGCGTCGAAGCTGAAGCACCCCGAGCGGGTCGTCGGCTTCCACTTCTTCAACCCCGTCGCGATCCTCCCGCTGCTGGAGATCGTCCGCGGCGAGCAGACGGACGACGCCGCGCTGGCCACGGCCTTCGGCGTCGCCAAGAAGCTGAAGAAGACCGCGGTCCTCGTGAAGGACGCCCCGGCGTTCGTCGTGAACCGCATCCTGACCCGCTTCATGGGCGAGATCCAGAACGTCATCGACGAGGGCACCCCGGTCGCCGTCGCGGAGAAGGCGGTCGAGCCGCTCGGCCTGCCGATGTCCCCGCTGGTCCTGCTGGAGCTGGTCGGCCCGGCGATCGGCCTGCACGTCTCCGAGACGCTCAACCGGGCCTTCCCGGAGCGCTTCACCGTCTCCCCGAACCTCAAGGCGGTCGTCGAGGCGGGCAAGCGCGGCTTCTACGTCTACGACAGCGGGAAGCCGGAGTTGGACCCCGAGGTCGCCGCGCTGCTCAAGCAGGGCGACACCGTCCTCACCGAGGAACAGGTCCGCGCCCGCGTCCTGGACGCGGTGGCCCAGGAGATCGGGCTCATGCTCGACGAGGGTGTCGTCGCCGAGGCCCAGGACATCGACCTCTGCCTGATCACCGGCGCCGGCTGGCCCTTCCACCTGGGCGGCATCACGCCGTACCTGGACCGCGAGGGCGTCGCCGAGCGGGTGAACGGGAAGCGGTTCCTGGAGGCCGGAGTGGCAAGCGTCCCGGCGTAGCCGCACATCCCTGACGAAGGGGGTGGGCCGCACGGTGACGATCCGTGCGGCCCACCCCCTTTTTTCGGCCACGCAGGTGGTGACGCACACGCTGCCGCCGCCGACTCCGCGACGGTGCGGGACCTCGGGCGCACCGGCCTCCAGCAGGAGTGGGTGATCGCCCTGCTGGGTGAGATCAGGAATCAGGACCTGCCGGGCGGTCCGGCCGGGACGCACGGGATCGCCGAGACGCCGACCGCGGCCCTCACGAAGTCCCCCGCGGGCGGCGGCGGCACTTCCTCACGTGTCCGGGAGGAGCTCCTCAGACCTGCTGCCAGGGACCGAGGGCGAGCCCCGGCTCGTCCTTGAGGCGACTCAGCAGCAGCCGGCCCGCCGACGGGGAGAGCGTCGCCGCGACCACCCGGTCCTCGGCGTCCAGAGCGAGGGAGACCTCGGCGTCCACGGACAGCTGCGGCCCGGACTCGGTCCACCAGGCGCCCGCGCCCTCCTGCTCGCTGGGGTAGGCGGCGAGGGCCACGCGGCCGGCGGACGAACGCTGGGCGAGCAACGTGCAGTCGTGCGCGTCGATACGGCAGCGGACGGCCGAGACCGGGCCCGGCCCCGCCGCGGGGAGCAGCGCCACCGGTTCACTGCCGGGACGCCAGACACACAGGTCGCCGGCGGGGTCGGTGAAGAACAGGCTGGTGTTTTCATCGGAGGTGGCCAGGGCGCGCAAGGTGCCCGGACGGGCCTCGGCCTGCACCGACTCCATCTCCCCGAACACCACGCCGGACGCCGTCTGGTGCCAGTGCATGAGCACGCCGGGCCCCGCCGCGTACGCGTGCATGCCCCCCTTCGCGCCGGTCAGCGCGACGGGCCCGCCCTGAAGGTCCGAGCCCTTGAGGTCGTGCCACGGACCCCAGCCGCCCTTCTGGCTCTGGGCGCGCATGCTGAGTCCGCCGTCTTCCCCTCGCACGAAGACGTGCGCCCGGCCATGACCGTCGACGGCGACGGCCGGTGTGCTGGTGCGGTCGCCCTCGCCGGCCGGATGGCCGACGTCGACCCAGTCCAGCGCGGCCAGCAGGGGCCGGAAATGGACGGAGTGCACGAGGCTCGACCGGCCAGGACCCATGGGCCGCCAGGAGACCAGGTGCGCATAGCTGTCGGCGCCCTGCCCCACCGCAAGAACCGGATGCACCACTTGGTCTCCGCCCACGGTGCGCGGGGCGCCCCAGGAGCCTCCCGGTACGAGCTCGGCGCGGCACAGGACCGCGTCGGAGGACACGTGGTAGATGCTGAGACGGCCGTCACGACCGCGTATGAGCCACTCGCCGATCACGGGGCCACTCTATGCCGCCGCCCTGCCGCCCACTGCGCGCGGGGGGGCCGTGCGACCCTGACCCCATGAACGACAGCGCCCCGCTCCTGGTGATCGTCGACGCCGCGAACGTCGTCGGGTCGGTGCCCGACGGATGGTGGCGGGACCGGCGCGGGGCCGCGGAGCGGTTGCGGGACCGGCTGGCGGCGGACGGGGTGCCGGGCCGCCCCGGTCCGGTGGAGGTCGTCCTCGTCGTCGAGGGCGCGGCCCGCGGCGTGGACTCCGTTCCCGGCGTGCGGGTGGAGTCGGCGCCCGGCAGTGGGGACGATCACATGGTCGGGCTGGTCGCCCGGGCCGCCGCCGGTGACCGCCGGGTCCTGGTCGTGACGGCCGATCGCGAGCTGCGCCGCCGGGTGACGGAGCTGGGCGCGCGGGTGGCGGGGCCGCGGACCGTCCGGCCCGCGTGACGGCGCCCCACGGGCGTACGCGCTCGGGCCCCGCGAGGCCCGAGCGCAGGCGGCACGAGGGGGCAGGGGGCAAGATGTCCAACTGGCCGCTCGAGCGCACCGAGCACCGCACCTGGACACCACCCGCGCCGCGCACCTCGGCATCACTCGGCAGGACAGGACTCACCTCACCGGCATGGGGCCTAGACCCAGTCGTCCCCGCCCGTGACCTGGAAGTACGTCCCGGTGTTCCTGCGGACCTCCACCCTGCCGTCCGGGGTCCGCACCCACAGATCGGCCTTGGCGTCGCCGTCCACGTCGGCGAAGTAGAGGCCGCCCTTCGGGTGGCCGAGGAAGTTGCTCCAGCCGGCGCTCCAGTGGGTGCCGCCGTCGAAGTACGTGCCCTTGTTGGTCCGCACCGCGATGTCGCCGTCGGTCTCGTGGACGATCAGGTCGGCCTTGGCGTCACCGTTGATGTCGGCGAAGTAGAGCCGGCCCTTTCCTTCCTGGCCGAGGAAGTTGCTCCAGCCGGCGCTCCAGTGCACGGGCGGGTTGAAGCGATACACCGGGTCGCCCGGCTTCGCGGCGAAACTCGCCCTCGCCGTGCGTACCGTGATCTCTCCGTCCCTGCTCAGGACGATGAGGTCGCTCAGCCCGTCCCCGCTGACGTCGGCCGCGTACACGACCTCGCGCAGTTGCTCCCGCGTCTCCTTCGCCCAGGTCTGGACCGCGGCGTCGTCGACACGCGGGGACACGGCGTCGTTACGGGTCTCGGCCGGGTCGGAGCCCCAGCAGCCGCCCTGCCAGGACTGGCTGGCGAGCGCGACCAGCTCGAACTTCCCGTCCTTCTGCCGCAGGAGAGGCCCGCCGGCGTCGCCGGCGCAGATGGCGTCGTCGTCGGTCTTGCCGTCGAGCGTCATCGTGGTGTCGGAGACGGCCTTGACCGTGAAGGCCGCCGTGTGCGGGGCGTTGGGCGCCCACTCGTCCTTGGTCCTGCCGAACCCGGCGACCGTCAGCTCCTCGCCCGCGGTGGGCGCGGTGGTGGCGAACGGGACGGGGGTGCCGTCGGCCGGGCGGTCGAGGCGGGCCAGGACCATGTCGCGGTCGGTGCGGGGGACTATTTCGACGATGTCGAAGGCGTTGTCGGTGTCCGGGGCGGAGCCGAGGACGGCCGTCGTCTTCCACTTCGGCTTGCCCGCCTCGACCGGCCCGCCGGCGAGGTCGTCGGCGAAGCAACTGGCCGCGGTGGCCACCCACCGGGGGTCGATGAGGACGCCGGAGCAGCCCCGCTGGTTGTCACCGATGTGCAGGCGTGCGGTGAAGCCGTGGGTGGTGTCGGTGACGGCCGGGCCGGTGGCGGCCTGGGCGGTGCCGGCGGTGAGGCAACTGGCGGCCACGGCGGTGGCCATCAGGCCCGCGGTGATCGCGGCGCGGGAACGGAGTCGTGACACGGGTCGGTACTCGATCCTCTCGGGAGACGATGGGTGGGAGTCGGGTCAGCCTGTGACCCGGAGTTCCAGCAGGACGGTGGAGGCACCGCCGGTGCCTTCCCCGACTCCCTGGAAGTCGTTCTTGGCCAGATCGATCTCCTGAGTCCTGCCGTCCGCGCTCAGTTCGGCGTGCACGGCCGTGTCCGTGGTCTGCAGGGCGTAGACCTCGGGCACTTCGAGACTGAGGAAGCCGGTGGTGGAGGTGGTCTGGAAGCAGTAGGTGCCCGCAGCGCTCTTGCGGGTCCAGACCTGGATCTGCTCCGGCGAACCGTCGCACTCCGCGAAGAAGATGTGCCCGTCTCCCCGGTGGAGGGTGATGCCCTTCTCCTCGAGGATGCGATCGGCGTTGGGGTGCTGGAAGTCCTCAACCGCGTACCTCGGAACGTCGGCTGCCACGCCGGCGACGTCGGTCGTCGTGGGCGAGGCGTCGGACGCCGTGACGGCGTAGGCGAGCGACGACGCGCCCGCGACGGTGCAGACCGCGAACAGGCCGGCGAGAAGCGGCTTACTGAATCGGGGTGTCTTCACGATTTCCCTCCGAGGCGGTGCGTTGCCTGTTACGTGACGCACCAAGGGGGCGGCACCGTCAGGACAGACGCGGTCAGCACGCAGGGCCACTGCATGCTCACGGTGGCAAAGCCCCCTCGCCCCCCTCGTGACGCCCCGTCCCTCCTGGCGCACCGAAAGCGCAAGCTATCACGCGGTCACAAGTCGTCCACAGGGCAACCACATTCGGTGCTCGGATGCGAGCGTGAGGCCGGAGTACGGTCAGGCCTTCCTGAGTTGTCGGACAGTCAGGACGCCCTCACATGAACTGGAAGTATCTGTCCCACCAGGCGAGAGGCAGGGCCGCACCCTCGTCCTGCCCGTTCTCGTCTCCTTCCGTTTCTTCGTCTTCTTCGCCTCCTTCCTCCCAGTCGTCTTCCTCCCAGTCGTCTTCCAGCCGGCTCGGTCCGTCGTACGGCTCCAGCAGCAGCTCGGCGGGCACATAGACGCAGCCGAGTTCCGTGCACAGTTCGTCGAGCCAGGTCACGAAGGCCGCGTCGAGGCCTTCCTCGCAACCGGGCACGCCCCAGCCGGTCCCTCTTCCGGTGGTGACGAGGGGGCCGAAGTTGCTCATCAGCACCCACAGGGGCCGGTCCGTCGCCGTGGCCGGCGCGGGGACCGAGACGTACCCGTACAGGCTGGCGTCCTGCACCCCGCCCGCGGTCACGGACCGGCCGAACCGTCGCTCCAGGGCGTCGGTGAGGCGCGCGAAGCGCCGGTGAGCGGCCGGGACGTCGTAGCGCGCGGGGACTCGCAGGTGTGCCGGGTCGTCCAGCTCGCGCAGGAGCTCACGGATGCGGTGCGGGGGAAGCATGGCGGTGTCCTTGTCGGTGCGGGTGAGGTCCGGCGGGCGGGAAGCCCCGCCCGCCGGACCTCGGGTGTCATCCTCGTGTGGCCGGGTGCGCTACGCCGTCGGGCAGTTCTTCGACGCCGACGGGTAGGCGGTGATGATCCGGGCCATCTTCTTCTTCGTCCGGGTCACGATGCACAGGAACTTCTCCCCCGCGTCACCGATCGCGTCGTCATACTCCACCGCGTGGACCGTGTTGCCCCGGTTGACGAATGTCTCGGCGCCGTCGCGCCGCCTCCAGGCATCGTCGATCATGGCGAGGAGGCCGTCCTGGTCCTTCACCTTGAAGACGCCGTGCAGCGGTTTGTCCGGGTTGGCGCGTGTGTGCTCCATGACGTGCTCGATGCGGTGCGTGCCGTCGAAGCCCCGCTGGTACACCAGGCCGCCCGGTGACTGGAACACCTCCCCGCTGATCTGCCGCCAGCCCACCGGGCAGGTGACCGAGTTCGCCGCCTGCGCGGAGGGCATGGCCCGCGAGAACGACCGCGCGCACAGCGAGAAGAGCGGGTTCTTGCCGAACAGCTTGCGGAAGAAGCCGTCCGCCTTCGTGCCCCACTTGCCGAACTTGATGCCCGCGGCACCCCAGCCGGCGAAGGGCACGGCGCCGGCACAGGACAGTCCCGCGTCGATCACGTTGCCCTCGCCGAAGTACCAGGCGCAGTTGGCGCCGTCGGCGGCCTCGCCGAACCCGGGGATCAGTCCCAGGACGTCGAGGGTGAAGTGGCCGCCGTCGGACAGCACCTGCCCCCAGTCGACCTCGTTCATCTCCTCGATGAGCTTGACGAACTCCTCGTCCTCCGCCCTGAGGCTGCGTTCCTCCATCTCGGCCACGATGTCCGCGAAGTGCTGCCGGATCTCCTCCTGGAGCTTGCGGAACGCCACCTCGCCGGCGGCCGTCGCCGCCTTGCTGGCCGCATCGGCGTCCTTGCCCGCCGCGATCGACGAGGCGTAGGCGGCGTCCGCCGCGGCCCAGGCGCTGCTCGCGGAGGCCTGTGCGGCGGCGGCGGACGAGGCGGCCTGGCTCGCCGACACGTCGGCGGCACGGGCGGCGTTCTTCGCGTCCGCCTCGGCGGCGCGGGCCGACCGGGCCGACGCGGCGGCCTCGGCCGCGGACTTCTCCGCGGCGTCCGCGTGCGCGTCCGCCTGCCTGGCGTACTCGTCGGCATCGGCCGCCGAGTCCTTCGCCTGCTGGGCGTACTTGGCCGCGTCCTCCGCGGCCTTGCGGGCCTCGGCCGCCACCTTGGCGGCGAGCGCGGCGTCCTGGTGCGCCGTCGCGGCCACCTTGGCCGCACCGGAGATCAGACCCTGCATCCGGGACACATGCGTGGCGGTGAGCTTGTCCTGCCGCGCCGCACGGTACTGCTCGACCTGGATGAACCGGTGCAGGACCTCCGGCGGCCCGGCCAGCGCCACGTCGGCCGCGGCCTTGACCTCGGGACCGCCGGTGCCGCGCAACTGGACCGCGCGCACGCGTTCGTCGGTGGTCCGGGCCGTGTAGTAGCCGGTCTGGGCGAACTCACGCAACGCTTCGGTCGTGCCGGCGTCCAGCGCCTTCTGGCCCTCGGCCTTCACCGAGGTCCCCGCGCCGTTCATCAGCTGGACGACGCGGATGCGGTAGTCGTGCGCGGCCGCGTCGTGCTGACCGGTCTCGACGAACGCGCTGATCTGCGCCGCGTTGCCCTGCAGCGCCTCCTTCGCGGCGGTACGGACCGCCTCGTAGTCCGATTCCCAGGCCAGGTTGACCGCGCGCGCGTACTCGTCGCGCTGTACGGCCTCGCCGAAGCCGGTCCTGATGTACTCGACGACCTGCGCGTCCGAACCCGCCAGGGCGGACTCGGCCGCGGTGACGCTCCACGGGCCGCGGGTCTTGGCGACGTGCAGCGCGATCTTGCGGGCCTTGACGGCGACTTCGGCCAGGTCCGCGCCCGGAGCGGTCACCTCCGCCGCCAGGCGCCGCGCCTCCTCGTCCGCGGCGCGGGCGGCGTCGGCCTCCTGCTCTTCACGGGCCTTGCGCTCGTTGTCCGCCACCTTCAGGGCCTTGGCCTTCTCGACCTCGGTGTATCGGCGGTCGGCGAGTTCCTCCGCCTCGACCTCTCGGGCCACGGCGTAGGTGGCGTTGGCCTGGGTCACCGCCGTGGTGGCGGCGTCCGCGGCCTTCTTGGCCTCGGTGGCGTGCTTGGCGGACTCGGTGGCGGCCTGGGCGGCGTCACCGGCGTGGTCGGCCGCCTCCTCGGCGGCCTTGCCCGCGTTCCGGGCGTGGACGGCCGCGGAATTGGCCGAGTCCCGTGCCTCGCGGGCGGCAGTGGCAGCCTTGGCCGCCAGGGAAACGGCCTTGTTCGCGGCGCGGGTGGCCTCGGCCGCCTGCCGCCGCGCGTCGGCGGCGGCTTCCCGCGCCCGCTGGGCCTGGGCGCTGGAGACGTTGGAATGACCGCTGGCCGCCTGGGCCGCAACTGCCGCGGCGTCGGCGTTGGCGCCCGCGCCTGCGGCGGCCTTGGCGGCGATGCCCGCCTCGTCGGCCGCGGTCGCCGCGTGGTCCGCCGCCTTGGCCGCGGTCTCGGCGCCCTTCGCGGCGGCGTAGGCGCCCTCGGCGGCCTTGCGGGCGGCGCTCGCCTTGGACGCGTCCGTGGCGGCGTCGGCGGCGGCGCTGCGGGCCCGGCTGGCGGCCTGGGCCGCGGCGGCTGCCGCGGAAGCGGCCTGGGCCGCGGCGTTGGACGCGATGCGCGCGGAGGTGTTGGCGGCGCGCGCCGAGGCGATCGCCTCCTGGGCGGCCTTGGCGGCACCACGAGCGGCGTCGGCGGCCCGGCCGGCGGCGTTGGACGCCTTGTTCGCGTCGTCCTTGGCGGCGGCGGTCTCCGCCGCCGCCTTCTGCGCGGCCTCCTTGGCCAGCTTCGTCGCAGCGATGGCGCGTGCGGAGGCCTCCTTCGCGGCGTCGGTCTCCAGCCGGGCCTGCCGGCCGGCCTCCTGCGCCTGGGCGACCAGGTCCTCGATGGTGGCGTGCTCCTGGTCACGGGCCCGCGCCACGTACTGGCCCACCTCCAGGAACGCCGTCACGTCCTCGGGTCCGCCGTCGAGCGCGACCCGAGCGGCCTCCTGGGTGGCCGGACCGCCGGTGGAGAGGATCTGGACCACCTGCACGCGCTCGTCGCTGCGCCGGGCGTCGTACTGTCCCTCGACGATGAAGCGCTGCACGTCCTCGGCGGTGCCGTTCATGGCGGCCTGACCGGCCGCCTTCACCTCCGGCCCGCCGGCGCTGATGATCTGGGTGGCGCGGACCCGCTGGTCCTCCTCGAGCGGCGCCTGCCAGCCCGACTCCAGGAAGGCGTCGAGGTCGGCCGGCGGCCCCGCCATGGCCTGCTCCGCCGCCTCCCGTACGGCCCTGCCGCCCACCGAGAAGACCTGCACGGTGGCGACCCGGTCGTCCGACAGCTCCGCGGCGGCCCGCTCGCTGTCGAGGAAGGTCCGCACCTGCTCGTCGGTGCCGAGCAGAGCCGCCTCCGCGGCCGCCTTCACTCCGGGCCCGCCCTCCTTCCAGGCGCGCAGGACCTCACCCCGTGGGGTGGCGGGGATGTGGTCGGTGCTCTCCGTGTCGTCGTCGGCGGAGGCGGAGGCGGAGGCGGAGGCGGAGGCGGCGGAGGCCGCGGCCACCGGTGCCGCGAGGGCAGGGGTGCCGAGGAGTCCCACGACGAGGGAGAGAAGGAGAGCCACGCAGAGCGCCCGCACGGAGTTCCGTATGCCGCTCGCTCCGCGCTCGCTCCCCGGCAGCCGGAAGAGCCCGGCCCGGGATCTGTGTCTGTGTTTCACGGTAGGCACAACCATTTCGCCAGTGGCCAACGTAATGACCAGTCTTGAGAGTTGGACCCTGAGAGGGTACGTGGCGCAACGGCGCGCTGACCGGGACGGCAATCCGGACGAGCCAGGGAAACAGGGCCCTACCTGTCCGGTTCCCGCGTCGGAAGCAGCTTGGCCCGGGCGGAACGGTCACCTCCGCGCGGCGTTGACCGACTGGGCGTCGCTCCGGGCCTGGACCTGGGCTAGGACGCGTCCGGGCCGGAGGACTTGGGCGTGCCCGCCGGTTCCTCCTCGCCGAGGGCCATGCGGCTGTGGGTACGGCCGTAGAGGAAGTACACGACGAAGCCGATCGCCATCCACACGGCGAACCGGACCCAGGTCTCGGCGGGCAGGTTCAGCATCAGCCACAGGGAGGCGGCCACCGACACGACGGGCAGCAGCGGGACCAGCGGGGTGCGGAAGGCGCGGGGCAGGTCGGGGCGGGTACGGCGCAGGATGATCACGCTGATCGCGACGATGACGAAGGCGAAGAGCGTGCCGATGTTCACCAGCTCGGCGAGCTCGCTCAGGCTGGTGAAGCCCGCGACGATCGCAATGATCACGCCGAGCAGGATGGTCGGCCGGTACGGGGTCCGGAACCTCGGGTGGACGCGGGAGAAGAAGCGCGGCAGCAGTCCGTCGCGGCTCATCGCGAAGAACACGCGGGTCTGGCCGAGCAGCAGGATCATGCACACCGTGGTCAGGCCGACCGCGGCGCCGAAGCTGATCACGCCCGAGAAGAAGGGGTGCCCGGTGGCCTTGAACGCGTCCGCGAGCGGGGCGTCGACGGACAGCTCGCTGTAGTGCTGCATGCCGGTGACCACGATCGACACCAGGACGTACAGGACGGTGCAGATGGCCAGCGAGCCGAGGATGCCGCGGGGCATGTCCCGCTGCGGGTTCTTGGTCTCCTCGGCGGCGGTGGCGACGATGTCGAAGCCGATGAAGGCGAAGAAGACGACGGAGGCGGCGGTGAAGATGCCCATCACGCCGAAGTTGGCCGGCGCCCACCCGAACATCAGCTGGACCAGCGGTGAATGCAGGCCACCGCCCGCCTCCACCGGCTGGGAGGGCGGGATGAACGGGTCGTAGTTGGTGCCCTTGACGAAGAAGGCGCCCGCGATGATCACGACGAGGACGACCGCCACCTTGACGGCGACGACGATCGAGGTGATCCGCGCCGACAGTTTCATGCCGAGCACGAGGATGGCGGTGAGTACCAGCACCAGGGCGGCGGCCAGGATGTCGAAGCCGAACCCCTCGGCGCCGTCCCGGCCACCGAGTGCCTCGGGCATCTGCCAGCCCGCGTTGTCCAGCAGCGAACGGACGTAGCCCGACCAGCCGACGGCCACCACCGCCGTACCGAGCGCGAACTCCAGCACCAGGTCCCAGCCGATGATCCAGGCGGGCAGTTCACCGAGCGAGGCGTAGGAGAAGGTGTACGCCGACCCGGCCACCGGGAGCGTGGAGGCGAACTCGGCGTAGCAGAGCGCGGCGAGCGCGCAGACGACGCCGGCCACGACGAACGCCAGGGCGACCGCGGGACCGGCGTTGTTCTTGGCGACCGTGCCGGTCAGTACGAAGATGCCGGTGCCGATGACGACACCGACGCCGAAGACGGTGAGGTCGAGGGCCGACAGGGATTTCTTGAGCGCGTGCTCCGGTTCCTCCGTGTCACGGATGGACTGCTCGACCTTCTTGGTCCTGAATAGGGTGCTGCTCACGGGAACCTCCCACGCTTGTCGTCCTCGACATGATCGAGAGGGGGCTTACTGCGTATGCCCCGGCGTGGGTCCGATTCACGCGGATGGGCCGGTTTCGCCACTGCAATGAGTGGAGATACCGGCCCATCGGCGGTACGTCAGTCGCGCGCGGCTTCCACCGAGTCCACCTCGGCGCCCGGGCGCTGGTACTTGCCGTCGAGCTTGGCGACCAGGCCGGTGACCTGGCGGGCGATGTCGGGTGCGGTGAGCCCGATCTCGGCCAGGACCTCGGCGCGGGAGGCGTGGTCGAGGAAGCGCGGCGGGATGCCGAAGTCGCGCAGCGGTACGTCCACGCCCGCGTCGCGCAGGGCCTGGGCGACGGCGGAGCCGACACCGCCGACCCGCGAGTTGTCCTCGACGGTGACGACCACGCGGTGGCGCTCGGCGAGCGGGGCCATGGCCTCGTCGACGGGCTTGACCCAGCGCGGGTCGACGACGGTGGTGGAGATGCCCTGCTTGTTCAGCAGGTCGGCGATCTCCAGGCACATCGGCGCCAGCGCGCCGACGGAGACCAGGAGGACGTCCGGGTCGTCGGTGCCGGGGGTGCGCAGCACGTCCATGCCGCCGACGCGGCCGACGGCGGGTACGGCGGGGCCGACGGCGCCCTTGGAGAAGCGGACCACGGTCGGCGCGTCGTCGACCTCGACGGCCTCGCGCAGCTGGGCGCGGACCTGGTCGGCGTCGCGCGGGGCGGCCAGGCGCAGGCCGGGCACGACCTGGAGGATGGACATGTCCCACATGCCGTTGTGGGAGGCGCCGTCGGTGCCGGTGACACCGGCGCGGTCGAGCACGAACGTCACGCCGCACTTGTGCAGGGCCACGTCCATCAGCACCTGGTCGAAGGCGCGGTTGAGGAAGGTGGCGTACACGGCGAAGACCGGGTGGACCCCGCCGTGGGCGAGGCCGGCCGCGGAGACGGCGCCGTGCTGCTCGGCGATGCCGACGTCGTAGACGCGGTCGGGGAAGGCCTTGGCGAACTTGTCGAGGCCGACCGGCTGCAGCATGGCGGCGGTGATGGCGACGATGTCCTCGCGCTCCCGGCCGAGTTCGAGCATCTCGTCGCCGAAGACGCTCGTCCAGTCGGCACCGGAGCTGGAGATGGGCAGGCCCGTGTCCGGGTGGATCCTGCCGACGGCGTGGAAGCGGTCGGCCTCGTCCTGGAGGGCGGGCTGGTAGCCGCGGCCCTTCTCGGTGAGGCAGTGCACGATGACCGGGCCGCCGAAGCGCTTGGCGCGGGTGAGGGCGGACTCCAGGGCCTCGATGTCGTGGCCGTCGATCGGGCCGACGTACTTCAGGCCGAGGTCCTCGAACATGCCCTGCGGGGCGATGAAGTCCTTCAGGCCCTTCTTGGCGCCGTGCAGGGTGTCGTAGAGCGGGCGGCCGACGACCGGGGTGCGCTCGAGGACCTCCTTGGTGCGGGCCAGGAAGCGCTCGTAGCCGTCGGTGGTGCGCAGGGTCGCCAGGTGGTTGGCGAGACCGCCGATGGTGGGGGCGTAGGAGCGCTCGTTGTCGTTGACGACGATGACGAGGGGGCGGTCCTTGGCGGCGGCGATGTTGTTCAGCGCCTCCCAGGCCATGCCGCCGGTCAGCGCGCCGTCGCCGATGACCGCGACGACGTGGCGGTCGTGGCCGAGGACCTCGTTGGCCTTGGCGAGGCCGTCGGCCCAGCCGAGGACGGTGGAGGCGTGGCTGTTCTCGATGACGTCGTGCTCGGACTCGGCCTGTGAGGGGTAGCCGGACAGGCCGCCCTTCATCTTCAGCTTCGAGAAGTCCTGCCGGCCGGTGACCAGCTTGTGCACGTAGGACTGGTGTCCGGTGTCCCAGAGCACCTTGTCGCTCGGCGAGTCGAAGACGCGGTGCAGGGCGAGGGTGAGTTCCACCACGCCGAGGTTGGGGCCGAGGTGGCCGCCGGTCTTGGAGACGGCGTCGACGAGGAACGTGCGGATCTCCTGTGCCAGCCGGTCCAGCTCTTCCAGGCTGAGCCGGTCCAGATCGCGCGGTCCCGTGATGCGGGTCAGCAGCGGCACCCGTGCCTCCTTGCAGTAGAGCTGTTGCCGGGCTCGTCGAGTCTAATGTTCCGCTCCGGCGGAACGTGTCCGGGCGGTGCGTCGTACGTCACGCGATCGACTGTTCCCATCGGCGGCCGCCTCCACTCCGTCGGGCGCCACAGCACCACCGACGCCCTCACCGTCACCGTCGGCAACGGCGACCCGTGCACGGCCGCCCCCGGGCCTCGGGCACGGTCCGCACGGGCGGCCGGCAGGTCTCCCACCGGGGCCACACCTGGAAGGCGGAGTGGTGGACGACGGGCGAGGAGCCCGGCACCACCGGTCAGTGGGGGGTCCGGCAGGACCTCGGAGCCTGCTGACACACCCCGTGAGAAAGCGGTCCGCCCGCCGGCCCGTGGCTGGGACGGGCGGGCGGGCGGACCTTCGTCGGCCGTGCGGACGCTACGCGCGGCCGGCCGTCTTCTGCGTCTTGCGGGTGACCGCGTCGATGACGACGGTCGCCAGCAGCACGCCACCGGTGATCATGTACTGGACCGGCGAGGCGATGCCCTCCAGGGCGAGGCCGTACTGGATCGAGACGATGACCATCACACCGAGCAGCGCGTCCCAGGTGCGGCCGCGGCCGCCGAAGAGGGACGTGCCGCCGATCACGGCCGCGGCGATGACGTTCATCAGGAACTCACCGGCGCCCGCGCCCTGGTTGGCGGAGGCGATCTTCGAGGCGGTGAAGAGGCCGCCGATCGCGGCGAAGGTGCCGGCGATCGCGAAGACCGAGATCCGGACCATCTCCACGTTGATACCGGCACGGCGCGACGCCTCGACGCTGCCACCGAGGGCGAAGACCTTGCGGCCGTAGGCGGTGCGGCGCAGGACGAAGTCCGTGAGCAGCAGGAACGCCAGGAAGATCACCACGGCCAGCGGCAGGCCCTTGTACTGGTTGAAGACGATCGCCACGGCGAAGGCGAGTATCGCGAGCAGCACCGTGCGCACGATGATCTCGTTGAGCGGCCGGGAGGGCACCCCGGCGGCCTCGCGGCGGCGGTTGTCGAAGAACGCGGCGAGGAAGTATCCCGCGGTCACGACGATCGCCAGACCGTAGGCGGCGGCCACGTCGCTGAAGTAGTAGCTGGTCAGCTTGGCGACCACACCCTCGGAGTCGATGTTGATCGTGCCGTTCACGCCCAGGACCTGCAGCATGAAGCCCTGCCAGAACAGCAGTCCGGCCAGGGTCACGGCGAAGGCCGGGACGCCGATGCGGGCGAAGAAGAAACCGTGGATGGCGCCGGCCACGGTGCCGGTGAGGATGGACAGCAGCAGGGCGAGCCACTCGTTCATCCCGTGCGTGACGCTCAGCACCGCGAAGGTGGCGCCGGCGACACCGCTGACCGAGCCGACCGACAGGTCGATCTCGCCGAGCAGCAGGACGAAGACGATACCGACGGCGATCATGCCGGTGCCGACCATGGCGACCGACATGTCGGAGAAGTTGCCGGCGGTGAGGAAGTTGGAGTTCAGGCCGGTGAAGATGGCCCAGATGACCAGCAGTCCGACGACGACCGGGAGGGACCCGAGGTCACCGGCCTTCATCTTCCGCTTGAACTCCCCGAGGTAGCCGGCGAAACCCTGCTCGCGCACCAGCAGTCGCGGGTCGACGGCGGTGACCGCGGCGGAAGCGGCGTCGGGGTTCGCCACCGCGTTGTCCTTGGCGGGTGTGGAGGTCTTGTCGATGCTCACTTCTTGATCTCCCCATTGGTGCGCGCCGCACGACGGGTCACGGCGTTCTCCGTGGCGCCCGTGATGGCGGAGATGATCTCTTCCTGGGAGGTCGACTTGACCTCGAAGATGCCGTTGTTGCGCCCGAGGCGCAGGACGGCGACCTTGTCGGCGACCGCCTTGACGTCGGCCATGTTGTGGCTGATGAGGATGACGGCGTGGCCGCGCTCGCGCAGCCGCTCGACGAGGTCGAGAACCTGCGCGGTCTGCTCGACACCGAGGGCCGCGGTGGGCTCGTCGAGGATGACCAGCTTGGGCTCGCCGAGCATGGAGCGGGCGATCGCCACGACCTGGCGCTGACCGCCGGAGAGCGAGGCGATCGGGATGCGGACGCTGGGGATGCGGATGGACAGCGTGTCCAGCAGCTCGCGGGAGCGGCGCTCCATCTCCACCTCGTCCAGGACACCGCGCTTGCGGATCTCCCGGCCCAGGTAGAGGTTGCCGACCACGTCGATGTTGTCGCACAGCGCGAGGTCCTGGTAGACGGTCGCGATGCCCAGGTTCTGGGCGTCGTGCGGCTTGTTGATCGAGACGGCCTTGCCGTCCCACTCGATGGCGCCCTCATCGATGGGGTGCACGCCGGCGATCGTCTTGACCAGCGTGGACTTTCCGGCGCCGTTGTCGCCCACCAGGGCGACCACTTCACCGGCGTGGACCTCAAGCTCTACATCGGTGAGCGCCTGGACGGCACCGAATCGCTTGGAGACCCCGCGCAACGCCAGCACGGGCGTAGCGGACACGTGAACCATCTCCTTCGCCGCCTGACCCGGCGGGAGGTTGTGCAGAAAGACTGGGTGGGGGGCGGGGGACACCCGCGGGGTGTTCCGTCCGGCGCCCCGCTCAGCTTGCGGGGCTATGAGTGCGGAGCGCCGGAGGAAGCTGCGCGCAGCCGGTCCCGCACGCGCTCAGGCGGTACGGGAGGTGCGACTGCTTACTTGAGACCGATCTTGTCGCAGGCGGCCTTGTAGTTGCCGGCGCAGATCTCGTCGAGGGTGTAGAAGCCCTCCTTGATCACGGTCTCCTTGATGTTGTCCTTGGTCAGCGAGACCACCGGGACGAGCACCGACGGAACGCCCTTGGTGGTGGCGCTGTCCACCTTCTCCTTGGCGATGGAGTCGAGCGACTCGCCCTTGGCGAGGGCGACGGCCATCGCGCCGGCGACCTCGGCCTCCTGCGGGTAGGACTTGTAGACGCTCATGTACTGCTCGCCGGTGATGATGCGCTGCACACCCGCAAGCTCGGCGTCCTGGCCGGTGACCGGGATGTTGGCGATGCCCGCGGCCTTCAGCGCGGTGATGATGCCGCCCGCCATGCCGTCGTTGGCGGAGTAGACGCCGACGATCTTGTCCTTGCCGACGGCGGAGATGGCGCCCTCCATGTTGGCGTTGGCGTTCTCCGGCTTCCACTCCTTGGTGTCGTACTCGCGGCCGACGTTCACCTTGCCGTCGAGGACGGAGTGGGCGCCCTCCTTGAACTGGGCGGCGTTCGGGTCGGTGGAGGAGCCGTTCATCATGACGATCTGGCCGCTCTTGGCCTTGTCGCCCAGCGCCTTCAGCAGGGCCTCGCCCTGGGTCTTGCCGACGGTCACGTTGTCGAACGAGGTGTAGGCGTCGATCGGGCCCTCGGCCAGGCGGTCGTAGGCGACGACCTTGATGCCCTGGTCCTTGGCCTTCTTCACCGAGCCGGCGATGGCCTTGGAGTCCACCGCGTCCACGATCAGCACGTCGACCTTGTTGGTGATCATCGTGTCGACCTGCTGGGCCTGCAGCGTGGCGTCCTGCTTGGCGTTGGCGTAGACGACCTCGCCCTTGTTGTTCGTGAGCTCCTTGACCTTCTTCTCGATCAAGGGCTTGTCGAACTTCTCGTAGCGCGCGGTCTGGTTCTCCGGAAGGAGGAGTCCGACCTTGATGTCGTCGCCCTTCTTGGCGGCGGAGTCGGACGAGTCGCCCTTGTCGCCGGACTCCTTGGCGCTGCCGCAAGCGGCGAGCGAGACGGCCATCGCGGTCGTGGCAACGGCAACGGCGGCACGACGCATACGCGTGTTCACTTCAGAAACCTCCCTGACGAGGCCGCGTCGTTGCGGCCGAGGTGGCTGGAAGTCAACTCGGCCACACGTGCGACGTCAAGAAGTAAATCCTTAACGAGATGGCAACGGTGCCATCCGTTCTCTAAGTGAAGGCAGGGGTGGCCGCCGGCAGAGCGCCGTTCGCACTGCCGTCCAAAAGCGTCGAATCACCCATCTCACTGAGGGCGAGGGCGAGGGCTCCGAGGACCTCGGCACGCCCCCCAAGTGCCCCGGGAAGAACGGAGAGTTGGCGCGCGGCACTGGGAATGGCGTACCGGCCGACGGACTCCCTGATCGGGCCGAGCACCAGCTCGCCGGCCTCGGCCAGGTCGCCGCCGAGGACCACGCGGCTCGGGTTGAGCAGGTTGCAGAGGTTGGCGACACCACTGCCGATGTGGCGGCCGACGTCGGCGATCACCCGACGGCAGCCCGGGTCACCGTCCCTCGCCAGCCGCACGACGCCCTCCATCGTCAGGCCGGTGCCGTGACTCGGCTGGAGGAGCGGGAGCACATAGCGTGCGGACGCGAAGGTCTCCAGGCAGCCCCGGTTTCCGCAGCGGCAGACGGGTCCGGCCTCGTCGAGCGTGATGTGCCCGATCTCCCCCGCGGTGCCGCCGGGGCCGCGATAGATCTTGCCGTTGATCACCAGACCCGCTCCGACACCGCTGGCGACCTTGATGTACGCCAGGTCCCGCACCCCCCGGCCGCTGCCCCAGACCAGTTCGCCGAGGGCGCCGAGGTTCGCGTCGTTGTCCACGTGCACCGGCACGCCGAGCCGCCCCCGCAGCTCCTCGGCGGGCCGGGTGCCGCCCCAGCCGGGCAGGATGGCGGTCGAGCCCAGCGTCCCGGACTCCACGTCGATCGGGCCGGGCACACCGAGGCCCACTCCGGCGATCTTGGAGCGGTCGACACCGGTCGCCGCGATCAGCCGGTTGACCAGCTGCTCCGCCCGGTCGAAGCCCTGCGCCGCGGACGCGTCGACGTCCAGAGGTTCGGACTCCTCGGCGAGCACCTGATGGGCGAGGTTCCCGACCGCGACCCGCAGGTGGGTGTGCCCGAAGTCGACGCCGATGACGATGCCGGCGTCCCCGCTCAGGGAGACGCTGCGGGCCCGGCGGCCGCCCGCCGAGGTGGGCGTGACCTCGACGGTCCCGCCGTCCTTCAGTTCCCGGACGATGTTCGAGACGGTCGCCGCGGACAGGCCCGTCGTCCTCGCGATCTCCGCCTGGGTGAGCGAACCCGCAAGACGTACTGCTCGGACGACCCGCTCCAGGTTGGCTCGGTGCAGCGACGACTGCGACCCCGGAGTCTCCATTGACTCTCACCCTCATCCCTGGCCCGCGTCACCCTGGGGCGACCGGGCCTTGTACAAGTTATGAACTCCAAGCTCCGCTGAATCGCCCAGTGGCGTCAAGCCCTGGACAGAAATCGGTTCCAGGCCGTGTCCACGGCCGACCACCGGCGGTACGCCACAGGGGTGCGGCCCCCGCGAGCTGTCTCTCCGGGGCCGGACCCCTGCGTACGACGGGTGGAGCGGCGGTGGGCGTCAGCGGAAGGTGCCCTGCGACACCGAACCGGCGATCCGCCGCTGGAAGACGCAGTACACGATCAGTACGGGCACCACCGTGACCACGATCGCCGCGAACAGCGCGCCGTAGTCGATGTCGTAGACCTGCGAGGACGCGTAGGCGGCCATGCCCTGGGTGAGGACCCACTTGTCCTGGTCGGTGTTGAGCGCCACCGGCAGCAGGAACTGGTTCCACAGGCCCAGGAAGTTGAAGATCGCCACCGCCGCCATGCCCGGACGGGCCATCGGCAGCATCACCTGGAAGAACGCCCGCCAGTCCCCGGCACCGTCGATCAGCGCGGCCTCGTACACGTCGTGCGGCAGCGACCGGAAGAACGAATAGAGGAAGAACATCGTGAACGGCAGCGCGAACGCGACATAGGTGAGGATCAGTCCGGGACGCGTGTTCAGCAGCCCGAAGTTCTGCAACTGGAAGAAGAGCGGAACGATCGCCAGGAAAACCGGGAAAGTCAGGCCGGCGAGCATCACGTAGTAGATCAGCCGGCGTCCGGGGAACTCGAACCGGGCGAGAACGTAGGCGCACATCGCGCCGAGCAGCATCACCAGGATCAGTGCCGAGACCACGACGATCACGGAATTCAGGAAGTACTTCCCGATGTTCGCGTCGGTCCACGCGTTCGCGTAGTTCTCGAAGCGCCAGTGATCCGGCAGCGAGAACGGCGACGAAAGGATCTCGCCGGTCGATTTGAACGACGACATCAGCACCCACAGCATGGGCACGATCACGATCACGGACCACAGGATCAGCAGGGCGTGCGAGATCGCCGCGAATCTGCGGTCGCTGCTCGCGGCGGCCCTCGTCAGCTTGCGGTCGCTCGCCGGTTTCCGGTCACTGGCCGGCTTCCGGTCGGCGGCGATGACGCTCACCGGGCACCTCCCTTGGCTGCGGCACGCCGAGCCCTGGACCCAGGTGCTTTCCTCTTGCTCTCGCCCTCGCCGCCGCCCGTGAGGCGGTTGACGAGGAACACCAGCGCCGCGAACACCAGGGTGACGGCGGCGAGGACGACGCCCATCGCGGTGGCGTAGCCGAACTGCTGCTTGGCGAAAGCGACGTTGAACAGACGCTGGCTGATCGTCAGGGTCGAGTTGTCCGGGCCGCCGTTCGGCACCATCGCCTGGACGTAGACGAACGCGTCGAGGGCGGCGATGCCCAGGTAGATGTACGCCGTCTGCACGCTGTCCCGGATCGCCGGCAGGGTGATCGAGATCGTGGTACGGAACCGGCCGGCCCCGTCGATCCTCGCCGCCTCGTACAGCTCGCCGGGAACGCCCTTGATCGCGGCGATGAAGAGCACCGCGTAGAACCCGACGAGCCCCCAGATGATGACGAACATCACGGCCGGCATCGCGCTCGCCTTCTCGCCCAGCCACGCGAACGAGTCGAACCGGTCGAGGCCGAGGCCGGTGAGGACGCCGTTGAGCAGGCCGGCGTTCGGGTCGTACATCTGCGCCCAGATCAGACCGACGATGATCGCCGGCACGACGTAGGGGAAGAACGAGATGATCCGGTAGAACGACGCTCCCCGGATCCCTCGGACGGGGCCCTTGCTGGGCCCGCCCAGGGTGATGGCCACGGCGACCCCGAGGGCCAGCGTCAGCGTCACCAGCGGCACGAAGGCCGCGAGGAGCGCGACGTTGCGCAACGCCTTCAGGAAGACGTCGTCCTGGAACATCTTCGTGAAGTTGTCGAAGCCGACGAAGTTGTAGTCCGGGCTGAAGCCGCGCCAGTCGGTCATCCCCCAGAAGATCGCCTGGCCGAACGGGATCAGAACGAAGATCACGAAGATGGCCAGCGGGACACCGAGGAACGCGAGGAAGAACGTCACCCGGTCGAACGTGAGCTTGCGGCGCCGTGGCCGCCCGCCGCGAGCGGCCGGCTCGGGCCGGCGGCTCGCGGCGTCGGAGGTGGTGATGTTGTCTTTCATCGCTGTACTAGCTGATCTTGATCTTGTCGACGGAGTCGTCTTCCCGGACCTTGTCGGAGATCTTCTGCAGGGCCGCGGTGAGGCCCTTGCGGTCGAGGTCACCGGCGAGGAACGAGTTCCACGGCACCAGCTGGTCGGTATTCATGCCGTATGCCTCGACGAACCTCCTCATGTCGTAGATGTTCTCGCCCGCGGCCTCGAGCATCTTCGTCTGGGAGACGAGGGCGGCCGATCCGAAGCCGTCGGCGGGCACGGTGCCCTTGACCACCGTCGGGGCCAGCTTTGTCTTGGAGAAGTTGGCGGCCGCCTTCTCGGACAGCATCGCCCGCAGCACTTCCTTGCCGCCGGCCGGGTTCTTGCCCTGCTTGGGCACGATGAACGGCTCGCCCGCTGCGGCATGGAGCGACTCGTAGGGCAGCTTCGGCTTGTCCGTGAGCGTCATCTCCGGGAACCCGGTCATCTGGAAGTCCTTCTTGGTGGCCTTCTTCATCTCGTTCTCGATCCAGCCACCGGACGGGTAGAGCAGCGCCTTCTGGTCGTTGCTCCAGATCGCCTGCGCCTTCTGGAACTGGGTGCCGGAGCCGCCGGGGACGAACATCTTCTCCTTGATCATGGTCTCCATGACCTTGAGGACGCCCTGGATGGCCGGATGCGACCAGGCGTCCTTCTCGAGATTGCCGAGAGCGAGCCGGACCTCGTCACCGCCCTCCTTGATCGCTGAGGCGAACAGCATCGTCTGGTAGTAGGTCGCGGCTTCCTTGCCGTGGACGAAGAGGTACTTGCCCTTCTTCTTCGCCTTCTGGCCGAGGTCGAGCGCCTCGTCCCAGGTCTTCGGCGGGGTCCAGCCGTTCTCCTCGAAGAGCGTTTTCGAGTACCAGACGCCGTACACCGTCATCACGTACCGGAGCGCGACGAACTTGCCATTGTACGTTCCGGGGTCCTTGACGCCGGGGTAGACGATGTCGGCGATCTTCTTGCCTTCGTAGGTGTTGGCCTCGAAGAGGTCGTCGAGCTCCTCCAGCTGGTCGAGGATGCCGAGGAAGCCGATCTGGTCCTCACCGGAGTTGTCGATGAGGTCCGGCGGGTTGCCGCCGACGAAGCGGGGCTGGAGCTGGGGGGCGATGTCGACGACCGGCTTGACCTGGGCCTTGAGGCCCTTGACGTGGCTGCCGAGCACCTGGTTGGTGTAGTCGACGTAGTCGGTGCCGTAGCCGCCGTCGAAGATGGCCGCTTCGACCGTGGAGTTCGCGGCGACACCGAACGGGTTATTGGCACTCTTCTCGCCCTTCGGGCCGCCGTCGCCGTCGCCGTCCTCGCTGGAGGGAGAGCTGCACGCGACCGCGAACGAGCCCATCGCCGCGGTGGCGATGGCCCCGCGCAGGAGCGTCCGCCTGTCAAGAGAGCCGGCCCGAATGGTCATCTCTGCATCCTCACTGATCGATTGGATCTGTCCGGGTGTGCTGTGTGTGCGGCCGCCGTGACCGGACCGGTCCTGCGCCGGCCGCACGTGGGGCGTTGTCGCCGTCGTCTCGGAGCCGCGGTGCGGCGCCGATGATCAGCTGAGCGATGCCGGCGTAACAGTCGCCGAGGCGGGAGCGGCGGTCGCGCTCCGCCTGATCAGATCGCGATGGCCTACACCGGTGGTGGATCCCATGCTCAAGTCCTCGCCTTCTCCAGGACTCAGGCGGTGAACCGGATCCTCCCCGGCACCGCGATCGGGTCACGCTGGGTCGTGCAGGAAGTGCGGGTACAGCTGGTTCGGGCGCTCTGGCGGTCCCTCTTCGCGGTTCCCCCCGGATCCCCCGGTGGCCGACAGGTATAGTCCACTTCCGGGCCGTGGAGCAAGATCAAAAGCAAGGTTCGCGGTACGTCTTTTCCGAGTTGAGACCTCGCGGAAATATGAGCGACCTGTGTGCCCCTTGAAGGAAAAATCCCGGGCGCCGGACCCGTACGCCACAGTCAACACCCTTGACACCATTGACCCCTTCAAGCGCTACTGGTCCTTGCTCATCGAATTTGACAACGTTGTCCATTTCTCCAGTGAGCGCAGGGAGGGTGCTGGCGCATGCAGTACGGAGTTCGGCACAGATGGGGTCCGGCGGTCGTGTTGACGACCGCTTTCGCTCTGGCGGTGGGTTCCCAGGGGGCGGCGGTCGCGCTGCCCTCCGCACCGGCCGGAGCCGACCGGGAGTTCGCGTCGTCCTTCGAGGCGGACGACCCGGTTCCGGACTGGCTCAACACCGTGGACACCGCCCGGGACGGCAGCAAACGGTCGGCGGGCGTGGACGGCGGGTACAGCACCGGCATACCCGGCAACATCACCGACCAGGTCACCGGGGTACGGGCCAGCGCCGAGAACACGGGCGGCGGGGAGGTGAAGGAGAACCTCCTCGACGGCGAGCCGAGCACCAAGTGGCTGACCTTCGCGAGGACCGGCTGGGTCGAGTTCGACCTGGAGGCGCCGGCCAGGATCGCCCGGTACGCGCTCACTTCGGCCAACGACCACGCCGAACGCGACCCGGTGGACTGGACGCTGAAGGGCTCGGCGGACGGCGAGGACTGGCAGACGCTGGACACCCGTACCGGGGAGTCCTTCGAGGAGCGGTTCCGGACGAAGACGTACGACCTCGCCGAGGCCGCCGAGTTCCGGCACTTCCGGCTGGAGGTCACGAAGAACAACGGAGCGGGCGACGCGCTCCAGCTCGCCGACGTGCAGTTGTCCACCGGCGGCACCGACCCGTCCGTTCCGCAGGACATGCTCTCGCTCGTCGACCGGGGCCCGAGCGGCTCGCCGACGGCCAAGGCGGGCGCCGGCTTCACCGGCAAGCGCGCGCTGCGCTACGCGGGCCGGCACACGGCCGACGGCCGGGCGTACTCGTACAACAAGGTCTTCGACGTCGACGTGAAGGTCGACCGCCGCACGCGACTGTCGTACAAGATCTTTCCGTCGATGGCGGACGGCGACCTCGACTACGACGCGACCAACGTCTCCGTCGACCTCGCGTTCACCGACGGCACCTACCTGAGCGACCTCAAGGCCACGGACCAGCACGGCTTCCCGCTGACCCCGCGCGGCCAGGGCGACGCCAAGGTGCTGTACGTCAACCAGTGGAACAGTGTGGCGTCGGGCATCGGCTCCGTCGCGGCCGGCAAGACCGTCGACCGGATCCTGGTGGCGTACGACTCCCCCAAGGGCCCGGCGAAGTTCCGGGGCTGGCTGGACGACGTGGTGATCGAGCGGGTCGAGGCCGAGCGCCCGAAGGCCCATCCGTCCGACTACGCGCTGACCACCCGCGGCACCAACTCCAGCGGCAGCTTCTCCCGCGGCAACAACATCCCCGCGACCGCCGTGCCGCACGGCTTCAACTTCTGGACCCCGGTGACCAACGCCGGTACCGACCGGTGGCTGTACGACTACGCGCGCGGCAACAACGCGGACAACCTGCCGACGCTCCAGGCGTTCGCCGCGAGCCACGAGCCGAGCCCGTGGATGGGCGACCGGCAGACCTTCCAGGTGATGCCGTCCGCCGCGTCCGGCACCCCGGACACCGGCCGGGACGCGCGCGAGCTGGCCTTCCGGCACGAGAACGAGACCGCGCGGCCCTACTACTACGGCGTGCGGTTCGAGAACGGCCTGAAGGCCGAGATGGCGCCGACCGACCACGCGGCGATGATGCGCTTCACCTACCCCGGCGACGACGCGAGCGTGCTCTTCGACAACGTCACCGACCAGGCGGGTCTGACCCTGGACAAGGAGAACGGCACCTTCACCGGCTACTCGGACGTCAAGTCCGGCGGCTCCACCGGCGCGACCCGGCTGTTCGTCCACGGCGAGTTCGACAGCAAGGTCCTCGGCGGCGGTTCCAGCGGCGTCAAGGGCCACCTGCGCTTCGACGCGGGCCGCGACCGCACGGTGACGATGCGCCTGGCGACCTCCCTGATCAGCGTCGACCAGGCGAAGGACAACCTGCGCCAGGAGATCCCGGAGCGCGCCACCTTCGACAAGGTCAGGCGCGACGCCCAGAAGCAGTGGGACAGGATCCTCGGCAGGGTCGAGGTGGAGGGCGCCACGCAGGACCAGCTGACCACGCTCTACTCCAGCCTGTACCGGCTCTACCTCTACCCGAACTCGGGCCACGAGAAGGTCGACGGGACGTACAAGTACGCCTCCCCGTTCTCGAAGATGGTGGGGGCCGACACCCCGACGCACACCGGCGCCGAGATCGTGGACGGCAAGGTGTACGTCAACAACGGCTTCTGGGACACCTACCGGACCACCTGGCCCGCGTACTCCTTCCTGACCCCGTCCAAGGCCGGTGAGCTGGTCGACGGCTTCGTGCAGCACTACAAGGACGGCGGCTGGACCTCGCGCTGGTCCTCCCCCGGCTACGCGGACCTGATGACCGGCACCTCCTCGGACGTGGCGTTCGCGGACGCCTACGTCAAGGGCGTCGACTTCGACGCGAAGGCGGCGTACGAGGCGGCCGTCAAGAACGCCACCGTGGTGCCCCCGTCCTCGGGCGTGGGCCGCAAGGGCATGGCCACCTCCCCGTTCCTCGGCTACACCAGCACCGAGACGCACGAGGGCCTGTCCTGGGCGCTGGAGGGCTACCTCAACGACTACGGCATCGCCAGGATGGGCGAGAAGCTCTACAAGGAGACCGGCGAGAAGCGGTACAAGGAGGAGTCGGCGTACTTCCTCAACCGCGCCCAGGAGTACGTCAACCTGTTCGACGCGAAGGCCGGCTTCTTCCAGGGCAAGGACGCGGCGGGCAACTGGCGCGTGGCCTCGGAGAAGTACGACCCGCGCGTCTGGGGCCACGACTACACCGAGACCAACGGCTGGGGCTACGCCTTCACCGCCCCGCAGGACAGCCGCGGCCTCGCCAACCTCTACGGCGGCCGGGGCGGCCTCGGCGACAAGCTCGACGAGTACCTCGCCACCCCCGAGACGGCCTCCCCGGAGTTCAAGGGCTCCTACGGCGGCGTCATCCACGAGATGACCGAGGCGCGCGACGTCCGCATGGGCATGTACGGGCACTCCAACCAGGTCGCCCACCATGCCATGTACATGTTCGACGCGGCCGGGCAGCCGTACAAGACGCAGAAGAACGTCCGCGAGGTGCTGTCCCGTCTCTACACCGGCAGCGAGATCGGCCAGGGCTACCACGGTGACGAGGACAACGGCGAGCAGTCCGCCTGGTTCCTCTTCTCCTCGCTCGGCTTCTACCCGCTGGTGATGGGCAGCGGCGAGTACGCCATCGGCTCCCCGCTGTTCACCAAGGCGACCGTCCACCTGGAGAACGGCCGCGAGCTGGTCGTCAAGGCGCCGAAGAACAGCGCGAAGAACATCTACGTGCAGGGCCTGAAGGTCAACGGCAAGCGCTGGAACTCCACCTCGCTGCCCCACTCGCTGCTCGCGAAGGGCGGCGTCCTGGAGTTCGACATGGGCGCGAAGCCCTCCTCGTGGGGCACCGGCGAGGACGCGGCGCCGCCGTCGGTCACCAAGGACGACGAGGTGCCGACCCCGCGCTCGGACACCGTAGAGGGCGAGGGCGCCCTGTTCGACAACACGTCGGCGACGGACGCGAGCGTGACGTCGGTGGAGCTGCCGGTGTCCGGGAAGGGCGTCGAGGCGGTGCAGTACACCCTGACGTCGTCGGCGGACCGGGCGAAGGCCCCGACCGGCTGGAAGCTCCAGGGCTCGGCCGACGGCACGACGTGGCGGACCCTGGACCAGCGCTCCGGCGAGTCCTTCGGCTGGGACCGGCAGACCCGGGCGTTCTCGGTGAAGTCGCCGGGCACGTACGCGAAGTACCGGCTGGTCCTCGACGGGGAGCACACGCTGGCGGAGGTGGAACTGCTGGCGTAGGCGGACGACCCGCGGGTGGCGGGTCCGGGCACCGGCCCGGCCCCGCCACCGGCTTGTGCCGCCCCATTCCCCGCACGTGCCCGATGCACCACAATGAGCGGGCGCCCCGGCCGGCACCGGACGGCGCGGCACCCATCGGGCGGTCGTCGGAGGGGAACACGTGCGGACGAGCATCGGCACACGGGGCAGGGGACGGGCCACGGGCCCGCTGCCGGCGGGGGGAGCGCGGTTCGCGACGGCCGCACCGGCCGTCCCGGACGGGGCGGCCGGCTGACGCCATGGAGTCGTTCGACGGCATGCGCACCGATCCGGCCTGGCTGCCGCCCGCCGCCTTCCGAGCCGTCGGCCGCCGGCACGCGCTGGTGCGCGGGACGGGGCCGCTCGCGGACACCGTACGCGGCGAACTGGCCCGGGCCTGCGAGCGGTTCGGGGGCCGGGTGGTACAGGAGGGCACCGCCGCCGACCTGGTGCTGAAGCTGACCGGCGACACCGACGACGAGGGGTACGCCTGCGTCCGCGCGCACGGGACGACCACCGTCACGGCATCCGGCGGGCGCGGCCTGCTGTACGGCCTGTTCCACGTCGTACGCCTCGGCGAGGACGCCTTCCGCGGCGAGCGGGCCCGCGAGGAGCACCGCCCCGCGGTGGCGCTGCGGATGCTGGACCACTGGGACAACGTGGCCGTGCACCCGGTGATGGGCCAGGTCGAGCGCGGCTACGCGGGCGGCTCCCTGTTCTGGTCCGACGGCCGGGCACGCGGCGACCTGGACCGGGTCCGCGCGTACGGCAGGCTGCTCGCGGCCTGCGGGATCAACGCGGTCGCGGTGAACAACGTCAACGTGCACGAGACCGAGGCGCACCTGCTCACCGACCGGATCGGCGAGGTCGCCGCGCTCGCGGACGCGCTCAGGCCCTACGGCGTCCGGACGCACCTGTCGGTCACCTTCGCCGCGCCGGTCGTCCTCGGCGGGCTGCCCACGGCCGACCCGCTGGACGAGCGGGTGCGCGGCTGGTGGGCGGGGGCGACGGCGCGGGTGTACGAGGCCATTCCCGACTTCGGCGGGTACGTGGTGAAGGCGGACTCGGAGGGACAGCCCGGCCCGTTCGCGTACGGCCGCACGCACGCGGACGGCGCCAACCTGCTGGCCGCCGCGCTCGCGCCGCACGGCGGCACCGTGCACTGGCGGGCGTTCGTCTACGACCACCGCCAGGACTGGCGGGACCGGACGACGGACCGGGCCCGCGCCGCGTACGACCACTTCGTGCCGCTGGACGGCGACTTCGCGCCGAACGCGGTGCTCCAGGTCAAGCACGGGCCGATGGACTTCCAGGCGCGCGAACCGGTCTCACCCCTGATCGGCGCGATGCCGCGCACCCGGCTCGCGGTGGAGGTGCAGGCCACCCAGGAGTACACCGGACAGCAGCGGCACGTGTGCTGGCTGGGCCCGATGTGGAGCGAGGCGCTGCGGTTCCGGCCGGACGGCGAGGTGAGCGCGGGGCGGCTCGCGGACGGGCTCGTGGCCGTGTCGAACGTGGGCGACGACCCGTTCTGGACCGGCCATCCCCTCGCCCAGGCCAACCTCTACACCTTCGGCCGCCTGGCCTGGGACCCGGCCGCCGACCCGTACGCCCTCCTCGACGAGTGGATCGCGCTGACCCACCCGGGGGCTCCGGCCCGGCTGGCCGCCGGGCTGCACGCCGTGCTCGACGGCTCCTGGCGGACGTACGAGAAGTACACGGCGCCGCTGGGAGTGGGCTTCATGGTGCAGCCGGGCCACCACTACGGCCCGAACGTGGACGGCTACGAGTACAGCCCCTGGGGCACCTACCACTTCGCCGACCGCGACGGCGTCGGCGTGGACCGCAGCGCGGCGACCGGCACGGGGTACGCGGCGCAGTACGCCAAGCCGTGGGCCGAGCGGTACGAGTCGCCGGACACCTGCCCCGACGAGCTGCTGCTGTTCTTCCACCACGTGCCCTACCGTCATGTGCTGCACAGCGGGAAGACCGTGATCCAGCACGTCTACGACACCCACTTCGAGGGCGTCGAGGAGACCGAGGAGGCCCGTCGCGTGTGGGCGGGCCTCGCGGACCTGGTCGACCCGGTCCGGCACGCGCGTGTGGCGGAGCGGTACGAGGAGCAGCTGCGCTGCGCCCGCGAGTGGCGCGACCAGGTCAACAGCTACTTCCTGCGCAAGTCCGGGGTGCCGGACGAGCGGGGGCGGACCGTCTGCTGAAGGCGCAGCACCCTCACGCCGAACGGATCGAGGGTGAGCGGCTCGCCCTCGTCGAACCGCTTGCCCGTGAGCAGGTCGGTCGCGGTGGCGTGGGCGGTCAGGGCGGCCGGTTCGGGGGCGTGGTTGAGGAGGAAGAGCAGGCGGGCGCCGTCGGGGGCGACGCGGGTCGCGGTCTCGACGGCGGGGTGGCCGGCGTAGGGGCCGACGAGGCCGTGCCGGGCCAGGACGCGGCGCACCACGTGGTCGACGCCGGGCTGGTCGAGGGCGGTGGCGACGTACCAGGCCTCGCCCGCGCCGACGCGGTGGCGGGTGACGGCCGGGGTTCCGGCGTAGAAGTCGGCGCCGTAGGTGCCGACCGGCTCCGCGCCACGCGGCTGCACGATCTCGAAGACGAGGCGTGCGGTGGTGCGCAGCTCCCCCAGGTCGACCGGCTGGACCACGTCCTGCGGGCGGGCGTCCCATTCGTCGATCCGGACGCCCATGAGCGGGGCGAGCGGGCCGGGTACGTCGGTGAGGAAGGCCCGGTCGTGCTCGTCGCAGCGGGCGGTGAGGAAGGTGGCGAGGACGGTGCCGCCGCGCCGGGTCAGTGCCGTGAGGCGGTCGGCCAGGTCGTCCTTGACCAGGTGGAGCACCGGGGCCAGGACCACGTCGTACGGCGTCAGGTCGGTGGTGACCGGGACGACGTCCACGTCGGCGCCGGCCTCGCGGGCGGCCCGGTAGTAGGCGTGGACGGTGTCCGGGTAGCGGACCAGCCGGGAGGGGCCGTCGGAGATCTCCAGGGCCCACCAGCTGTCCCAGTCGAAGAGCAGCGCGGTGCGGGCGGGGGTGCGCGCGCCGAGGGTGGCGTCGCCGAGGTCCGCGAGCTCCCGGCCCAGCTCGGCGACCTCGCCGAAGACGCGGGTGTCGGCGCGGCCGGCGTGGCCGATGACCGCCCCGTGGTACTTCTCGCAGGCGCCGCGGGAGGCCCGTAGCTGGAAGTAGAGGGCGGCGTCGGCGCCGTGCGCGACGGCCTGCCAGGTGGCCAGGCGCAGTTCCCCCGGGCGCCGGAGGGGGTTCACGTCCCGGCAGGCGGTGGTGGACGGGGTCTGCTCCATCAGCCAGAACGGTGCGCCGTTCTTCAGGCCGCGCATCAGGTCGTGGCCGAGGGCCGGCCGGGTGGGCGGGGCGTCCAGGGGCGGGTAGCTGTCCCAGGAGGCGAAGTCGAGGTGGGGCGCCCAGCGGTGGTAGTCGAGCGGGCGGTACAGGCCCATGAGGTTGGTGGTGACGGGGGTGTCCGGGTCGTGGGTCCGGATGGCGTCCTTCTCCGCGGTGAAGCAGCCGAGCAGGGCGTCGGTGGTGAAGCGGTGGTAGTCGAGGGTGATGCCCTGGAACGCGGTGTGGTCGGGGCCCCGCCAGTGCTCGGTGAGGGCGCTGGGCGGCTCGATCTGGTCCCAGTCGGTGTAGCGGTGCGACCAGAAGGTGGTCCACCAGGCGTCGTTGAGGGCGTCGAGCGTGCCGTGCCGCGCGCGCAGCCAGACGCGGAAGGCGTCGGCGCACAGGTCGCAGTAGCAGGCGCCGCCGTACTCGTTGTTGATGTGCCAGGCGAGCAGGGCCGGGTGGTCGGCGTAGCGTTCGGCGAGCCGGGCGGCCAGCGCGCTGGCCGCGCTCCGGTACTCCGGTGAACTGGGGCAGAAGTTGTGGCGCTGCCCGTAGCGGTGCCGGCGGCCCTCGAAGTCGGTGCGGTTGACCTCGGGATGCCGCTTGGCGAGCCAGGGTGGCAGGGCTGCCGTGCCGGTGGCCAGGCAGACCCGGCGGCGCTCGTCGGCGGCGCGGGCGAGGACGCCGTCTAGGACCGAGAAGTCGTAGGTGTCCGGGCCCGGTTGGGTGAGGGACCAGGCGAAGACACCGACCGTGAGGGTGTCGACGCCGGCCCGGGTGAAGAGGCGGTGGTCGTCGTCCTGGACCTCTTCGGGCCACTGCTCGGGGTTGTAGTCGCCGCCGTACGGGATCTTCGGGGTGCGGGGCGCGGTCATGCGGTGAAGTTCTCCTGGGTCTCGGCGATCACCGGGCGGCTGCTGTGCAGCAGGGAGAGCAGCAGCGGGGCGGCCAGCAGGGCGGGCAGGGCCTCGGTCAGCAGGGTGGTCAGGGCGGTGGCCAGGATCAGCAGCGAGGCCGCGCCGAGGGTGGCGCGGCCGTGCCGGAGAAGGAAGTAGGCGGCGAGACGGGCGGTGTCGCGGGTGCGGAAGGTGAAGAGGGAGGTGAGGACGAGGGCGTGCGCGCCCCACAGGAGGGACCCGGCGCCGACGGCCGCGAGCAGCACCGCCCACCAGCCGGGCAGGCCGGTGACGGTGAAGTGGGTGAGGGTGAAGGCGATGACGGTGAGCCAGGCCAGCAGGGGCGCCCACAGCCGCAGCGCCGGCAGCGCGTTGAGCCGCCAGCCGCGCCGGTAGGCGCGGGCCGGGTGGAGTGCGGTGAGGTCGCCGCTGCGGTGGTGGAGGGCGTACACGGCGGCGGCGAGGGCCGGGCCGAGGGGCAGCAGGCACAGGGCGGCGAGCGGGAGGTTGGCGGGATCGGGGGCGAGCAGGAACAGGCCGGCCAGGCCCGGTGCCGCGGCCAGCAGCAGCAGGGCCTGGACGGTGAGCAGGGTGTGGATCAGGGCGGCGGTGCGGGAGAGGACGCCGGTGCCGAAGTCGGCCGGCCGCACGGTGCTCACGCCGGTTCCCGGCCGAGCAGGCGCCGCTCGTCCCACCAGGGCGGGGTCTCGTCCTCGACGGGGCTCAGTTCCACGAAGGTGACCTCGTGCCGGGCGAGGGTGAGGGGCAGGTCCACCCTGCCGTCCTCGACGGGCAGGCGGCGGTGGGTGCGGGCGGGCTCGGCGGCTTCGTGGAGGACGTCCAGTTGGTGGGGGCGCGGTGAGCGGGGGCTGCCCATGCGGCGCCAGGCGGCGTAGGCGTTGCCGTGCTCCTCGTCCACGGACAGGCGCCGGACGAACGCCCCGCCGCGTCCGCCGGCGGTTCCTCCGGCGGTTCCTCCGGCGGTTCCTCCGGTGGTTGCTCCGGTGGTTGCTCCGACGGGGAGGGAGAGGCGCAGCGTGTGCCGGTCCGGCCCGGGTGTCGCGCCGGAGGCGTCGACGGGGGCCCAGGCCAGGACGGTGACCCGGCCGTCCGGGTGCCGGGTGACGAGGTGGTCGTCGCCCCGGGTCAGCAGGTCGGGGCCCATCCGGGCGAGGAACGCGTACAGGTGGTACGTCGGTTTCCGCACCTGCCGGTGGGTGAGCAGCCCGAAGCCGCCGTGGAACAGCGCGGTGGGAACGCCGCTCTCCTCGAAGACGTCGCTGAACGTCCAGTACGAGAAGGAGTCGACGAGGTCGCCGCCGACCGCCAGGACCGGGGCGAGGTAGGCGGCGTGGAAGGCGGTGTCGTGGATGTGGTTGTCGGGCCGGTAGGAGGAGTTGAACTCGGTGATGTGCACCGGGGCGTCCGCCAGCCGGGTGCCCTTCAGCGTCCGGCGCGGCTCGGCGAACTGGTCGAGCAGCCGGTCGGCCGGGGCGAGCGTCTGGTGCGCGCCGAACGGCACGTGCTGGGCGGGCCCGGAGCTGTAGGCGTGGCGGGAGACGAAGTCGGCGGGCACGTCCCGGCGTTCGGTGAACTCGGCGAACCGTGCCAGCCGGCCCGGCCCGGCGCCGGGTGACAGCGCCGGGCCGCCCACCTGGAGGTCCGCGTCCACCTCCTTCACGGCGTGCGCGGTCGCCTCGTACAGCCGGTGGTACGTGCTTTCGTCGGCGTCCTGCCAGAAGTCGGGCAGGTCGGGCTCGTTCCAGACCTCCACGGGCCAGGTGCGGACCTCGTCGAGGCCGTACCGGTCGACGAGGTGGGCCAGGGTCGCCCGGACCAGCGCGGTCCACTCGGCGAGGTCGCGGGGCGGGGTGACGTTGCCCCGCCACCAGAACACCGTCCGGTCGCCGCTCGCCAGCTCGCCCGGCATGAAGCCGAGTTCGAGGAAGGGCCGGATTCCGGCGGCCAGGTAGGCGTCGACGACCTGGTCGACGTGGGTGAAGGAGTGGTGGACGTGGCGAACGCCCTGGTGGGTGTACGGGCGGTGGACGGCCATGCCGTCGCTGAACAGGCCGTGGCCGCGGATGTACCGGAAGCCGATGTCGCGCTGGAGCAGGGCGAGGGAGTCCTGGTAGTCGCGGCGCAGGGCGAGGTCGAGGCGGCCGGTGCCGACGCACCTCCGCCAGGCGTCGGGGAACCGGCCGGCCGGCTCGGCGGGGACGTGGATCATCCGTGCTCCTTGCTGAATCGCTCGTAGGCCTTGTTGTGCAGGTCGACGAGCTGGTCCATGTTCTTGGCCTTGAGTTCGCCCAGGTAGGCGTCCCATTCGGACAGGGGGCGTTTGCCGAGGACGAACTGGAGGGTGTTCTGCCGGACGTGGTCCTTGAGCGGGGTGTCCCAGAGGGTGGCCTGCTCCTGTTCCACGGACTGGAGGGGGTGGGCCGGGTCGACGGGGAGTTCCTTGCGCTGGGACATGGCGTCCTGGAACTTCGTCTCGTCCGGGCCGAAGGAGGAGGAGACCAGTTCCCGGCTTCCGCCGTAGGAGAAGACGCCGTTGTAGAAGCCGTAGTCCTTCTGCAGGTCCTTGGGCGCGTCCGGGTCGGAGCCCATGAGGCTGATGCCCTCGGCGACCTGGTACCGGCCGCCGGAGGCGGTGTGGGTGACGCCCTCGACGCCCCACTTGGTGAACTTCTGGCCCTCGTCGGAGTACCAGAGCCAGTCCACGAACTGCAGGAGCGCGACGAAGTCGTCCCGCTTCAGGGCGTCGCCGGAGATCATCATGCCGTTCTCCAGGCGGGACCCGCCGAGCACCACCGGGCCGGCCGGTCCGAGCGGCGCCGGGATCATCTCGATGGTCGCGCCCTCGACCTGCCGCTGGAGGTTGTAGCGGTAGTTCTGCACCAGTTCCTGCGGGTTGGCGCTGATCGCGAAGGACTTCTCGGAGAGGAGCTTCTTGACGGCGTCGTCGTCGCTCTGGGTGAAGCCCTCCGGGTCCACGAGCTTCTCGTCGACCAGTTTCCGCAGGTACTCGATCATCTGGCGGTACGCGTCCGTCGCGCCGGTGAAGACGAACTTCTCGCTCTGCGCGTCCCAGCTGGTGTTCAGGTACGACCAGCCGGCCCGGACCCCGTGGGCCTGGCCGATGTAGCCGAGCAGGGCGCCGGCCGGTTCGGGCTGGTTCCAGCGGTCGGAGAAGGGGTAGCGGTCGGGGTACTCAGATCTGAGCGCCCGGAAGACGCCGGCCACCTCGTCCAGGGTGGACGGCAGGCGCAGGCCCAGTTCGCCGAGGACGTCCGTGCGCAGCGCGAGGGAGTAGCCGGACTTGACCCTCTCGTGCAGGCCGGGCAGCAGGTAGTACCGGCCGTCGGACTGACGCAGGGAGTCCACCTCGGGCTCGAGCTTCCATCGGCGGACCTTGTCGCGGAAGTTGGGCATCAGCTCCACGTACTCGCTGACCGCGAGGACGGACCCCGACGCCACGAACGGCGTCTCCTGACCGGGGTAGGTCTTGGGGAGGAGCAGGGGCGCGTCGCCCGCGCCGATGAGCAGGCTGCGCTTCTTCTCGTAGTCGCTGTAGGGGACGTCGGTGGTCTTGAAGGTGACGCCGGTGCGGCGGGTGAGCTCCTTCCAGAACAGCCAGTCCTTCTTCGGCGGGTAGTTGGGGTTGCTGAGGTTCAGCAGCGAGAAGGAGAGCGGCTTGGTGGCCTTGAACTGCTGGCCGGCCCGGTACTCCTTCATCGCGCCGTCCTGCTTCTTCGTCAGGTCCTTGGAGTCGCCGCCGTCGTCGCCACTGCCGCAGCCGGCGATCGCGGCCAGGCCGGCGAAGCCGGCGGCGGCGAGGATCTGGCGCCGCGACAGCTGTCCGTTCTTCTTCACGGATACTCCCTTGTCGGTGGGGCGGTGGGGCGGTGCGGCGGTGTGCGGGGTCAGCCCTTGACCGCGCCGAGCATCACGCCCGACACGAAGTAGCGCTGGACGAACGGGTACACGCAGAGGATGGGCAGCGCGGTGAGCACGATGGTGACGGCCTGGATGTTGGCCGCGACCTGGGTGAGCTGCTCGGTGCCCGCGCCTGCGCCGGTGCCCCCGGTGGCGCCCGCGATGAGGTTGCGCAGGTAGACGGTGACCGGCATGAGCTCGGCGCGGTCCATGTAGAGGAAGGCGCCGAACCAGGAGTTCCAGAAGGACACCGAGTAGAACAGCACCATGGTCGCGACGACCGCCTTCGACAGCGGCAGCACGATCCTGAGGAGGATGCCGTAGGTGTTCAGGCCGTCGATCTGCGCGGCCTCCTCCAGTTCGTCCGGCAGGCTCTCGAAGAAGGCCTTCATCACCAGCAGGTTGAAGACGCTGATCGCGTTCGGCAGGGCCAGCGCCCACACCGTGTTCTTCAGGTCGAGGCTGGTGATCAGCACATAGGTGGGGATCAGGCCGCCGGAGAAGAACATGGTGAACACGGCGATGCCGACGAGGACGCCGCGCCCCTTGAGGTTCCTCTTGGACAGGACGTAGGCGTAACAGGTGGTCAGGACCATCGCGACGGCGGTGGAGACGACCGTGTAGAACACGGTGTTGCCGTAGTTGCGCCAGAAGGTGCCGTCCTGGAACACGATCTCGTAGGTGGTGAGGTTGAAGCCCTTGGGCCACAGCGTCACCTCGCCGGCGCGGATCTGGCGTTCACCGCTGAAGGAGCGGGCCACGATGTTGACGAAGGGATAGAGCGTCACCACGACGACGCCGGTGAGGATCAGGCCGTTGACGCCCTGGAAGACGCGGTAGCCGCGGGTGGGCCGGTCCACGTTCACCACAGGCTCGTCCCCACCGTGCGACGCGAGAGCAGGTTGGCCGAGGTGATCAGCGCCAGGCCGATGACCGCCTCGAACAGGCCGATGGCGGCGGCGTAACTGAAGCTGTTGGACTCGACACCGGTGCGGTAGAGGTACGTGGAGATCACGTCGCCGGTCTGGTAGGTCAGCGGGTTGTAGAGCAGCAGGATCTTCTCGAAGCCGACCGCCAGGAAGGTGCCGATGTTGAGGATCAGCAGCGTGATCATGGTGGGGCGGATGCCGGGCAGGGTGACGTGCCAGATCTGCCGCCAGCGGTTCGCGCCGTCGATGCGGGCCGCCTCGTAGAGGTCGTCGTCGATCGTGGTGAGCGCGGTCAGGTAGAGGATGGTGCCCCAGCCGGCGGTCTGCCAGATCTCCGAGCCGACGTAGATGGTGCGGAACCACCCGGGTTCCTGGATGAACCGGACCGGGTCCTGGCCGAACCGGCCCAGGACATGGTTGACCGGGCCGTCCGTGGCGAGCATCTGCAGGGTGATGCCGGCGACGATCACGATCGACAGGAAGTGCGGCAGGTACGACACCGACTGCACGAACCGTTTCAGCGCCCGTGTGCGCACCTCGTTGAGGAGCAGCGCGAGCACGATGGGGACGGGGAAGCAGAAGACGAGGGTGAGACCGCCGATCCAGAGGGTGTTGCGGAAGACCTGCCAGAAGGTGGGGTCGGTGAGGAACATCTCCACGTAGCGGAGGCCCACCCACTGCTCCCCCAGGATCGAACCACCCGGCTCGAAGCGGCGGAAGGCGATGACGTTCCCGATCATCGGCAGGTAGCGGAAGACCAGGAAGAACAGCAGCGGCAGCACGGCCAGCGAGTACAGCTGCCAGTCGCGGCGCAGCGCCCGCCGCCAACCGGTGGGCGCGGGCCGCCGACCGGGCGGGGACGCCGCCCGCACCGAGGTCGGGTCCTGGGTGCCGGGTGGTGGGGCCGGCGTGGTGGAGGTGCTCATGCTCGGGACTCCCGGGGCGGGGGACGCGGAACCGAAACTTTCGAGCTCTTGCCGGTAACTTCGCGGCAACTTAGGGGCAGCGGGAAAGCGCTGTCAATGGCCGGTGCACACGGGAATGCCGAAGCGTGCAGACCGTCAGGAATGAGATCCCCGCACCTGGGGAAGACAGCGAAGAGCTGTTACGGTCGGTCGCACCTTTCTGGGAAGTGACCGCAACAATCGGTCGCCCGGTTCCCCCGAGCCTGCTGCGAGGTGCCGCCGTGCCCGCGTTCGATCTGCCGCAGACGGAGTTGGAGCACCACCGTCCGGCCCCCGACGAACCCGACGACTTCGACGACTTCTGGCACCGCACCCTCACAAAGGCGGCGACCGGCGGCGACCCACTGGTGTCGGCGCGCCCGGTGGAGACCGGACTGCGGCTGACCCGGACCTGGGACGTGACCTTCAGGGGCTTCGGCGGCGACCCGGTGCGCGCCTGGTTCAGCAGGCCCGCCGGGGCGGCCCGGCCACTGCCGGCGGTCGTCGAGTACGCGGGGTACGGGCGCGGGCGCGGCCTCCCCCACGAACGGCTGACCTGGGTGGCCGCCGGGTACGCCCATCTGCTGATGGACAACCGGGGCCAGGGCGACCAGTACGGCTGCGGCGGCGACACCCCGGACCCGCACGCCGGCGCGCCGGGTGGTCCGGGCCCGGCGGTACGGGGCCTGCTCGACCCGCACGACCACCACTACCGCCGTCTGATCACGGACGCGGTGCGCGCCGTCGCCGCGGTGCGCGCGCTGCCCGGCGTGGACGCCGCCCGCACGGCCGCCGTCGGCAACAGCCAGGGCGGCGGGCTGGCCCTGGCGGTCGCGGGCCTGGTCCCGGATCTGGCGGCGGTCCTGGTCTCCGCCCCGCTGCTGTGCGGCATCCGGCGCGCGCTGGACCTCACCGACGCGGGGCCCTACGGCGAGATCGCCGCGTACCTGTCGGTGCGCCGCGGCTCCGAGAACGCCGCCCACCGCACGCTCTCCTACCTGGAGGGCGTCTCCTTCGCCCGCCGCGCACACGCCCCGGGCCACTTCGGCGTGGGCCTGCGCGACACGGTGTGCCCGCCGAGCGGGGCGTACGCCGCCTTCAACCGGTACGCGGAGCTGTCGGGCGCGGGGCCGCGCAAGGAGATCCACGCCTATCCGTTCAACGGGCACGAGGGGGGCGACGCGGTGCATGTGCGACGCCAACTGGCCTGGTTGGCGGACGTGTGGGAGCTCGACTGAGCCGACCGCCGTACCGGTACGGCGAGTTCCGCCGTACCGACGACACCCGTGCCCCGAAAACGGTTGTACGACTCACGTTGCACTTGCGTACCGCTTTCGTACCGCTTCATCTACCGAACGGAAATCCGATTGACGTGTAAAGGACATGTGTAAGGATCGCGGAGTATCCCGGATCTTGCTGTGCCGCACCCCGGCACACGATCCGTTTCACCGTGATCATCTGGAGGACCCAACGTGGCCAAAAGCTCCGGCCTGAACACGCGTCGCGCCCTGGCGCGTGCCACGGCTGCGGCGCTCACCGCCGCTCTGGTGGCGACCGGCACGAGTGCCGCCGTCGCCGCCGACGACCCCGGACGCCTCGCGTCCCAGGTCCCGCTCGACGCGCCGGCGTCGGGCGCGAAGTCGAAGTTCAGCGCGTCCGCCCTGCCCGGCGACGCACCGATCAACCCGTTGTACGGCGTGGACAACAACGGGGACATGTGGGGCTACGACCTCGACTTCGAGGGTGGCCTGGAACCCCGCGTGGACGTCGGCTCCGACTGGCAGTTCACCCGCTTCATCTCGCAGGCCGACCGGGACGCCGACGGCTTCTCGGACGGCATCTGGGAGGTCACCGGCGACGAGCTGTACTCCGCCTCGTGGGGCGAGTACGGCACGCTCATCGGCAAGGGCTGGAAGATCTACAACAACGTGCTCTCGGCCGGCAACCTCGGCGGTGCCGCCCCCGACGACATGATCGCCCGGGACGGTTCCGGTGTGCTGTGGCTGTACCTCGGGTACAACGACGGCAAGGTGGACCCGCGCGTGAAGGTCGGCGCCGGGTGGAACGCCTACACCCACCTCGCCGGCAAGGGTGACCTGACCGGTGACGGCAAGCACGACATCGTCGCCAAGGACAGCGCCGGCGTGCTCTGGCTCTACCAGGGCACGGGCAACTACAAGGCGCCGTTCGCGCCGCGCACCAAGATCGGTGCCGGGTGGAACATCTACAACAACCTGGTCTCCGTCGGCGATGTCGACATCGACGGCACCACCGACCTGATCGCCCGCGACAAGGCGGGCGCCCTGTGGCTCTACAAGGGCACCGGCAACGCCGCCGCCCCGTTCAGCCCCCCGGTGAAGATCGGCACCACCGGCTGGAACACGTACCGCCTCCTCTTCTGAGGCACGCGGCGCCTTTCCTGAAGGCATGAGCCTTTCCTGAAGGCATGAAGAGGGCCGCACCCCCGTCGCCGGGGGTGCGGCCCTCAACCGTTGTGCGCCGCCGCCTACTTGCGGATCAGGCTGCGCAGCACGTACTGCAGGATGCCGCCGTTGCGGTAGTAGTCGGCCTCACCGGGGGTGTCGATGCGGACGACCGCGTCGAACTCGACACCGGTGTCGGTGGTGACCTTCACCGTGCGCGGGGTGGTGCCGTCGTTCAGCTCGGTGACGCCGGAGACGGAGAAGGTCTCCTCGCCGGTCAGGCCGAGGGAGGCCGCGGACTGGCCCTCCGGGAACTGCAGCGGCAGGACGCCCATGCCGATGAGGTTCGAGCGGTGGATGCGCTCGTACGACTCGGCGATGACGGCCTTGACGCCGAGGAGCGCGGTGCCCTTGGCGGCCCAGTCGCGGGACGAGCCGGAGCCGTACTCCTTGCCGGCCAGGACGACGAGCGGGATGCCCTGCTCGATGTAGTTGCGCGAGGCGTCGTAGATGAAGGAGACGGGGGCGTCTTCCTTCGTGAAGTCGCGGGTGTAGCCGCCCTCGGTGCCCGGCGCGATCTGGTTGCGCAGGCGGATGTTGGCGAACGTACCGCGGATCATGATCTCGTGGTTGCCTCGGCGCGAGCCGTAGCTGTTGAAGTCGCGGCGCTCGACGCCGTGCTCCGTCAGGTACTTGCCGGCCGGGGTGTCGGCCTTGATGGCACCGGCCGGGGAGATGTGGTCGGTGGTGACCGAGTCGCCCAGCTTGGCCAGCACCCGGGCGCCGGAGATGTCCTCGACCGGGGCCGGCTCCATGCCCATGCCCTCGAAGTACGGGGGCTTGCGCACGTAGGTGGACTCGGCGTCCCACTCGAAGGTGTCGCCGGTCGGGATCGGCAGCGCCTGCCACTGGGCGTCGCCCGCGAAGACGTCGCTGTAGGACTTGGTGAACATGTCCTCGCCGATGGCGCTGGCGACGACCTCGTTGACCTCGGCCTCGGTGGGCCAGATGTCCTTCAGGTAGACCGGGTTGCCGTCCTGGTCGGCGCCCAGGGCGTCCTTGGTGATGTCCACCTTCATGGAGCCCGCGAGCGCGTAGGCGACCACCAGCGGCGGGGACGCCAGGTAGTTCATCTTGACGTCGGGGTTGATGCGGCCCTCGAAGTTCCGGTTTCCGGAGAGGACCGAGGTGACGGCGAGGTCGTGGTCGTTGACGGCCTTGGAGACCTCGTCCGGCAGCGGGCCGGAGTTGCCGATGCAGGTGGTGCAGCCGTAGCCGACCAGGTTGAAGCCGACCTTGTCGAGGTACGGGGTCAGGCCCGCCTTCTCGAAGTAGTCGGTGACGACCTTGGAGCCCGGGGCGAGGGTGGTCTTGACCCACGGCTTGCGGGTCAGGCCCTTCTCCACCGCCTTCTTGGCCACCAGGGCGGCGGCGACCATGACGTACGGGTTGGAGGTGTTGGTGCAGGAGGTGATGGCCGCGACCGTCACCGCACCGTGGTCCAGCTCGTAGGTCGTGCCGTCGGGGGCGGTGACCGGGACCGGGTTGGACGGCACGCCGTTGGTGACGGCGGGGGCGTCGGAGGCCGGGAAGGACTCCTGGCCCGCCTCGTCCACGCTGTCCACGTAGTTGCGGACGTCCTGCTTGAACTGCTCGGCGGCGTTCGCGAGGACGATGCGGTCCTGCGGGCGCTTCGGGCCGGCGATGGAGGGCACGACCGTGGACAGGTCGAGCTCCAGCTTCTCGGAGAAGTCCGGCTCGGCCTTCGGGTCCAGCCAGAGGCCCTGCTCCTTGGCGTACGCCTCGACGAGCGCGACCTGCTGGTCGCTGCGGCCGGTCAGGCGCATGTAGTTCAGCGTCTCGTCGTCGATCGGGAAGATCGCGGCGGTGGAGCCGAACTCCGGCGACATGTTGCCGATGGTGGCGCGGTTGGCCAGCGACGTGGCGGCGACGCCCTCGCCGTAGAACTCGACGAACTTGCCGACGACGCCGTGCTTGCGCAGCATCTCGGTGATGGTGAGCACGAGGTCCGTGGCGGTGGTGCCGGGCTGCAGCTCACCGGTGAGCTTGAAGCCGACGACGCGCGGGATCAGCATGGAGACCGGCTGGCCGAGCATCGCGGCCTCGGCCTCGATGCCGCCGACGCCCCAGCCGAGGACGCCGAGGCCGTTGACCATGGTGGTGTGCGAGTCGGTGCCGACCAGGGTGTCCGGGTAGGCCTTGCCGTCACGGATCATCACCACACGGGCCAGGTGCTCGATGTTCACCTGGTGGACGATGCCGGTGCCGGGCGGGACGACCTTGAACTCGTCGAAGGCAGTCTGGCCCCAGCGCAGGAACTGGTAGCGCTCCTTGTTGCGGCCGTACTCCAGGTCGACGTTCTGCTTGAAGGCGTCGTTGGTGCCGAACTTGTCGGCGATGACGGAGTGGTCGATGACCAGCTCGGCCGGGGCCAGCGGGTTGATCTTCGCCGCGTCACCGCCGAGCTCCTTGACGGCCTCGCGCATGGTGGCGAGGTCGACGACGCAGGGCACGCCGGTGAAGTCCTGCATGATCACGCGGGCGGGCGTGAACTGGATCTCCTGCGACGGCTGGGCCTGCGAGTCCCAGCCCCCGAGGGCGCGGATGTGGTCGGCGGTGATGTTCGCGCCGTCCTCGGTGCGGAGCAGGTTCTCCAGCAGCACCTTCAGGCTGTAGGGAAGGCGCGCGGAGCCCTCGACCTTGTCCAGCCGGAAGATCTCGTACGACTCGTCGCCCACCTGCAGTGTGCTGCGGGCGTCGAAGCTGTTCGCCGACACGACAGTCTCCTTCATTTATGTGCGCGTACCACCGCATCCTGCCGCCACGCCGCCCTGGCCGATCCGCTAAGGTAAGGCTAAGTTAGGTGACCCTTACCACCAGACCCGACAACAGCGTGCGACCGCGGTGCGCCTCGGCAGATATCTCGATGTCGAGATAACTCTAGTACATGGGGGCGGCCTGGTCATGCCCGGGCGCGGTGTGGCGTGCACCCCATCCCGGGTGACCCGCCCGGCCCTCACTACGCCGGGCGAGGGAAGGGTCTTACTGGAACGTCGTGCGACATCGATGGATTTACCGGACCCCACCGGACCCCGCCAACCCCTGCCCGCCCCCGCCAGAACCCTTCGGATGGCCCCGCACCCACCGACCAGGCATCATTGAGGCGCCGCTGACACCCCATCACCCGAATGGACCCCCCGAGAGGCCCCATCTCATATCTGAGATAGCCTCAACCTCATGGCAGACGACTACCTCGTACGCATCGGCAAGCTCATCCGTGACGCCCGGCAGCACCGCGGCTGGACACAGTCACAGCTCGCGGAGGCACTCAACACCAGCCAGAGCGCCGTCAACCGCATCGAGCGCGGCAACCAGAACATCAGCCTTGAGATGATCGCCCGGATCGGCGAAGCGCTGGACAGCGAAATCGTCTCCCTGGGCTACGCGGGTCCGATGCACCTGCGCGTGGTCGGCGGTCGGCGCCTGTCCGGCGCCATCGACGTCAAGACGAGCAAGAACGCCTGCGTGGCCCTGCTGTGCGCCTCCCTGCTCAACAAGGGCCGCACGGTGCTGCGCCGGGTCGCCCGCATCGAGGAGGTCTACCGCCTCCTGGAAGTGCTCAACTCCATCGGCGTACGCACCCGCTGGATCAACGACGGCATCGATCTGGAGATCGTGCCGCCGGCCGAGCTGGACATGGAGGCCATCGACGCCGAGGCCGCCGTGCGCACGCGCTCGATCATCATGTTCCTCGGCCCGCTGCTGCACCGCATGGACCGCTTCCGGCTGCCCTACGCCGGCGGCTGCGACCTCGGCACCCGCACCATCGAGCCGCACATGATCGCGCTGCGCCGGTTCGGCCTGGACGTCGCCGCGACCGAGGGCCACTACCACGCGGTGGTCGACCGGCAGATGCGCCCGGACCGCCCGATCGTGCTGACCGAGCGGGGCGACACGGTCACCGAGAACGCCCTCCTCGCCGCCGCCCGCCACGACGGCGTCACCGTCATCCGCAACGCCTCCTCCAACTACATGGTCCAGGACCTGTGCTTCTTCCTGGAGGCCCTGGGCGTCCGGGTCGAGGGCATCGGCACCACCACGCTCACCGTGCACGGCATGCCGGTCATCGACGCCGACGTGGACTACTCCCCCTCCGAGGACCCGGTCGAGGCGATGAGCCTGCTGGCCGCCGCCGTCGTGACGGAGTCGGAGCTCACGGTGCGGCGCGTGCCCATCGAGTTCCTGGAGATCGAGCTGGCGGTCCTGGAGGAGATGGGCCTCGACCACGACCGCACGCCGGAGTACTTCGCGGACAACGGCCGTACGCGCCTGGTGGACCTCACCGTCCGCCCCTCCAAGCTGGAGGCGCCGATCGACAAGATCCACCCGATGCCGTTCCCGGGCCTGAACATCGACAACGTCCCGTTCTTCGCGGCCATCGCCGCCTCCGCGCAGGGCAAGACGCTGATCCACGACTGGGTCTACGACAACCGCGCCATCTACCTGACCGACCTCAACCGCCTCGGCGGACGCCTCCAGTTGCTGGACCCGCACCGCGTCCTGGTCGAGGGCCCCACCCGCTGGCGCGCCGCCGAGATGATGTGCCCGCCGGCCCTGCGCCCCGCGGTGGTCGTCCTGCTGGCGATGATGGCGGCGGAGGGCACGTCGGTGCTGCGCAACGTGTACGTCATCAACCGGGGCTACGAGGACCTCGCCGAGCGGCTGAACTCGATCGGGGCGCAGATCGAGATCTTCCGGGACATTTGAAAGCTCTAAGAAAAACAACGTGAATCCCCTCCTGACCTGCGTAAATGCGGGGCAGGAGGGAACTTGTAGACGCCTCAGGGACGTGTCTGGGACTTCTGGTCGGACGTGAAGTCTTTGAACGACAGGAACTTCACGTGATCCGTCATCGGCAACGTCCCCTTCCCGGCGAGTTCCGCACGCAGCGTCCGGCGCAATCAGCCAGCGGACGCGCAGTTCGTGAGCCAGCCGGTTCGTCCGGCGGTCCAGTTCCGCGTAGGTGAGCCGGCCGCCGGCGTCGCACACCGCGATTGCCTCGGGACGCCTCGCCGCCTGCCGCTCGACCTCGACGACGGTTACCGCTGTGCCGGACAGGCAGGGTCCCTTCCTCGTGCGCCGGGCGACCCGGTCCTCGCTGCGGGGCGTGCTCGCGAAACGCCCGGCGCCACGCGGAGTCCGTCATGACGAGGTCAGCCCGCCGCCGCGGGGACACTGCGTCACTCGCCGCGCAGTGGGGTGATGTTGTGGGTGAACCGGAACAGGTTGTGCGGGTCGTGCAGCGTCTTGACGCGTCGCAGCCGCCCGTAGTCCTCGGGCGCGAAGAGTTCCCGCACCTGCTCCTGGGAGACCGGGGCGCCGTCGTTGTAGACGGAGTTGGGGCTGCGGCCGACGGTCCAGGGCTTCAGGGCGTCGTAGACACGCTGATGGACCGGCCGGGCGACCGTGGACGGCGCGGCCGTGCCTCCGGTCATCACGCGCAGCAGGTAGGCGGCCTCCCGGCCGCCGACCGCGCCCGCGTCGGGGAGCCGGCGGGCGAAGGCCCCGCCGAGGTGGCGGACCTCCAGGATGCAGGGCACGGCCGCATCGGGCCCGGCCACGTCCACGACGGTCCGCAGCGCCGCGGGGTCGAGTTCGCGCAGCAGGACGTTCCCGCCGAAGTAGGCGTGCGGGACGAGCGGGTCCTGGTAGATGGTGCCCGCCTGCGTGTACGGCATCTCCCGGACGGTGTCGGTCAGCCGGGGGGCGAGCGCCCGCAGGGGCGCCACGAGCCGTTCGCCCTCCTCGGCGGAGCCCGTGAAGGCGATCCGGACGTGTGCGGCGTAGCGTCCGTGCAGCGGCTCGGGGACGGACGGCCACGGCGGGCAGGTCATGAGGCAGATCGAGGAGGTGAGTTCCTCGGGCAGCGTCAGGGTCCACGCCCGGTAGGCGTCCAGCAGGTCGAGGGGGTGGTCCGCGGCGAAGTGGAGGGCGCCGCCGTAGAGCCGTGTCACCGGCACGAGGGCGGTCTCGACGGCGGTTACGGCGCCGAAGTTGCCGCCGCCACCGCGCAGCGCCCAGAACAGGTCGGGGTCGGAACCGGCGGTGACGTGGCGCAGCGCGCCGTCCGCGGTGACGATGTCGACGGCGCGGACGTGGTCGCTGGCGTACCCGGTCAGGCGGCCGAGCAGGCCGATGCCGCCGCCGAGGAGGTAGCCGACGACGCCGACATGCGGGGCCGAGCCGTTGACGGGAGCCAGCCCGTGCGGGGCGGCCCGCTCGATGACCTCTCCCCACACCACGCCGGCCTGGGCCGTGACGGTCCCGGCCGCCGCGTCCACCGCGACGGCGTTCATCCGGCGGGTGCTGATGAGGACGCCCTCGCCGTCCAGGGCGGTGACGATGCCGTGTCCGGTGGACTGCACGGCGACAGGCAGCCTGCGCCCGGCGGCGAAGCGGACCGCGGCGCGCACGTCCTCGGGGCGGGTGGCGCCGACGACGACGGCGGGGCGGTGGCGGAGGCCGGTCTGGAAACCGGAGCGTTCCTCGTCGTACTCCCGGCTACCGGGCAGGAGGACGGGTCCTCGCACCTCGGCGGCCAGCGTCTGCACGTCCACACTCATCCGTGGTTCTCCTTCCGTGGACGGCATGGCCACCGCCCCGCGAGTGCCGCTCGGCCGACAGGTCCGCTACCGCAGGGACGAGTTCTCCTGCACCCAGTGGAAGCCGCGGCTGACCAGCGGGAAGGTGGTGAGGTCGCGACGGCGCAGGTGCAGGCGGTGGTGGCAGCCGTCGACCTCGCCGTCCAGGACCAGGAGATCGTCGGCCGGGCGCTCGAAGGCGAACGTCACCTGCCACTTCGGGTCGGCCATCTTGGTCAGTGCGACCGAACGGGCGTTCATGTCGATCGCCGCCATGCAGGGGTCGAGCGAGTCGTCCATGTGCTGGATGGCCACGGCGTCCACGGAGTCCACGACGATCCGGCGCCAGCGCCGGTCGTCGGTCGTCACGGGCGGGAGCTGCTCGCCGTTGACGGAGAAGCCGGTGACGTCCCAGACGCCGTACAGCTCGGGCTTCTCCCGGCCGCCCCCGTGGTTCTTCCAGAACGTCCAGTCGTTGCGCAGTTGCGCGCCGAGGAGCAGGAGTCCGGCTCCGGCCTGGAGGGCGGTGGCGATGCGGTTGGCCCGGCGGGAACGGAAAAGGTCCGTCGGGGTGGCCGCAGGGAGCGGGCGCTGCGTGAACGCGGCGTCGGCCAGGCGAGGCGTGTGCGGGGCCAGCAGAAGCAGGCCGAGCAGGAGCAGGTGGAAGGAGTGGACCTTGACGGGGACGTCGAAGGTCATGTTGAGCAGCAGGACCTGGGCCATCTCCGCCGCGCACAGCAGCGCTCCCAGCGGCGCGGTGCGCGGCACGATGAGCAGCAGCCCGCCCGTGATCTCGGCGCAGCCGAGCAGTATCTGGTACGGCTTGGAGGATCCCGTCTGCGCCCACAGCAGGCTCATCGGGGTGAGGTCGCCGAGCGGCTCCACGAGCTTGGACGGCGGCAGCTGGAACTGGAGGGGGACGGCCTTGGCCGCGCCGTAGGAGAACATCTGTCCGGCGAGGCAGAAGCGGGCGGCCAGGCGGAACCACTTGTCGAGGGCGGCACGGTCCGTCCGGTGCCGGTCGAGCACGGACCAGACCGGGGCGGCCGCGGCGGCGCCCGCGAGCCAGCAGAGCTGTCCCGCCCAGGTGTGCGGGTCGTCGCCGCCGTCGAAGCGGTCGCCCAGCTCCCTGCCGAGGACCCGGACGGACATCCAGTTCCGCACCGGGCGTATCGCCCAGAGCTTCGCCCAGGCGTCGGCCGCTTCCTGTCGGCGCCCCATGCCGCCCCCGCGCAGGGCCAGGTAGACCTGCGGGCTGGTCAGGCAGTACAGGCCGGTGTAGACGCAGCCGAACCGGTAGGCGGTGCGGGCGGCTCCGGCCCACTTCGGCGGGGCCGGGGAGGTACCGGCCGGCGACAACGCGCGTCCGGCCGCCCGGCCGGCCGGTGAAGACGCGACGGTCCGCAGCCACTTGCCTACTCGCACCTTCATCGTTCATCACCTTCTCAGGGGCCGTCTTCGGTGGTCGCGGTCAGCTGCGGCGGAATCGTCCGAGCCAGGCGTGCACGTCGAGGAGTTCCGACGTGGTCGGGATGATGCCGCGTATGAGGGCGTCCTCGACCGACTCGGCCGTCCAGCCGTCGGCGAAGCCGTCGCGCAGGTGGTCGGCGGAGCGTTTGAGGGCCGGCGACTCGTCGTCGTCCGGGAGCGGCGCCGGTATCCCCTCGACGGCCTCGGCGAGCCGAGTCTGCATCTGCGCGGACCCCCGGTCGCTGATCGAGAGGATGTGCGCCACCGCCCCCGGGCGGCAGGCCCGGTGCAGGGCCGCCGCGTAGGCGCGCAGCCTGTCGCCCTCGAAGGTGTGGGCGAGTCCGGAGTCGATCACGGTGTCGAAACGCCCCTCGTAGCCCTTGAGATCGAGGGCGTCGGCGACTTCGAAGACGGCGCCGAGCCCGCGGGCGGCGGCCTTGTCCCGGGCGAGGGAGATCGCCGTCGGGGACAGGTCCAGCCCCGTCACCGCGTAGCCCTTGCCCGCCAGGTGGAGGGCGTCCTCACCGGTGCCGCAGCCGGCGTCGAGCACCGTGCCGCGCACGAGCCCCGCTTTCTCCAGGGCGACGTAGGCGGGTTGGGGCGCCCCGATGTCCCACGGCGGTCGCTCGCCGAACGGGCTCTCCCCGCGGTAGACGGCGTCGAACACCTCGGTCATCGCCGCGGGACCGTCGGGTGCACCGGCAGGTTCAGTCATGGCTGCCATGATTGCGTCGCGCCCCGGCGCCTCCTCGGTCTCTTGCAGACTTCTGTCAGGGAGGTGTCGTCCGCCGGTCAGCGGCAGCCGTACTTGCGGACCGCGAGCGGGGCGAACACCGCGATCAGGCCGACCGACCAGGCCACGGTCTGCAGGACGTAGCTGGTCGCCGGGCCCCCGGTGAACAGTGCGCGCAGCGCGTTGACCGCCGCCGTCATGGGGCTGTGGGTGGCGTACGCCTCCAACCAGCCCGGCATCGTGCCGGTCGGTACGAACGCCGAGGAGATCAGGGTGAACGGGAAGATCCACACACCGCCGACCGCCTGGGCGGCTTCCGCGCTGCGCACCAACAGCCCGAGGTAGGCGGCGAACCACGACACCGCGTAGCCGAACAGCAGCAACAGCAGCAGGCCGGCCAGCGCGGGCACGAGGCCGTTGCGGAACCGGAAGCCGACCAGCAGGCCCACTCCCACGGTCACCCCGGCCACGCCGACGTTGCGGAAGATCTCCGACAGCGTGCGTCCGATCAGTACGGCGGTACGGCTCATCGGCATCGACCGGAAGCGGTCCATGAGGCCCTCGTGCATCTCGGCGGCGATCCCGATGGTGGTACCTGCGGCGGAGCCGTAGAGCGCCATCTGGACGAGGATGCCGGGCAGCAGGAACTGGGCGTAGCGTTCGCCGCCGACGTCGATGGCGCCGCCGAAGACGTACGTGAACAGCAGGATGAACATCACCGGCTGGACCAGTGAGAACATCACCAGTTCGGGGCTGCGCAGTACGTGCCGTACGTTGCGCAGGGTCATTTGCCACATGTCGGAGAACCACCACGCGAGGGCGTTGCCCGACGGCGTGTACGACGTGCCGCTCTCCCAGGTCAGAGTGGTGGAGGTCATGGCCGCTCGGTTTCCTTCCCACTGTTGCGCCGGTCGGTGCTGTGATCGGCGGATCGGCCCGTCACGGCGAGGAAGACGTCATCGAGAGTGGGCCGGCGGAGCGCCACGTCACCTATCGCGATCCCCGACTCCTTGAGCAGGTGAAGCAGGTCGGGCAGTGTGCCGCCGTCGGACAGCGGCGCGTGGACCTGTATCTTCTCGGGGTCGGCGACCGGGTCGGTGCCCAGCCGCTCCCGCAGGATCCGGACCGTCCGCTCCATGGCTCCCGTGTCGAGGAGTGTGATGCCGACCCGGTCGGGGCCCGCCTGTGCCTTCAGCTCGTCCGGGCTGCCGCTGACGATGACCGTGCCCCGGTCGATGACGGAGAGGGAGTCGGCAAGCTGGTCCGCCTCCTCCAGGTACTGCGTGGTGAGCAGTACGGTCGTTCCGTCCGCGACCAGTTCGCGCACGAGCCGCCACACCTCCATACGGCTGCGCGGATCGAGGCCGGTGGTCGGCTCGTCGAGGAAGACGAGCCCGGGCCGCGCCATGAGGCTGGCCGCGACGTCGAGCCGGCGCCGCATCCCGCCCGAGTACGTCTTGGGCTGCCGGTCGGCCGCGTCCTCCAGGCCGAAGCGTTCCAGCAGTTCGCTCGCGCGTGCCCGGCAGTCGTACTTCGACAGCCGGAACAGCCTGCCGATCATGTGCAGGTTCTCGCGCCCGGTGAGCAGTTCGTCGACGGCGGCGTACTGGCCGGTGAGCCCGATCATCGACCGGACCCGCCGGGGGTCGCGGCGCACGTCCACGCCGAACACCTCGGCCACTCCCTCGTCCGGCGCGATGAGGGTGGCCAGGATCCGGACGGTGGTGGTCTTGCCGGCGCCGTTGGGGCCGAGCAGGCCGTGCACCGTGCCCTCGGGTACCGTGAGTTCGAGACGGTCGAGTGCGGTGAGCGAGTCGAAACGCTTGCACAGTCCGACCGTTCTGATCGCTGCTGGCATCTGCCGTGATTCCTTTCCTGGTCCGACGCGCGCCCTGGGCTGGGGGTCGGCGACCCGGTTCAGTGGTGCACGGCACCGAGCAAGGCCGACATGTGGATGGCGTCGGCGGCCGCCGCGCCCGCCGCGGTCGACGCGGTGACCGACTGTTTCCAGCGACTGGTCAGGTCCCCGGCCGCGTACAGGCCCGGCACGCTGGTGCACTGGGAGGCGTCGACGCCGACGAAGCCGGCGTCGTCGACCGTCAGCTTCAGTTCTTCCGCCGCCCGCTGCACGACGGGCTGCTGCCGCTGTCGCGGCGTCCACACCAGGGTCTGCCGCTCCAGGACCCTGCCGTCGGCCAACTCAATGCCGTACAAGGACCCTTCACGGTGGTGCAGGCGGCGGACCGTTCCCGTGACGACGTCCCCTCTTCTGCTGCGCGCGGTCGCGCGAGCGGTCTCCAGGCCGGGCATCGACTCCTGGCAGATCGCGATCGTGTCCTCGCTCCAGGCGCGGAAGGCAACGGCCGACAGTCCCGCGAGTTCCGCGTTGTCGGCGACCGTCGCCCAGCGCCGGCCGGCGTTCTCCTCACCGAGGCAGAACGGGCAGTGGATCACGCTGCGGCCCCAGCACTCCGCGAAGCCGTCCACGTCGGCCGGATGGACGTCGACGACACCGGTCGCGAGCAGGACGGTTCGGGCCTCGACGGTCTCACCGCCGCCGAGGGCGACCCGGAAGCCCCCGCCGGGAGCGGAGGACACGCTGTCGGCGTCGTCCTCCAGCCGCTCCACGGTCGTGTACCGGGAGAGTTCCCGCCAGGCGCGCTCCCGGAACTCGGCGGGAGTGACGCCGTCCATTCCGATGTGGCCGTGAACGCCTGCCGACGCGCTGTTGCGCGGTGCCCGGGGGCTGTCCACGACGATCACCGGGTGTCGGTATCTGGCCAGGCCGAGTGCCGCGGTGAGCCCGGCGGGGCCGGCTCCCACGATCACGGTGGTGTGGTCGGCGTGCGAGGACATCGGTCTGATCCCTTCCGTCGGGTGGCATGGACGGGGTCCGTCCACCGTGGGAGCGGTCCGGCAGGTGCTCGGTGTGGGAACGCCGGAATCGGCTGTCGGCGGGCGGAAGCCGTCGGCCCGCATTGTCGTCGCCGCCGCGGTGGTGGCAAGGTGCGGGCGAAAGAGGTGAGCCAGACGGTCGTGCGCCTGCGCGGCACGGGCGATGCCGGCTTTCCGCCCGGGCACGAGCCGGCCGCGGTCGACGCCCCCGCCCCGAGTCACCGGGCGGGGGCAGGCGCATGGCCGCGTCGGGTCAGACGCCGACGTACTGGGCGAGGTGCTCGCCGGTGAGGGTGGAGCGGGCGGCGACGAGATCGGCGGGCGTGCCCTCGAAGACGATCCGGCCGCCGTCGTGTCCGGCGCCGGGACCGAGGTCGATGATCCAGTCGGCGTGCGCCATGACCGCCTGGTGGTGCTCCACGACGATGACCGTCTTGCCGGCGTCCACCAACCGGTCGAGCAGGGCGAGCAGTTGCTCGACGTCGGCGAGGTGCAGGCCGCTGGTCGGCTCGTCGAGGATGTAGACGCTGCCCGCCCCGCCCATGTGGCCCGCGAGCTTCAGCCGCTGCCGCTCGCCGCCGGAGAGGGTGGTGAGCGGCTGGCCGAGGCTGAGGTAGCCCAGACCGACCTCGGCGAGCCGGTCGAGGACGGTGCACGCGGCCGGTGTCCGTGCCTCACCGCTGCGGAAGAACTCGGCGGCCTCGGCCACCGGCATCGCGAACACCTCGCTGATGTCCCGGCCGCCGAGCCGGTACTGGAGCACCGAGGACTGGAACCGCTTGCCCTCGCAGTCCTCACAGGTGGTGGCGACACCGGCCATGATCGCCAGGTCGGTGTAGATGACCCCGGCGCCCTTGCAGGTGGGGCAGGCGCCCTCGGAGTTGGGGCTGAACAGGGCGGGCTTGACCCCGTTGGCCTTGGCGAACGTCTTGCGGATCGGTTCGAGCATGCCCGTGTAGGTGGCCGGGTTGCTGCGCCGGGAGCCCTTGATGGGCGACTGGTCCACCGTGACGACGCCGTCGCGGCCCGCCACCGAACCGTGGATCAGGGAGCTCTTGCCGGAGCCCGCGACTCCGGTGACCACGGTGAGCACGCCGAGCGGGATGTCCACGTCGATGTCACGCAGGTTGTGGGCGTCGGCGCCGCGCACCTCCAGCACACCGGACCGCTCACGCACGGTCGGCTTCAGGGAGGCCCGGTCGTCCAAGTGCCGTCCAGTGACGGTGCCTGCGGCTCGCAGGCCCTCGACCGTGCCCTCGAAGACCACCTCGCCGCCCTTGGTGCCGGCGAGCGGTCCCAGGTCGACGACGTGGTCGGCGATCACGATCGTCTCCGGCTTGTGCTCCACGACCAGCACGGTGTTGCCCTTGTCTCGCAGGCGCAGCAGCAGGTCGTTCATCCGCTGGATGTCGTGCGGATGCAGGCCGACGGTGGGCTCGTCGAAGACGTAGGTGACGTCGGTGAGCGCGGAGCCCAGGTGGCGGACCATCTTGACGCGCTGGGCCTCACCGCCCGAGAGCGTGCCCGAGGACCGGTCGAGCGAGAGGTAGCCCAGACCGATCTGGACGAACGAGTCGAGGGTCTGGCCGAGCACCGTGCACAGCGTCCTGACCGACGGGTCGGTCAGACCGCGGACCCAGGCCGCGAGGTCGCTGATCTGCATGGCGCAGGCGTCGGCGATGCTGATGCCGTCGATCTTCGCGGACCGGGCGGTCTCGCTGAGCCGGGTGCCGTGGCACTCGGGGCAGGCGGAGAACGCCACCGCCCGTTCCACGAAGGCACGGATGTGCGGCTGGAGCGTCTCCTTGTCCTTGGACAGGAACGACTTACGCACCCGCGCGAGGAGGCCCTCGTAGGTGGTGTTGACGCCCTTGATTTTGACCTTGACCGGGTCCCGGTGCAGGAGGTCGTGCCGCTCCTGCTCGGTGTAGTCGCGGATCGGCTTGTGCGGGTCGAGGAAGCCCGACTCGGTGAACGACTGCACCACCCAGCCGTCGGGTTTCCAGCCGGGGACCGTGATCGCGCCGTCCGCGAGCGACTTGGAGTCGTCGAACAGCTGGGCGGGATCGATGTCCGAGACGGTGCCCATGCCCTCGCACCGCAGGCACATGCCGCCGACGACGCTGAAGCCCTTCTCGATCTTCTTGCCGTTCACCACGAGGACGCCCGACGCGTCGGCCGAGGCGACGTTGAAGGCGAACGCCTTCTGCGAGCCGATGTACGGCTTGGCGAGCCGGCTGAAGAGGATGCGCAGCAGGGTGCCCGCGTCGGTGGCGGTGCCGACCGTGGAGCGCAGGCTGGTGCCCATCGGCTGCTGGTCGACCAGGATCGCGGTGGTCAACCCGTCGAGCAGGTCGACCTCGGGCCGCGCCAGGGTGGGCATGAAGCCCTGGATGAAGGCGCTGTACGTCTCGTTGATCAGCCGTTGCGACTCCGCGGCGATCGTGTCGAACACCAGGGAGCTCTTGCCCGAGCCGGAGACTCCGGTGAACAGGGTCAGGCGTCGTTTGGGGATCTCCACGTGCACGTTCTTGAGGTTGTTCTCACGTGCTCCGTGGACACGGATCATGTCATGGCTGTCGGCGGCACACAGCGCAGCGGGCTGGGTGTCCGTCTCCGTGCCGGCCGTCATGGTGTCCCTCCCGTTTGTCGGACGCGGCACGCCTTCGTCAAGCGACGTGGTGACGAGTTCCTGAACGTCCCGGTTCATAGGCTCAAGCGTATACCTGCAAAGTCGGTTGAGAGTTTTGGTGAAGCAACACGGATTTTCCTGGATAGAGTCTCAAACCGTGAAGTACCTGCGTCCATACGACCTGGCCCGTGAGCACGGCATTTCCACCCAGGCGGTCCGCAATTACGAACGGGACGGGTTCATCCCGCTCGCCCGGCGAACCGCGTCCGGCTACCGCACCTACACCGAGGTCCACGCGGCGGCCCTGCGCGCCTATCTGGCGCTCGTCCGGGCATACGGATACGCCACGGGCGGCGAGATCATGCGGTCGCTCAACACCGGCGACCTCGACGCCGCGCTGACCGCCGTCGACCGCGGCCACGCCCAGCTGCTGCGCGACCGGAGCACGCTGGACGCGGTCGGGCGGGCGGTGGAGCACCTCACCCGTGGGCCGGCCCTCACCGAGCACACCTCCTCCGCCGGCGGCGAGCCGCTCAGCATCGGCGAACTCGCGCGCCGCCTGGGGGTGACCGCGGCGACCCTGAGGAACTGGGAGGCGGTGGGCATCCTCACCCCCGCCCGGGAGCCGGTCACCGGCCGCCGTTCGTTCGGCGTCACGGACGTGCGCGACGCCGAACTGACCCATCTGCTGCGGCGCGGGGGCTACCCGCTGGAGCACATCCGCACGGTGGTCCGGCAGATCCGCACGGCCGGCGGCACCGAGGCGCTGTCCGCCGCCCTCGACGACTGGCGGCGACGGCTCACGGCCCGTGGCGTGGCCATGCTCGACGCGGCGGCCCGTCTCGGCGGGTACGTGACCCTCCTGGACATCGCCCCGGCCGGACCGCCGGCCGCCGGGGAACCCGCTCCCGCGCCGGGATCCCCATCGACGGTTTGAGACCTCCCGGTCCGGCGGATCCAGTCGCGGCGCCGACGGCACCGCCGTAAGCCTCAACGAGTCTTTCAATGATTCGATTGACAGACATGAGAAAGGACTTCCACGGCCTTCCCGTGGCCTCGTGCGCCGTACTGGCGCTCGGCGAGCCCACCCACCGGGAACCCGCCTTCGGGTGGGTACGCAACGAGCTGTTCGCCCGGCTGGCCCGCCTCGGTTTCCGCTCGATCGCCCTGGAGACCGACCGCGTGGCCGCGCTGCGCGTCGACGACTTCGTCAAGGGCGGCGACGGCGATCTCGACGAGGTGGCGCGGGAGGGTTTCTCCCACGGCTTCGGCGACCTGGAGACCAACCGGTGCCTCGTCGCCTGGATGCGCGACCACAACGCGGGCCTGCCGCCGGAGGAGCGGCTGACCTTCCACGGCTTCGACCTCCCGACGGAGACCACCAGCGCCCCCAGCCCGCGGCGCTGTCTGGAGCAGGCCCGTGACTACCTGGGGCTCGACCTCGACCTGACCGGGCTGTCCGGCGCGGACGAGCGGTGGAGCCGTACGGAGGCGGTGATGGACCCGGCCATGTCGGTCGGCGCCACGCCCGAGGCCGAGCGGCTGCGGTCCCTCGCCGACGACATGCTCACCCTGCTCCACGCCAACGCCGCCGACCGGATCGCGCAGACCTCGCGCGCGGAGTGGCTCCGGGCCAGGATCCACCTCACCGCCGGCCTCGGTCTGCTGCGCTACCACCGGCAGGCGGCCCAGCGCATGGAGAACAACGCCCGGCTGTCCCGGCTGTTCTCCACCCGGGACGCGCTCATGGCGCAGAACCTGCTCGACATCCGCAGCATCGAGGGCCGCCGGGGCGCGACGCTGGTCTTCGCCCACAACGTGCACCTCCAGCGGACCCCGAGCAGCTGGAGCATGGGAGACCTGCGGGTCGACTGGCCCGGGGCAGGCACCATCGTGGCACCGCTGCTGGGCGAGCAGTACGTCTTCGTCGCCGGCAGCCTGGGCCGCAGCGAGGCCATCGGGCTGGGCGACCCCGAGCCGGGCACCTACGAGAGCGTTCTGCAGGACCGCGTGACCGATTGGGCCCTGGCCTCCACCGGCACGGTCACCGCCGCCCGGACCCGGACGGACACCACCCCGCAGCAGGGCTACTTCCCGCTCGACCAGGGCCTCTGGGACACCGCCGACGCGGTCCTGCACGTCCGTGACGGCGCCGCCGTCACCGGGTCGGGGGACCTCCTGCGCGCCCTGGCCGGTGCCGGGAGCGCGCTCTGACAGAGACGGGAAGGATTCGCGGGCTCCCTGGGCGCCGGGGATTAGATTCGCCGTCGATCAGGGAGCCTCCCGAAGGAGCTGACCGCACTTGAACACGGTTCCTGAACTGTTCGAGTCAATCGTCGCCCGACGGGGCACGGAGCCCGCGCTCATCGACGCGGAGGGCACCCTCGGGTACGCGGAGCTGAACACCCGGATCAACCGGCTCGCCCGCAGGCTCATCGCGCACGGTGTCGGTCCCGACTCGCTCGTCGCGGTCGCGATGCCCAAGTCGCGGGAACTGATCGTGGCGATCATGGCGGTGCTCAAGGCCGGCGGCGCCTACCTCCCGCTCGACCCGGAGTATCCGGCGGAACGCCTGGCGTTCATGGTGTCCGACGCGCGTCCGGTGCTGCTGCTGCGGTCCTCCTCGGTGGCGCCGCTCGACGCGGGCCCGGAGGAACTCGTCCTCGACGACCCGGCGTTCCGTGCCGCGTGCGCGGCCGGGCCGGGGCACGACGTCTCCCGGGACGAGCGCCGCTCCGTCCTGCGCCCCGATCACCTGATGTACGTCATCTACACCTCGGGGTCGACCGGAACGCCCAAGGGTGTCGCGGTGCCGCACAGCGGGGTCCGCGACATGGCCGCCACCCAAGCAGCCTTCCTGCGGGCGGGGCCGGGCGACCGCGTGCTCCAGTGGGCCTCCATCAGTTTCGACGCCGCCTTCTGGGACGTGTGCCTGGCGCTGCTGTCCGGGGCGGCCCTCGTGACGGTGCCCGCCGAGGACCTGCTGCCGGGCCATCCGCTGTGGAACACCTTGCTCAAGTACGACATCACCCACGCCACACTGCCCCCCGTGGCGCTCAGCGAGACCGACGCCGAGGACGTACTGCCCGGCGGGATGATCACGTCCACGGGGGACAGCTGTACGCCGACCCTGGTGCGCAAGTGGTCCCGGGCACGGCGGATGTTCAACGGCTACGGCCCGACGGAGGTGACCGTCGGGGCGACGATCGCCGGACCGGTGCGCGACGCCGGTGACATCGGGATCGGCACGCCGTGGTCCAGCAAGGAGGTGCACGTGCTCGACGAGCGGCTGCGCCCGGTGCCGCCCGGCACGGAGGGTGAGCTGTACATCGCGGGCACCGGGCTGGCGCGCGGCTACCTCGACCGGTACCCGGCGACCGCGGTGAAGTTCGTGGCCGACCCGTTCGGGCCGCCCGGTACCCGGATGTACCGCACGGGCGACCGGGGCCGCAGGGGGCCGGACGGCGAGCTGTTCTTCGCGGGCCGCGCCGACGGCCAGGTGAAGCTGCGCGGTTTCCGGGTCGAACTCGGTGAGATCGAGGCCCGGCTCGCCGCCCATCCGGCGGTGGACGTCGCCGTCGCCGTGGTCCGGGGCGAGCTGGCCGACGCGCATGTCGTCGGCTACGTCACCACCACGGGGCCGGTGGAGCCGGCCGATCTGCGCGCCCATGTCGCCGAGTCGTTGCCCGCCCACATGGTGCCCGCACGGGTCACGCTGCTGGAGCGGTTCCCGACGCTGGCCAACGGCAAGATCGACCGGGGGGCCCTGCCGCAGCCGGACGCGGGCGTACCGGGACTCCCGGACGGCGGGCGGGCGCCGGAGGCCGTCGAGGCGGACGACCGGGCGGCCGTGGTCTGCGCGATCGTGCGGGACGTCCTCGGGATCGCGGAGGCGACGGTCGCCGACAACTTCTTCCAGCTCGGCGGGCACTCCGTGCAGGCGACCAGGCTGGTCGCCCGGCTCCGGGAGCGGTTCGGGGTCGCGCCGTCGATCCGGACCGTGCTGGAGGCGGCGACGATCGGCGAGCTGGCCGCGGCCGTCGAGAGCCGGCTGCCCGGCTGCCCGGCTGACGGCCGTCAGCGGAAGGCGACCGGCAGACTGGCGTAGCCGTTCAGGAAGTTGGAGTAGACCGGGGCGGGCTCGCCGCACACCTCGATCTCGGCGACCGACTCGGTGAGCGCGCTCAGCAGTGCGCGCAGCTCCGCCCGGCCGAGGAACGCGCCGACGCAGAAGTGCGGGCCGTGGCCGAAGGAGAGGTGCTTGTTGGGCGAGCGGGCCGGGTCGAACCGGCGCGGCTGGTCGAAGACCTCCTCGTCGTTGTTGGCGGAGATGTTCCACAGCGTCACGATGTCGCCCGCGCGCACCTGCCGGCCGCCTATCAGCATGTCGCGGGTCGCGGTGCGGGCGAAGTGCCTGGCCGGCGTGGCCCAGCGCAGCACCTCCTCGACCGCCGTGTCGACCGCGGCCGTCCCCTCGCGCAGCGCCCGCCACTGGGCGGGGTGCTCGGCGAACGTCTTCACCGCGCAGATCGCGGAGACGCGGGAGGACTCGTCACCGCCGAGCACGAGGCTGTAGCAGTTGAGCGCGGCTTCCTCCAGCGTCAGCGGGCGGCCTCCCGCCTCCGCTGTGGCGATCATGCTGATCACGTCGTCGCCCGGGTCGCCGCGGCGGTGCCGGGCGAGGTCCATGAAGTAGCCGATGATCTCGTTGCGGGCCTCCAGGGAGTCCAACCGGTCGGACTCGGCGTCTTCCGAGGAGAGGGCCAGCTTGTTCCAGCGCAGCAGCTTCTCGCGGTCCGCCTCCGGAATGGAGAGCAGATCGCAGATCGTGTTCATCGGGATGTGCTCGGCGACCTCCGCCGCGAAGTCGAACTCACCCTGCCGGGCGACGGTCCTGATGAGCCGTGACGTCCGTTCCCACACCCTCTCCTCCACCGCGCCGAGGACGCGCGGGGAGAAGGCGCGCAGCATCAGGTTGCGCAGCTCGCGGTGGCGGGGCCGGTCGGTGACCGCGAGCATCTTGCCGCCCGCCGAGTCACCGCCGCTCAGCAGGACGTCCAGTACGGTCCCGCGAGCGGAACTCAGGGAGCGCACGTCGGCGTAGCAGGACAGCACGTCGGCGTGGCGGGCGACGACCCAGAAACCGGGATCTCCCTCGTGCCAGTACACGGGCCGGTGCTCGCGCACATCGCGCCAGAACGCGTAGGCGTCGTGTCGTACGAAGGCGGTCGCGTCGGTCAGGTCCAGCTCGGTCGGGGTGGTCATGCCGAAATCGTCACATCGGCGGCGCCCACGCCGGGCAGCTCTTGCGCAGGTCTTTCGTCGTGAATGAGAGACGAAAGAATGCTGATCAGGCACTTCCTTCCCGTGCCAAGCTCAGGAACATGGGTCGTTGGACGCGCCGGATCGTCCGGCTGCGGCCGGTAGACCACCTATGACGAGGAGGCGGCGTCCTGAGTACCTTGACGTATGGGGACTATCTCCACATGGAGACCCTGCTCTCGCTCCAAGAGCCGAAGGCCCCGAACACAGCCGGCCGCGCGGTCGTCCTGGCCGAACAGTTCTTCATCATCACCCACCAGTCCTGCGAGCTGTGGCTCAAGCAGCTCGGGGCTGATCTGGACGCCGCTGCCGAGGCGCTCCTGCCGCCCTGCGATCCGCACGACCTGGAGCTGGGGCTGGAGTTCCTGCAGCGGTCCGGTGAGTTGATACGGGTCCTCCAGCAGCAGTTGGCGGTGCTGGAGAAACTGCCACTGCGCTACTTCGCCGAGTTCCGGACCTACCTGGACACGGCGAGCGGCGCGCAGTCCGCTCAGTTCCGGCGGCTGACGGTGCTCCTCGGCAACAGCCATCATCAGGGCAGCCTCTACGAGGCGTTCGCGGCGGCGGCCGAGTACCACGGGCAGTCCGTGCCCGACGTCCTCCGGCGCGGCGTGGAGTGCGGCGTGCTGCACCGCCTCGCCGAAGCGCTGGTGGACCTGGGCAACGGCTACTGGCACTGGAAGGTGGCGCACCTGGCGCTGGTGTCGAAGATGATCGGGGAGCAGGACGGGACCGGCGGCTCGAGCGGTGTCGACTTCCTCGCCCGCCGCGTCACCCGGCCCTTCCCCGAACTTCGCCGCCTGCGCGGGAAGGTGCACCACTCGTAGCCTTCCGGCCGCCGACGAGTACTCATGGATGAGGGCCTCCTGCGCCCGGGCGTGGATGGCGCGGTCCACACCGGGCCCAGGAGGCCCTCACGTGATCGTGCGTCCCGCACGTGTGTCACCGCCGTGCCGGGGCAGCCGCCTAGCGTGATTCGATGTCCAGGGCGTAGCCGCGGCCCCAGGCGGTGCGGATCACCAGGTCGGTCGGTGTCAGACGGCGGCGCAGCCGCATGATGTGGAGGTCGAGCGAGTTCCTCGTCGGCCTCTGCACGCGTTCCGCGAGCCGTTGTGAGAGTTCGTGTCTGTACACCACCTCCCCGAAGTGCTCGATGAGCAGCTCCATCAGTTCGGTCTGGACGCTGGAGACGGTGATGGAGTGCGAACCGAAGGTGAGTGTTCCGGCGGAGTCGAGGGTCGGTATCTGTCGGCTGTCGAGCCGGTTCTGGAGGGCCCTGACCCGGGCGTCGAGATCGTCCCGGGAGATGGGCGCCCGGACCCAGTCCTCGAAGGGGTCGTTGCAGACCGGCGGGCGGGCACCCGCCTCCACCACGAGGAGACGGGGCACTCCGTCCCTCCTACATCGGTTCCGAAGGTCCGTTTGTGCCGGCCATCGGACGAACATGACATCGCGCGTGGTGCATCGCACAGCGTGTGCCTCCCCGTTCGACGCAAACGTAGGTCACTGACATCGCCGGCCGACGATGCTCCCCCGTCGGCAGGCCGGGCGTAACGGGCCGCAGGCCGTGGTGGTGTGGTCCGGTGCCACGGCCTCGTCCCGCAGCGCGGCACCGTGTTTCCCTGGGCCGGCGCCCCGGTGCCGCGTCTCAGAGCACTGAGCTAGCCGTTCATCGCCTCGCGGAGGCTTCGCGGCCGCATGTCGGTCCAGTGCTCCTCCACGTAGGCGATGCTCTCCGCCCTTCCGGCGGGACCGAAGACGCTGTGCCAGCCGGCGGGTACCTCGGCGAAGGCCGGCCACAGGGAGTGCTGGTCCTCGTCGTTGACCAGCACATGAAATCGGCCGTTCTCGTCGTCGAACGGGTTGGTGCTCACCTTTTGCCTCCGATCTGGTTTCGGCACCTGCGGGTGCGAACAGGGTCACTGCGCTGACCGCAGGATCCGGTTGAGGGTGCGGCTGATCTCAGCGGCGTTCCTCGGCCAGTACATCTCGTTGTGGGCGCAAGCGATGTCGACGCGCTGCACACGTCCGTCGACGTGTTCCTGCCAGAGCACGTCCAGGTCCTCGTCCAGTTGCCGCTTGTCGTGGGTCTCCGGGTCGAGGAGTGCGTTGAAGAAGACGACGTCACCGCGGTACCGCGGTGAGGTGAACCGCCGCATCTGCTCCATCTGTCCGATGAAGATCGAGGAGGCGGTGGTGACGAGCGAGGGGTACTCCTCCATCCCTGCCAGGTGTCCCATGTAGTTGGCGAGGTAGCGGCGGACCATGGACTCGTCCAGCGCCTCCAGGTCGGCGAAGTGGCTGGAGGGCGCGGCGTCCAGCAGCGCCAGGAGCGCCACCTCGTGTCCGCGACGCTGGAGTTCGGCCGCCATGGCGTGCGCGAGGGTGCCGCCGAAGGACCAGCCCAGCAGGTGGTAGGGGCCGCTCGGCTGGACCTGGAGCACCTGCCCGAGGTAGTCCTCGACCATCTCCTCGACGGAGCCGGCCGGCTCGGTGGTCCCGTCGAAGCCGCGTGCCTGGATGCCGTACAGCGGCCAGGCCGGGTCGAGGTGGCGGGCGAAGCCGAGATAGGGCCAGCTCAGCCCGCCGCCCGGGTGCAGCCACCACAGCGGCGGCTTCCACCCCTCTGTGCGGATCGGCAGCAGGACGGCGAACGGGTCCTCGAAGTCGGCGTCGGTGTCGGTGGTCAGCTGTGCCGCCAGTTCGGCGACGGTCGGATACTGGAACACCGTGCGGATCGGGACCTCCACGCCCAGCTTCTCGTGGATCCGCCACACCAGGCGCGTCAGCCGCAGGGAGTGGCCGCCACAGGCGAAGAAGTCGTCGTCGATGCCGATCCGGTCCAGGCCCAGCACCTCGGCGAAGAGCGCGGCGAGCTCCTCCTCGCGCGGGGTGCGCGGGGCCCGGTGCTCCCCGCCGACCGGGTCCGGCTCGGGGAGCGCGGCCCGGTCCACCTTGCCGTTCTCGGTGAGCGGCAGCCGGTCGAGGACGATGATCTCGGCGGGCATCATGAACTCCGGCAGCCGGCCGGAGAGCCGCTCGCGCAGCAGGGAGGGCAGCCGGGATGCGCGGCGGGACACCGCGGGGACGTTCGCCAGCCGGGCCGAGGGGGCGCCGGCGGGCCGGTACAGGCCGTCGCAGCAGACCGCGTCCACCTCGGGCACGACGGCCGCCTCGAAGCGGTCACCCGTCTGCGCCGACCATGTGCAGTACACCGCGAGCCCGCGCCGGGCGCCCCAGAGCTCCAGTTCGGCCGGGTCGAGGGTGCCACCCAGTTCGGCGGGAGCGCCCCATTCGGCGGCCTCGCCCGCCAGGCGGGCGTTGGGAACTCCGGTGAGACGGAGCCGGCCGCCGTGCCGGGCGAGCGCGGTATCCAGGTCGGCCAGCTCGAGCACCTCCGACCCCCAGGCCGCCTCCGGCAGGTCGCCGAGGTCCAGTGGCTTCGCCGGTGCCTTGTGCAGCACGACCTCGTAGCGGTGGCGGGTCAGCTCGTTGTGGTGGGTGCCCTGCTTGAGGCGGATGTCGGCCGCGACGGCGTCCGGGCGGGCCTCGGCCCAGCGGGTGAAGAAGCCGGGGTCGACGACGAGTTCCTTCTCGGCGAGCACCGCGCGTTCGACGGCGGCCTGCACGGCGGCCGGGCCGTCCGCGGGCTGTCGGCAGCGGTGCACCGCCGCGGCGAACGTGCGCAGGGTGCGGTGGTTGCGGACGTCGCCGAGCACGACGCGTCCGCCGGGTGCGAGCCGGTCCATCGCGAGATCGAGCACCCGGGTGAGGTAGTCGGCGTCCGGGAAGTACTGCACGACCGAGTTGAAGATCACCGTGTCGAAGTACCCGGCGGGCAGGCCGTCGGCGTCGTCGGCGGCCTGGCAGCGCAGGGTCACCTTGCCCGACAGCCGCCGGTCGGCGCCGGTCTGGGCGCGCAGCCGCTCGATGACGGGCGCCGAGAAGTCGGTGCCCCAGTACTCCTCGGCCTCCGGTGCGAGCGGGCCGAGCAGCAGACCGGAGCCGACACCGATCTCCAGCACCCGGCGCGGGCGCAGGGACCGCACCCGCCGCAGCATCGCCTCGCGCCAGGACCGCATCTCCGCCAGCGGGACGGGGCGGCCGGTGTAGGAGCTGTTCCAGCCGGTGAAGTCCTCGCCGACCGTGTCGGTGGCGACCTCGGTCCCGCCGTACATGGTGTCGTAGATCTCGCGCCACTCGCTGACCTGTTCGGCGGCGTCTCGGCCGGTGGAAGCGGTGCTGTCGGGCACCACGTAGGCGACCATGCGGCGTTCGCCGAGCCGGTCCCGGCGCACGGCGACCACCGCGTTCGCCACGCCGTCCTGCTCGCGCAGCACCGCCTCCAGCTCGCCCGGCTCGACGCGGAAGCCGCGCAGCTTGAGCTGGTCGTCGCTGCGGCTGACGTAGTGAAGACGGCCGTCGGCGTCCCAGCGCACCAGGTCGCCCGTGCGGTACACACGCGCTCCGGGCTGCGCGGACGGGTCGGGCACGAACCGGGCGGCGGTCAGGCCCGGGCGGCCCGCGTAACCGCGCGCCACGCCGTCACCGCCGATGTACAGCTCACCCACCACGCCGGGTGGCACCGGCCGCAGCCGGTCGTCCAGGACGAGGAGCCGGCTGCCGTCCATCGGGGCGCCGATGGGCAGCGGGTCGGTGCACTGCGCCGCCGAGGCCATCCGGTGCCGGGAGGCGAACGTGGTGGTCTCGGTCGGGCCGTAACCGTTGACCACGGTGACACCGGGGCAGGCGTCGAGGACCGTGCGGACGGCGGTCGGCGACAGGACGTCCCCGCCGGCCCACACCTCCTGGACGGCGCCGAAGCACTCGACGTGCTGTTCGGCCATCACGGCGAACAGTCCGGCGGTCAGCCAGAGCGCCGTCACCTCCCGCTCGGTGATCACCCGGGCGAGTTCCGCGGTGTCCGGCCGACCGGCGCGGGCCACCACGGTCGTGCCGCCGCCGAGCAGCGGCACCCACATCTCGTACGTCGACGCGTCGAAGGTGTGCGGCGAGTGGAAGAGGACGCGGCGATGGGCGCCGGTGCGGAAGCAGCTGTCGAGCGCGAGGTCGACGACGTTGCGGTGGGTCACCTCCACGCCCTTGGGGCGGCCGGTGGAACCCGAGGTGTACATCACGTAGGCGACGGCGTGCTCGCCGACGCCTTCCACCTCGGGCGGCGAGTCGGGCAGCCCGTCGAGGTCCGCCTCGGCGAGCCCCCCGTCCACGGTGACCGCCGCGTCGAGGTCCGCGAGCAGGAAGTCGATGCGCTCGGGCGGGTGGGTCGGGTCGACGGGCGCGTAGACGGCACCGGCCTTGAGGACACCGAGGATGGCGGCGACCAGCAGCGGCGAGCGTTCCATCACGAGGGCGACGCGGTCGCCCGGGCGGGCGCCGCGGGCCACGAAGTGGTGCGCGAGGCGGTTGGCCCAGCGGTCCAGTTCGGCGTAGGTCCAGGTGCGCGAGGAGTCGGCGGAGACCAGCGCGGTCGCGTCCGGGGTCGCGGCGACGGCGGCGGCGAACCGCTCGGGAAGGGTGCCGGCCTCGAGCCCGGCGCCCCGGGCCGGGCCGGACCAGGCGCTCAACGCCGCGCGCTCGTGCTCGGTCAGAACACCGACGGATCCGATGGGTGTGTCGGGCGCCGCGACCACCTGGCGCAGGAAGTGCAGCCACCGGTCGAGGAGCGTCCTGACCGTCTCCACCTCGAAGAGGTCGGTGGCGTACTCCGCGAAGCCCTCGATGCGGGCCGGCGCGTCTTCCTCGTCCCGTTCGGTGACGCTGATGAACAGGTCGAAGCGCGCGGTGCCCAGGGAGAACGGCTCCTCGGTCACGGTGAGGCCGGACAGGTGGAACTCCGGCCGCGTGTTGTTCTGCAGGGCCAGGCACACCTGGAAGAGCGGGTGGTGGGCGGGCGAGCGGACCGGGTTGAGCACCTCGACCAGGTGCTCGAACGGGATGTCCTGGTGGTCGTAGGCGGCGAGGCTGCTCTCGCGGACCCGGTCGACGAGCTCGGCGAAGGAGGGGTCGTCGGAGGTGTCCGCGCGCAGCACCCACGTGTTGACGAAGAAGCCGACCAGCCGGTTGAGCGCCTCGTCGGTGCGTCCGGCGATGGGCGAACCGATCGGCACGTCCGTGCCCGCGCCGAGCCTGGTGAGCAGCGCGGCCAGGGCCGCCTGGAGCACCATCGACACCGTGGCGCCGCGCTCCCGGGCCATCCGGCGCACAGCGTCGGTCAGCTGGGGGTCGAGTGCGAGCGGCACCAGATCGCCCGCGTACGACGCGACGGCGGGCCGGGGCCGGTCGGTGGGGGGCGTGACGGTCTCGGGCAGGCCAGCCAGCTGGGTCGTCCAGTAATCCAGCTGCCGCCGGTAGAGGCTGCCCGGGTTCTCGCTGTCGCCCAGCAGTTCCCGCTGCCAGAGGGTGTAGTCGGCGTACTGCACGGCAAGCGGTTCCCACTGCGGCGCCCGGCCCGCGCTGCGGGCCTCGTAGGCGGTGGCGAGATCCTCGGCGAGCGGGAGGGCGGACCAGCCGTCGGCGACGATGTGGTGTGCGCCGATGAGGAACACCGCCTCGCGTTCGCCCGTCCGCAGCAGCCAGGAGCGGAAGGGGATCTCGGCCGCCAGGTCGAACGGACGGCGCGCCGCCTCGCGCAGGACGCCGGGCAGCTCGGCCTCGGTGATCTCGTGCTCCTCCCAGGGGACCTCGACCGCGGTCGGCGGCAGGATCCGCTGGTACGGCTGTCCGTCCGCCTCGCCGAAGACGGTGCGCAGGGATTCGTGCCGCTCGACGACGTCGTGCACGGCGCGGCGCAGGGCGGCCGCGTCGAGCGCGCCGCGCATCCGCAGGGCCAGCGCGACGTTGTAGGTCGCCGAGGGCCCCTCGAAGCGGTGGATGAACCACAGCCGCTGCTGGGCGTAGGACAGGGGCAGCCGCTCGGGCCGCGCCTGGGGTCGCAGCGGCGCGCGGAGGTGGTTCAGGGTGGTCAGGTGGGCCGCGAGTTCGGCGACGGTGGGCGACTGGAAGACGGCCCGGATGGGGATCTCCACACCGTGCTCGGCCCGGATGCGGCTGACCAGCCGGGTGGCCAGGAGCGAGTGGCCGCCGATGGAGAAGAAGTTGTCGTCCACGCCGACCCGGTCGAGACCGAGGACCGCGGCGAACAGCGCGCACAGCGACTCCTCCTCCGGTGTGGCGGGGGCCCGGCCGCCACCGGCCGTGTAGTCGGGCGTGGGCAGAGCCCGCCGGTCGGGCTTGCCGTTGTCGGTCAGCGGCACGGCGGCGATGGGCACGATGGCGGCCGGGATCATGTACTCGGGCAGAGTCTCCCGCAGATACCCGCGCAGGGCGGGCAGCAGTGCCGTGACGGCGGCGGCGGCCGCGGGGTCGTTCGCCGGGGTGCGTCCGTCGGTGGCCGGCAGGTATGTGCCGGTGAGGAGGGTGCCGGCCGCCGGGCTGTCGCGCAGCACGACGACGTCGAGCAGGTCGACGGCTTCGGCCGACCAGGTCGGCACCGCGTCCCAGCCGTGCCGGGCGGCCCAGGCACGGATCTCGGCGGGGTCGAGCGGCGGCAGCTCGGGCGCGGCGGAGCCGTCGAGGCCGAAAGCGCGGGCCGCTGCGGCCTCATCGGTGAGGCGGGCGTTCGGGATTCCGGTGATCCGCACCGCCGGCTCCGGCCGGTCGCCTATGCGGTCGGCGAGCCGGCCCAGGTCGCCTTCCCAGGCCAGGGTGGGGACGCCGTCGAGCCGTCGCGGGGCGTCCGCCGGTTCCGTGCCCGGCTTGTGCAGCACGACCTCGTAGCGGTGCCGGGTCAGCTCGTTGTGGTGGACGCCGTCCTTGGTGCGGATGTCGGCTCCGGCCCCCCCGGCCCGGTGAGCCCAGCTCAGGAACCACTCGGGGTCGACCACCAGCTCATTCTCCAGCAGGACGGCCTGTTCGACCGTGGTGCGCAGGACGGCCGGTGCCGCATCAGGGTGCTTCGCCCGCTGGACGCCCGTCTGGAGCGTGGGCAGGGAGGCGACCCGCCGGACGTCGCCGAGGACGATCCGGCCGCCGGGCGCGAGCAGTTCCCAGGCGCCGTCCAGGACCCGGGCGAGGTAGCGGTCGTCAGGGAAGTACTGCACGACCGAGTTGAGCAGCACGGTGTCGAATGCGCCACGGGGCAGTCCGGTGAGATCGTCGGCGGCCTGGTGGTGCAACCGGACCCGGTCGGCCAGGCCGGCCCGGGTCACCTGCTCGCCGAGCCGGTCGATCACGGCCCGGGAGAGGTCGGTGGCCCAGTACTCCTCCACCCGGCCGGCGAGGTGCGCGAGCAGGAGCCCGGTGCCGACGCCCAGTTCGAGGACGCGCTCGGGCGACCATCGCAGGACGCCTTCCACGGCGGCGTCGCGCCAGGCCCGCATCTCGTCGAGCGGGATCGGCTCACCGGTGGAGGAGTCGTTCCAGCCCGTGAAGTCCTCACCGAATCCGTGTCCGCCGTCGTCGGAGTAGGTCTGGTCGTAGACCTCCTGCCATTCCTCCACCTGGTCGTCGGTGCCGCCGTCGGGCGGGAGGGCTCCGGTGTCGGGGACGACATAGGCGACCAGGCGCAGATCGCCGGGCTGGTCCTCGCGGGCGGTGACGATGGCCTGGCGGACGGCCGGGTGCCGGACCAGGGCGTGCTCGATCTCGCCGGGCTCGACGCGGAACCCGCGCAGTTTGACCTGGTTGTCGGCGCGGCCGAGGAAGCAGATGTTGCCGTCCGGGAAGAAGCTGGCGCGGTCGCCGGTGCGGTACAGCCTGTCGCCCTCACGTGCGCTGAACGGGTCACGGACGAATCGTTCCGCGGTCAGGTCCGGCCGGTTGACATAGCCGACGCAGAGACAGTCCCCGCCGATGTACAGGTCGCCCTCGACGCCGACGGGGCACGGCTCCATGTTCTCGTCGAGCACGTAGTAGCGGGCGTTGTCGATGGGACGGCCGTAGGGGATGCTGCGCCAGGACGGGTCGATCTCCCGGACCCGGAAGTAGTTGGACCACACCGTCGCCTCGGTGGCGCCGCCGAGGCTGACGATCTCCGCGCCGGTGAACACCCGGCGGACCTCGTCGGGCAGCGACAGCGGGGTGTAGTCACCGGAGAGGAACACCAGGCGCAGGTCGCCGGTGCCCTCGTACCCGCCGTCCTCCGTGAGCAGGGATGCGACCTGGTTGAGGGTGGTGGGCACCGAGTCCCAGAAGGTGATCGGCTCCGTGAGCAGGACGTCCAGGAGCAGCTGCGGATCCCGCTGCTGGACAGCGTCCGCGAGGTAGACGCCGCCGCCGCAGCCGAGCAGGCCGAAGATGTCGAAGACGGAGAGGTCGAAGCCCAGCGAGGTGACACACAGGACGACGTCGTCGGGGCCGAACGCGAACGTGCGGTAACACCAGTCGATCAGGTTGTGCACCGGGCGGTGGGTGACAGCGACGCCCTTCGGCTTCCCGGTGCTGCCGGACGTGAAGATGATGTACGCCGTGTTGTCCGGTCCCGCGGCCGGTTCCGGATCGTGGTCGGCGCCGGGCGACCGGGCGTCGGCGAGTTCGGCGAGCCGGACGCCGTCCGGCAGGGACCAGCGTTCGGTGTCCGGCGTGGACAGCACGAGGGAGCACCCGGCATCGGCAAGCATGCCGGCCACGCGGTCGGCGGGCAGCGCCGGCTCCAGCGGCAGATAGGCACCGCCCGCCTTGAGCACGCCGAGGACGGCGGCGATCATGGCCGGCCCACGGGGAACTCCGACGCCGACGACGGTCTCCGGGCCGACGCCGCGTTCCTTGAGGTCCCAGGCGACGCGGTTCGCCCACCGGTTCAGCTCGCCGTAGGTCATGGTGCCGTCGGCCCAGCGCAGGGCGGTGGCGTCCGGGCGCCGTGCGGCCTGCTCCTCGAAGAGCAGATGGACCGGTCCCGGGCAGTGGACGGGGTGGGCGGTGTCGTTCCACTCGACGAGGATCCTGTGGCGCTCGGCGGCGTCGAGGAAGTCGCCGGGCCGGCCGGCCCCGGCCTCGGCCGCTGCGCCGACGGTGGTCCTCGGGTCGGCCACCACCTCTTCGACGACGGCCACGAACCGTGCCGCGATGTCCTCCACGGTGGAGCGGTCGAAGAGGTCGGTGGCGTACTCGATCTCACCGACGACGGAGCCGGTGGAGTCGTCCGGCGCCAGGTTGAAGAACAGGTCGAACTTGGCGCTGCCGGTGGGCAGCGGTTCCATCGTCACGGTGAGACCCGGCAGGTCCAGGTGCGGTGGGGTGTTGTTCTGCCACGCCAGCACCACCTGGAACAGGGGGTGATGCGCGGTCGACCGCTCCGGCCGCAACAGCTCCACGAGCCGCTCGAACGGCACATCCTGGTGGTCGTAGGCGGCAAGCGCCTTCTTCCGTACCTGTTCAAGCACCCACTCGAAAGGCCGGTCCGCGGTCACCTGCACGCGCAGCGTCCAGGTATTGACGAAGAAACCCACCAGTTCACTCAGCGCCTCCTCCGTACGGCCCGCGATCGGCGAGCCGACGGTCACATCCTTGCCTCCTCCCAGCCGATGCAGCAATACCACCAAGGCGGCCTGGAGCACGATCGCCGTCGTGACACCATTGGTTTGCGCCATTTTCTCTGCGGCGGCGCGCAGCTCGGCGGACAACCCGACCGGGACCGATCCGCCGCGAAAACTCGCCACCTCGGGACGGGGCCGGTCCAGGGGCAAGGGAAGGGGCTTGGACACACCGGCCAGTTCCTCGCGCCAATAGGCACTCTGCGTCGAGACGACGCTGTCCGGATCCTTTTCGTCACCCAGCATTTCCTGCTGCCACAGCGCGTAGTCCGAATACTGCACAGGCAGTTCGGGCCAGTCCGGTGCCGTGCCGGTCACCCGGGCCCGGTAGGCCGTCGACACGTCACGTGCCAGCGGGGCCAGCGAGCCGCCGTCGCCCGCGATGTGGTGGATCACCAGGACAACCAGGAACTCCTCGTCGCCACTCTGGAGGACGCAGCCGCGCAGCGGTACGTCCGTCGACAAGTCGAACCAGCTGCCGCTCACCGACGCCACCACGCCGGACACCCGCTCGGGGGCCACCCGGCCCCAGTCCTGCCAGGGCAGGTCGATCTCGGCAGGGTCGAGAACACGCTGGTACGGCTGGCCGTCGGTTTCCGCGAAGACCGTGCGCAGGACTTCGTGGCGCACCATCACGTCGCGAAACGCCGCCCGCAGCGCGACGGCGTCGAGCGGGCCGTGGCAGCGCAGGAGCAGCGGGATGTTGTAGGTGGAGGAAGAGCCTTCGAAGCGGTTGATGAACCACATTCGCCGCTGCGCGTACGACAGGGGGGTCATGGTTTCTCCTACCTTTCGGTCATTCTCCGCAGCGGCTTTCGAGTGGAGGTCGACATCTCGTTCCAGCGGGTGGTCAGTTCGGCCACGGTCGGGGCGGTGAAGAGGATGCGCATCGGGATTTCCACGCCCATTTCTGCGCGTACCCGGGCCACCAGCCGGGTGGCCATCAGTGAATGGCCGCCCAGGAGGAAGAAATCGTCGTCGAGACCGATCCGCTCGGCGCCCAGAACCTCGGCGAACAGCACGCACAGCGTCTCTTCCCGGGGTGTACGGGGAGCCCGGTACTCGTCCCCGGCGATCTCCGGGCGGGGCAGGGCGGAACGGTCGAGCTTGCCGTTGGGCGTCAGTGGCAGTTCCGTGAGTGTCACGAACGCGGCCGGGATCGTATAGGCCGGCAACCGCTCTCCGACCGCCTCCCGCAGGAGCTCCGTGGTGGGCGGCTCGGCGCCGGTCTCCGGGACCACGTACGCCACCAGCCGGCGGTCCCCCGGCCGGTCCTCGCGGGCGGTGACGACAGCCCGGCGGACCGCGGGGTGGCGGGTCAGGATGTGCTCGATCTCGGCGGGCTCGATCCGGTAGCCGCGCAGTTTGATCTGGTGGTCGGACCGGCCGAGGTACTCCACCTCACCCGTGTCCGTCCAGCGGGCGAGATCCCCGCTGCGGTACATACGGGCGCCCGGTGGCCCGAACGGGCAGGCCACGAACCGCTCCGCGGTCATGCCCGGCCTGTCGTGGTAGCCGCGGGCCAGGCTCTCGCCGGCGATCCAGAGGTCACCGGCAGCGCCGGGCGGTACCGGGCGCAGCGCCTGGTCCAGCACGAGGATCCGGGTGCCGGCGACCGGGCTGCCGACGGAGGGAGGCATGCCGGAGCGGCCGGGGAGCAGACGGGCGGCGGTGGCGTAGACGGTGGTCTCGGTCGGGCCGTAGAGGTTGGTGACCTCGGCGGCGTGCCGGCACAGGGTTTCGGCAAGCGCCAAGGGCAGTGCCTCGCCTGTGGAGATCACCCGCAGCCCGGTCAGACAGGCCGGCGCGTGGGTGACCAGGCTCTGCCAGAGCGCGGGGGTGGCCTGCATGACGGTGACGCCGGACCGTTCGACCAGGTCCAGCAGTGCCGACGGCTGGGTGATGTCGTCCTTGCCGGCCAGTACCACCCGGCCGCCGGCGAGCAGGGGCAGGAAGAGTTCCAGCGCGGCGATGTCGAACGCGACGGTGGCGCAGGCCAGCAACCGGTCGTCCGGCGTCAGGGTGAAGCGATTCTGCATGCCGGTCAGCAGGATCGCCAGCGCACCGTGCCGGACCACCACGCCCTTGGGCGTCCCCGTGGAGCCGGAGGTGTAGATGACGTAGGCGGCGTGGTCCGCGCCGACCGGAACGCGCGGGCCGTGGGCAGGGTGAGGGGACCGGTCGGACAGGTCCACCCCGGCCAGCCGCTTCTCATCGAGGACCAGCACTGGTGCGCTGTCCTCGACCACGGCCCGCACCCGGGCGGCCGGATACTCCGGGTCCACCGGCACGTACGTGCCGCCGGCCTTCCACACGGCCAGCAGGGCCACCACCAGGTCGGCCGAGCGAGGCAGCAGCACCACGACCCGGGACTCCGGGCCCACGCCCTGCCCGGCCAGCCAGTGCGCCAGCCGGCCGGCCCGCTCGTCCAGTTCCCGGTAGGTCAGCCGGTGCCCGCGGAACTCGACGCAGACCGTGTCCGGCGTCCGGGCCGCCCGCGCCGCGAGCAGGTCGGGGACGGTCCGCTCGAGGGGCGGGACCGCGGTGTCGTTCCAGCCGTGCAGCACCTGTTCGCGCTCGGCGTCGGACAGCACGTCGAGCGCGCCGACGGTGCCCCGCGAACCGGCGGCGAACTGCCGCAGCACCCGCACCAGCCGGTCGGCGAGCGCCGCCACGGCGGTCCGCTCGAAGACGTTGCGGCGGTACTGGAAGGAGATCCGTAACAGCGGGTCGGCTGCCGCGACCACGGTCAGCGGATAGTGCGGCGGGGCGTACGGGCGGATACCGGTCACCACCGGTTGCGCCGACGCGCCTGCCGCCGCGTGTCCGGACCGGTCGACGGGGAACGACTCGAACACCACAAGCGTGTCGAACAGCTCGTTCAGCCCGGTCGCCCGCTGGATGTCGGCGAGCCCCACATGGTGATGGTCCAGCAGTCTCGCCTGGGCGTCCTGGAGCCGGCCGAGCACCTCCGGGACCGGGTCGGCCGGCGTGCATCGCACCCGCACCGGCACCGTGTTGATGAACAGGCCGATCGTGGTGTCCGCGCCCGGCAGCCCGGAGGGCCGGCCCGCGACCGTGGCGCCGAACAGCACCTCCTGGCCGCCGGTGTGCTGCGCCAGCACCATGGCCCACGCGCCCTGCACCAGGGTGTTGGCGGTGACGCCCCACTCCGCGGCGCGGCGCGCCAACCTGGTGGTGTCCTCGCCGGTGAGCGGCACGTCGATCTGCCCGCTACCGCTGCCGGTCGGCCGGGCCCCTGGCGTCGTGGGCGCCAGCAGGGTCGGCTCCGCCACACCGGCGAGTTCCTCAGCCCACGCGCGGGCGGAGCGCGCCGTGTTCTGCCGTGACAGCCAGCTCAGGAAGTCCCGGTAGCCGTGCGGGCGCGCCGGTGCGGTGCCGACGCCGTCGGCGATGTACAGGTCCATGAGCTCGCGCTCGATGAGCGGCACCGACCAGCCGTCGAGCAGCACGTGGTGGGCGGTGAGGGCCAGTTCGGCGTACCGGGGGCCGATCGTGACAAGGGTCAGGCGCAGCAGCGGTGGGCTGTCCTGGCGGAAGCGGGCGTCCCGCTCCTCGGCGAGAATCTCCTCCAGCCGCGTGGCGGCGTCCGCCTCTCCGGTGAGGTCGAAATGCCGCCAGGGCAGCGGGACGTCGTCCACGACGACCTGCACGGGCTCACCGGTGGCGCTCGGCTGGAACGCGACCCGGAGGTTCGGGTGCCGGTCGAGCAGGGCCTGGCCCGCCGCCCGCAGGCGCGCCGGGTTCACCGGGCCTTCGAGCCGGAACACGAACTGCGTCTGGTATGCCTCGGACGCGCTCTGCGCGAGCATCGTGTGGTACAGCAGCCCGCCCTGCAACGGCGTGAGCGGCCATACGTCGCTCACGCGTCCGAAGCGCTGTTGCCATTCGTCCAGTTCTTCCTGGCGGACGTCGACCAGCGGGACGTCGGACGGGGTCAGTCCCCGCCCGCCTGTCTCGACCAGGTTCCGCAGGCCGCGCAGGGCGGCGCACCAGGTGCGGGACAGGGCGCGGACCTCGTCCGCGGTCAGAACTCCGGTGGCGAAGGTGAACAGGGCCGTGAGGCGCGCGTCGTCGCCCACGCCGGTCACCAGGGCGTTCAGTTCCAGCGCGCTGGGCGTCGGCATGTCCGCAGCCGGCGCGGCGACCAACTCGGCGCATTCGGGCGCGGAGGTCCATTCGGAGCCACGGGTGAGGTCCTGGCCGGGTGCCTGCTCCGGGCGGTCGAAGGAGAAACGGCCCAGGAAGTTGAATCCGATGTCGTCCGCCGGGTACCGGCGGAGCAGCGCCGCGGTGTCGTCGTTGACGTGGCGCAGGAGGGTGTAGCCGATGCCCTGGTCGGGCAGTGCCCGCCGCTGCTCCTTCACCAGCTTCAGGGCGTCACCGGCGGCAGCTTCTCCGGTGATCGCGGCGTCTACGTCGATCTCCGAGACGTCGAGGCGTACGGGGGTGACCGTGGTGAACCAGCCGACCGTGCGGGACAGGTCCGCACCGGGCACCAGCTCCTCCTGTCGGCCGTGCCCTTCCATCCGTACGACGGCCGTGCCGCCGGTGAGACCTTCCCGTTCCCGGACCAGTGCGAGGACGAGGGCGGTGAGCAGGACGTCGTCCGCGCCGCTGCGGTAGGCCGCGGGGACGGAGGTCAGGATCGCGTTCGTGAGGTCGGCCGGGAGCTCCACCCGGACGGTGTCGGTGGTGGAGGTGAGGTCCCGGCCCGGGTCGAGCGGCCGGGAGCCCACGGGGGCGACGGGGGCCGCGAGCAGATCGCGCCACAACGCCACCTCCGCCACCCGTTCAGGGCGGGCCGCCTCGTCGGCCAGGGCGTGCAGCCATCGGCGCAGGGAGGTGCCCACCCGCGGGAGGGCGGGGATCCGCTCTTCCTGGACCTGGCGCCAAGCCGCGGCCAGGTCGGGCAGCAGCACCCGCCAGGACATGCCGTCGACGACCAGGTGGTGGGCCGCGACCAGTAGCCGCCCGGGCTCGCCTGCGGCCCCCCGGAACAGGACCAGCCGGAGCATCCGCCCAGTCCGGGCGTCGATGTGCCGCACGGCCTCGGCGGCCTCGGCGCGCAGCAGGGTCTGCCACGCCTCGCCGTCCCAGTCCCCCGGGCAGGCGACCCGGCCGACGAGCGCGCCGGCGTCCACCGTGCCGGGCGGCTGCACGAGCAGGCCGTCGTCCGTCAGCCGTGAGCGCAGGACGTCGTGCCGGTCCAGGACGCAGCGCAGGGCCGCGGTGAGGCCGGGGAGGTCGACGGCTGCGGGCAGCTCCAGCACCAGCCACTGGGCGAGGCGGTCCAGGCCGGGACCCCGCTCGGCGTACAGCCGGGCCATGGGGGGCAGCGGCAGCAGGCCGACGCCCCCGCCCTCGAGTTCGCCGAGGGTGGCCGGGGCGGTGTCGCAGGTCGCGGCCTGTGCGAGCGCGGCGACGGTGCGGCACTCGAACACGGTGCGCGGGCTGAACGCGAGACCGCCGGCGCGGGCGCGGGCCACCACCTGGATCGCCCGGATGCTGTCGCCGCCCAGAGCGAAGAAGTCGTCGTCCACCCCGATGTCGCTCAGGCCGAGCACCTCGGCGAACGCCGCGGCCAGAAGGCTCTCCTCACCGGTCCGGGGCGGCCGGTGGGCACGGCCGGTGATCTCCGGCTCGGGCAGCGCGGCCCGGTCCAGCTTGCCGTTCGCGGTCACCGGCATGCGGTCCAGCGCGACAAACACGGCGGGCACCAGGTGGGCGGGCAGCCGGGCCGCGACGAAGCCTCGCAACTCGGTGAGGTCCAGACCGGCGTGCAGATCCCAGTCGGTGCCGGTCGGGCCGCTGCCACCGGAGGTGGCCGGGACGACGTACGCGACGAGCTGGGCGGCTCCGTCCGCGCCTCGGCCGGGCCGGGCGACCACGGCCGCCCCGAGCACTCCGGGGTGGTCGGTCAGCGTGTCCTCGATCTCCTGGGGCTCGACCCGGAAGCCGCGGATCTTCACTTGGTGGTCGGCGCGGCCGGCGAACTCCAGCTCACCGTCGGCGTTCCAGCGCGCGAGGTCGCCGGTCCGGTACATGCGCCGCCCCGGTTCCCCGAAGGGACAGGCCACGAAGCGCTCCGCGGTCAGGCCCCGGCGGTCGTGGTAGCCCCGGGCGAGTCCGGCGCCCGCGATGTAGAGGTCGCCGAAGACACCGGGCGGCAGCGGTCGCAGCCGGCTGTCGAGGACGTAGAGCGCGGTGTTCCAGATCGGGGTGCCGATCGGTATCGTGCGCGCCCCGGGCCGGTACTGCCACGCGGTGACGTCCACGGCCGCCTCGGTCGGCCCGTACAGGTTGTGCAGCGGCGCGCCGAAGGTCCGGTGGAACCGCGCGGCCAGCTCGGCCGGCAAGGCCTCTCCGCTGCACACGACGCGGCGGAGACCGGTGCACGCGGCAGCCGTCTCCTCGGTGACGAACTCGGCCAGCATCGACGGGACGAAGTGCGCCGTCGTGACGCCGGCCCGCCGGATCACCTCGGCGAGGTAGTCCGGGTCGCGGTGCCCGTCCGGCCGGGCGACCACCAGGGTGGCGCCGGTGATCAGCGGCCAGAAGAACTCCCAGACGGACACGTCGAACGAGGCGGACGTCTTCTGCAGGACCCGGTCGGTGCCATCGAGCCGGAAACGATCCTGCATCCAGAGCAGCCGGTTGACGATCGCGGCGTGCGTGACGACGACGCCTTTGGGCCGTCCGGTCGATCCCGACGTGTAGATCATGTACGCGGGGTGGTCGACACCGTGCGGGGCAGAGGTGACGGGCCCTTCGGTGAGCGGGGCGTCGTCGACCATGACCACGGGGACGTCCGTGCGGGGCAGCCGGTCCGCGGTGTCCTTGACCGTGAGCAGCAGCGCAGGCCCGGCGTCGGCGAGCATGAACTCCACCCGCGCGGCCGGGTAGTCCGGATCGACGGGGACGTAGGCGGCGCCCGCCCTGAGGACCGCGACCAGCGCGACGACCAGTTCCGGGGAACGGGGCACCGCGACCGCGACGAACCGCTCGGGCCCGGCGCCGCGCTCGGTCAGCAGGCGGGCGAGCCGGCCGGACCTCTCGGCCAGTTCCCGGTAGGTCGTCCGGGAATCCTCGAAGGTCAGCGCGACGGCGTCCGGGGTGGCGCGGGCCTGCCGGTCCAGCAGTTCGGTCAGGGTCGCCGGCGGCGGGGTCACCGTGGGTCCGGCGTACTCGGTGAGCAGCGCGCGGCGTTCGGAGGGGTACAGCGCGGTGACGGTCCCGACCGGGGCGTGCGGGTCGGCCAGGGCCACCCGCAGAAACGTCACGAACCGCTCGGCCAGCCCGGCGATGTCCTGGTCGTCGTACTCGGCCCGCGGCGCGTCGAACCGGACGTACAGGTCGCTTTCGGCCGTTCCGTCGGTGTAGACGCAGACCATCACCTCGTCGATCACGCCGAAGGTGCCACCGGCGAAGCGGGCCGAGGCTCCCGCCAGGTCGAGCGCCTCGACGGAGGGGAGCACGTTGACGACGGCGCCGAACGGACTGCGTGCCTCTCCGGCGTGGCCGGTGGCCCGTTTGATCAGAGATATGTCGTGCCGTGCGTGCCGCAGGACACGGCGCCGCTCCCGGCCAAGGGCCTCGGCCAGTTCCACGAAGTCGGCCGCCGGGTCCACCCGCGAGCGCAGCGGCACCCGGTTGGAGAGCAGACCGAGTGAGCGGCGCAGTGCGCCGACGCGGTGATTGACGGTGATGGTCAGCAGCGGCTCGGACAGACCGCACATGTGCCCCAGAAAGGCGGTGGCGGCCGAGGCGATCAGGTCGGGCACCGAGGTCCCGGCCGCAATGGAGGCGTGTTCCCAGGCGGCGAGTTCGGCGGCCGGGACCGTCGCGGTGCGGGTGGACATCCCCTGCGGGGCGGTGAGGCCGTCCCAGTACCCGGGCTCACCGACGGAGGCGCCGGCGCCGGGCCGGACACCGACGGGCAGACGGGCGGCGGGCAGGTCACCGGCGAGGTAGTCGGGCCAGAACCGCTCGGCGTCGGCGAACCGCTTCGACGCCCGGTAGGCGGCGTCCTTCGCCGCCGCGTCCTCCGGCGGGCTGGGGGCGCCCTCCGGCAACGCGGAGCCGGCGCGCAGCGCGCGGTAGATCTCGGCGATCCGCCGGGACAGCAGGGTGAGAACGCCGAACGCGTCGGTGAGGATGTGGTGGAAGACGAGCACGAGCAGGTGACGGCCGGGGCCCAGCCGGATGGAGCCGATCCGCAGAAGCGCGTCCTCGGTCAGGTCGAAGGGCCGGCGCACGAGATCGGCGACGACGGCGCGGGCCGCGTCGGCGGGGTCTGAGGTGTCTCCGACATCGAGGCGGAACGGCTCCCACGCCCCGAGGTCCCGGGCGACCGGCCTCAGTCCGTCGTCGTCGCGGCGGAAGTTCACCCTCAGCGCGTCGGCCTCCGCCACCGCCGCCCGCAGGGCCTCGGCGAGCCGGGCAGTGTCCAGGTCACCGTCGATGTCCCAGAGAGTCGCCACGTTGTTCGGTACGTCAGGGGTGAACTCCTGCGCGAGCCACATGGCTTCCTGCGCGGATGTGACGCCGTTGCAACCCATCCAAATGCCCCCAGCAAAGTGGTGTCCCGGTCAACGGCCCCTCGCCGTGCCGATGCTTGTCGTGGCCCATGTGGTGGAACAACCGAGATGAAAGATGTTGGCCAGAGACCGAAAAGGAATTGGCCATCACCCGAAAAAACTCAGCCACACAGCGCGGGCCGACGTCCGTCCGGAGCTCGCCGCAACCGCCCTGGAAGGCCGTCCTTCGCTCCCGGACCCGATCGTTCCCACGGCCGTCCTCCGCCTGCTAATTAGCGCGGCTCTTCGGCCGTTGCGTCCGGGCTCCGGTTGTCGTGTGCGCTGGTCCGGACCACCTGGGCGACGGTCAGCTCGTAGGCGGAGTACCAGTGCTTCCTGCCCATGTGCTGCGCCACTTGGTGCTCGGGGTCGTGACGCCACTTGTCCAACGTCTCCTCGTCGCGCCACGTCATGACGGCGAGACGTTCACCGTCCTCCCCGGTGTAGTGCTTGACCTCCACCGGGTCGGACCCGGCGATGGCGCGAACCCGCTCCTGCATCCGCTCCTCGGTGGCGTAGTACTCCTCGCCAGCCTGCTCGGACAGGTGCGACTTGAACAGGATCACGAACATCCGGAGTCCTCCAGGGTGGCTGTGGTCGGGGTGGGGGGAGGGGTGCAGGCGCGCAGCCGGTCGTCCGGAGCCGAGACCAGTCCGGTGCCGTACCGGGCCAGCAGATCCGCCACGAGCCGGTCCAGACGCCGGTCGTCGCGCAGTACGGAGGCGTAGCTCTCCTCGCTGAAGGCGCACCGCTCGTACAGCGGCACGAACCGGTCGGGGAAGAGGGCCGTCAGCCGCCCGCGCAGCACGTCCGCCGAGGTCTCCTCGCGAGGTGGGTTGGCCATGGTGAAGTAGTGCCGGTAGGAGAGCCGGGAGATCGCGTCGGCGTCCTCGGTCCGCGACTTCTCGTAGGCGGCCAGGCCCGCCGCCCAGTCGGCGGAGGCGTCGAGGCAGGCGACAAGGACCCGGGCGTCCTCGAAGCCGCAGTTCATGCCCTGCCCCATGAAGGGCGCCATCGCGTGACAGGAGTCACCGAGCAGCGCGAAGGTGTCTCGCCAGACCCATCGGTCGCAGCGGACGGTCGTGAGGGTCGAGACGGCCTTGGCGGCCAGCTGTTCCGCGATGTCGGGGATGATCGCGGTCGGCTCGGGAAAGTGAGCGGCGAACATCTCGGACAGGTCCTGGCCGCCGCGGGCCGCCGCGTAGGACGGGGCGGGACCGTCGAGACGCATGAACAAGGAGCCGGAGAGCTTCCCCGACGGCAGGGGGTGCGCGGCGAACATCGCCTTCCCGGCGGGCCAGAAGTGCGTGACGCCCGGGTCCAGCCGCCCGGCCGGCACGTCGATCTCCTGGTACGCCAGGTCCAGTGTGCGCACCTCGACCCGTGCGCCGCGCGCCTCCAGGGCGGCCCGGACGGCGGAGTGCGCGCCGTCGCAGCCGAGGACCCGGCGGCACGTCAGCCGGCGCGAGCCGTGCCGGTCCTCCACCAGCACCGCGGGTCCGTCCAGGTCCACCGAGCGCACCCGCTGCCCGAAGCGGATGCGCACACCGGGGGTCGCCTCGGCGGCGTCCAGCAGGATCTGGTGCAGCCGCCGGCGCTCCACCGCCCAGATGGGCTGTCCGTCCCGGCTATAGGGAGTCAACCGCGTCCGGCCGTCGGACAGGTGTCCGCAGCGTCCGTGCAGGGGGACGCAGATGCGGCGCACGGCGTCCGCGACGCCGAGGTCCGACAGGGCGCGCCAGCCGCGCGCCGACAGCATCACGACCAGTGACCGGCGTTCCGGAGGGGGCTCCAGTCTGGGGTCCGCCCGTTTCTCCAGCAGGGTGACCGTTCCGAAGCGGGGGGCGAGGTAGCAGGCCGTGACTGCGCCCACCAGACCGGCCCCCACGATGACGGTCTCCGGGTTCCCGTCCGTGTGGTTCGCGCCGTTGCCGTTCATGCTGTCCCCGCCCCTCGTCCGTCGTTCCGCCCGCGGTTCCGCGGTCGTGTCCGCGTCCGCACCTGGCTACGGCCGCCGCAGTTTCGCCAGGACCGCGGTGCCCACCTCCTTCGTGCCGAGGGATCCGCCGAGGTCGGGGGTGACACAGCCGGACGCCACGGCCGCGGCGACCGCCCGGCGCACCGCGTCCGCCTCCTCGGTCCGGCCCAGGTGCTCGACGAGCAGGGCCACGGAGAGGATCGCGCCGAACGGGTTGGCGGTGCCGGTGCCCGCGATGTCCGGGGCGCTGCCGTGCACGGGCTCGAAGAGCGCCCGTCCGGTCGCGGGGTTGAGATTGGCCGACGCAGCGACGCCCAGGCCGCCGGCGAGCGCGGCCGTGAGGTCGCTCAGGATGTCGCCGTAGGAGTTGTTGGTGACGATGACGTCGAAGGCGGTCGGATCGGTGGCCAGCCGCAGGGCGGCGGTGTCCACGTAGAGGTGGGACGCCTCGACGTGCGGGTGCCGTGCCACCGCCTCGCTCCAGCACCGCTGCCACAGCTGCCCGCCGTTGCGGACGGCGTTGGCCTTGTCGACGAGGCACACCGACCTACGCGCCACGGAGAAGGCGAAGTCCAGTACGCGCGACACGCCGTGACGGGTGCTGAGGTCCACGTCGACGGCGACCTCCTGGGGGCTCCCGGTGCGGGTGACGCCTCCGATGCCGCTGTAGAGCCCCTCGGTGTTCTCCCTGACGATCACGCAGTCGATCGCCCGGCGGGATGGGTCGCGCAGCGGACTGAGCCTGTCGTGCCAGAGCCTGGCGGGGCGGTAGTTGACGTAGAGGTCGAGTTCGAGGCGCAGGGTGGTGAGGACCTCGCGCACGTACGGGGTGTCACCGAGCCGGGGATCGCCGACGGCGCCGAGGAGCGCCGCCTCGCCGGACCTGATCCGGTCGAGGTCGGCTCCGGTCAGGGCTGTTCCGGTGCGCAGGTACGCCTCAGCGTTGACGTGGTCCAGGACGTCCGTGCGCACTCCGAGGCCGAGGGCGTCGAGGACGTCCAGCGCCGGCCCGATCACCTCGGGGCCGATGCCGTCACCGGGGATCACGGCGATGGTGGTCAACGCCGCCTCACTTCCGGCCCTGGCTCAGCACGTCCACGACGAGTTCCGCGACGTCGGCCGTCACATGGAAGTGCCCGCCCGGCCGCGCGGTTTCCGTGAAGCCGCCGGAGGTGACGCCCGCCCACCCCGCCAGCTGGGCCTGCTCCACCAACGGGTCGCCCTCGCCGTGGTAGCAGCGCACGGGGCAGGACAGCGAACGGGCGCCCGGGCGGGGCCGATAGGTCGCGTGGGCCCGCAGGTCCGAGCGGATGACGGGCAGGAGGAGGTCGCGCAGCTCGGCGTTCTCGGCGATCGCGGGTTCGATGCCGCCCAGCGCGCACAGCGTCGTCCAGAACTCGTCATCGGGTGCCAGGTGGATGCTTCTGTTGTTCATCCGTCCGGGCGGCAGAGCGGCGGACACGCAGAGCGCCAGGGGTTCCTCGCCGGCGTCCCGCAGCAGCAGGGCGGTCTCGTAGGCGACCAGCGCGCCCAGGCTGTGCCCGAACAGAATGTGGTCGCCCGGCGGCAACCGCAGCAGCTCCGCCGCCACGCAGCCGGCCATCGCGGCCACGTCGTCCACGGGCGGCTCGCCGAAGCGGTCGCCGCGGCCCGGGTACTGAACGGCCATCAGCGACACGCCAGGCGGCACCGCGGCGGACCACTGGCCGAAGGTGATCCCCGAGCCCCCCGAGTGCGGGAAGCACACCACGCGCACGCCGAGCGGGTCACCGGTGATCATCGACCGCACCCATCCGCGTTCCCGTATGCGGCTCATCCTCTTCGCCCTCCTGGCCGGCCGTCGTTCCGTCCGCACCATGTTTTCCATTCGCCGCGGATTCGCGCGGGCCCGCGACAGATGTCGGCAAGAGATCGGGGGGCGGCTGACCGGGGAGCCGACGATGCCAAGGGACAGGACGACAAGGACCGCAGGTACGCCGCCGCACGGGGCCGGACTCACGTCGCGTGCGGACGTCGCGCACCACCGCACGGACACCGCCCGCCACCGAGTGGGGGCACCCGCCCTCCGGCCGCGTCCCCGCCGGACCGCGGCCAGGACGGACCGAGCGCACCCGCGGCGGCTCCCGGACGGCCGTGCCCCCGATCCACCCCACGACCGACCGCTGGAAGGGAACGCGATCATGCTTGACGGTTTTGTGCACTGGCCCGAAGAACTCGCGGCGGAGCTGCGCCGGACGGGGGTCTGGCGCGGCCGGCCGATCGGTGACTTGCTGCACGAGTCGTGCCGACGCAACGCCGGGCGGGTGGCCGTGGTGTGCGGCGAGCGCCGGATGACCTACGCGGAGCTGTCCCGGCGGGCGGACGGACTGGCGGGCGGCCTGATCCAGCTGGGCATCAAGCCCTTGGACCGGGTGGTGGTGCACCTCCCCAACGTCCCGGAGTTCGTCGTCCTGGTCTTCGCGCTGCTGCGGGCCGGTGCCGTCCCGGTGCTGGCGCTGCCCGGTCACCGCAGAACGGAGATCTCGCATCTGTGCGCCCACTCCGGCGCTGTCGCCTATGTGGTGAAGGACGAGTTCGGCGGGTTCGACTACCGCACGATCGCCCGGGAGATCCCGTCGGTCCCGCACCTGATCGTCAGCGGTGACGCCCAGGAGTTCACCCAGCTGGAGTCGCTGGACTCCCGTGACGTCGCGCTGCCGCGGGTGGACGCGTCCGACCCCGCCCTGTTCCTGCTCTCCGGTGGCACCACCGGACTGCCGAAGCTGATCCCCCGCACCCACAACGACTACGAGTACGTCATGCGGGCCTGCGCGGAGGCGATGCAGGTGGGCGAGGAGGTGGTGTACCTGGCCGTCAACCCGGTCGCGCACCAGGCGGCCCTTGCCTGTCCGGGCGTGTTCGGCAGTCTCCTGCTGGGCGGGAAGGCGGTCCTCACGTCGAGCGTGCGGCCCGATGACGTCTTCTCACTGATCCGCCGCGAGGGGGTTACCGTGACCACTGTCGTGCCCTCGGTGCTGCGGCTGTGGGCCGATTCCGAACGGCCGCCCGGCGAACTGTCCCACCTGCTGATTCAGGTGGGCAGCGCGCCGCTCGACCCGGCCTTGGCGCGCCGTGCGGCCCAGGTGTTGGGCTGCCGGATCCAGCGGTGGTACGGCATCAGCGAAGGGCTGCTGACCCACACCCGGCTCGACGACCCTGAGGAGGTGGCCGTCAACACGGACGGCCGCCCGATGTCACCGGGTGACGAGGTCCGGATCGTCGACGAGTCGGGGAACCCCGTGCCCGAGGGCGAGGCGGGCGAGATGCAGGTACGGGGGCCATACACCATCCGCGGGTACTACCGGGCCCCCGAGGAGAACGCCCGCTCGTTCACGCCGGACGGCTTCTTCCGCACCGGTGACCTCGTGCGGCGCGACCCGGACGGCAATATCGTGATCGTCGGCAGGATCAAGGACGTCATCAACCGAGCCGGAGAGAAGGTCTCCGCGGAGGAGCTGGAGCGGCATCTGCGCACCCACCCCGCCGTGCAGGACGCGGCCGTGATCGGCGTGGCGGACAGCGTGCTCGGCGAACGGACCTACGCGTTCGTCGTCCTCGACGAGGCGGACGTCCGTCCGTCGGCCATGAAGGAGTTCCTCAGGGGCCGCGGCCTGGCCGCCTACAAGATCCCCGACCGACTGATACCGATGCCGCAGCTTCCGCGCACACCGATGGGCAAGGTCGACAAGAAGGCGCTGCGCGCGGGGATCGCCGCCTCGAAACGCTGACGATGCCCAAGCCGGGGGACGGATTCTGCGTCCGTTCCGCGCCCACCTCGGCCGGTTGGCCACCTCATCCGGCCGGGATCCCACCGGGCACCGGGACCTGCCCGACCCGGCCGCTGACCATGCCGCACACCGGCCCGTGACCGGCGGATGAGCAGCTCACTCGGCGCCGCCGGGCCACCTCCAAGTGCGGCAATTGACGCCTGCATCAAGAGGTGACCGGCGGCCCGGGCACGCACCGCTTCACCAGCCCTGACATACATAACCTGACGCTCCATCGAGGCGAGCGTCAGAACAGCCCGACCCCCCGAAGGCCCGGGGCACCACCCGTCCGCTTCCCGTCACCGACCCAAACCGCAGGTCAGCCGACATCCGTCCGGCATGCGGCCTGCTCCACGGCGTTTGCCCATGGAAACATGTCAACGCTTCCCGCCCGGAACCTGGGAAATCAGAGATAGCAGGTCAAAGGCCCTTCTTGGCAGGCTCCAGAATTGCCACGCACTCCACGTGCGAGGTCATCGAAAAAGTGTCGGCCTGGACGGCTGTGCACGAAACAGCAGGTCATTCATCGATCTCATGGGTCGCTGGGCAGCGGTCGCGGTCCGACCCGGCGGGCCTGCCGCCCGCGCAGTCACCGCGCCGACAGTTGGCCCGCGGGTCCTTCGACTCCGGGACCGTGCCCGTAACAGGAGTCATCGACACAGCGGCGGTTGCGCTCATCTGCGGGGCATCGCCTTACTGGCTCGGCGTGAGCAGCAGGGCCATACGGCTGCAGCCGCCTTCGCCGGCGATGTGGAGCATGCAGGTCACCCCGCCCCGGGACCGTTCGGACCCGTCGCCGGGGCGCTGGCGCCGGGGCCTCGTTCCTTCTTCGGACCTGTGGCCGGGCCTTGCGGAACCGGCCGCGTGCGGATGCGCCCGGCAGAACATCGAGTCGGCGCCGACCACCGACCAGACGATCCGCCCTCCAGGCCGGCGTTTGCCCGGACCGGCTGCGGGAGCCGAGCCGCTCCCAGGTGTCGTCCGCCGACCATGGCAGTGCCTGGCTAGCCGTCCGTCGCTTTCCCTCGCTCCCGCAGGACCTCCGGGGGCCAGAAGTCGTCGGTGCCTCTGAACCGCATGAGGTTGGGCAGGAGCAGCAGGTCGTCGAGGGAGCGGACGCCTGGAGCGGGGTGACCCGCGTATACGCCGTCCGTCACAGCCGTGGCGCTTGTGGCCGGCCTGTACGAAGCCGGTGACGATGCCTGGAGCGCAAACCGACGGGTAAAGCCGAAAGAGCATCCGTCAGCCGTGGGAGCGCTCTGGGACTTTTCTGGGACTTTCGGCTTCATCAACCGGCACGAGCGTGAAACAACTGAAAGGCAATTCTCCCAGGTCAGCGACCGAATCCGTCGCATCGTTGCAGGTCACCGAGCTGGCTGGTCTCTCCCGGGACATCTGAAAGCCTTCAGGAAAAGCGTCGTCACACCCCTTTTGACCTGCATGGATGCGAGGCGGGAAGGGAGGTGGCGGCGCCTCTGGTACGTTCCTGGGACTTTTGACCCGAGCCGGGCTTACCCCGGTCACCGGTGCCCGGTCATCGCGTCGACTGGCCCGGCCGCCACGAACATCAGTGACCTGGCGCGCTGTTCCTCCTGACGATGCCGGTCGGGCCTGGTGAGCCGGTACCGCTCGATGCGCTGGTGCGGGATTCGGCCGTCGCTCGCACCCGTGAGGAGCACCCGCTGGAACTCCAGGACCTGGCGGTCCTTGACCAGGGCGACGACGGCCCGCATCTCGGTCTGCCAGTCCAGGGCCGCCAGAACCATGGGGCCAGCCGGGACGCAGCCGTGCTGGACGGCGTTGGCGCACAGTTCGGCCACGACGTGAGTGAGCGTGTTATGCGGTTCGAAGTCGTACGGCACTCCCCAGGCGTCCAGCAGGTGCTCGGCCATCCGCCGCGCGGGCCGGGCTCCGCGGCGGGTTGAGCTGAAGCGCATGGCGAAGGGTACGGATTGATCGGCGGGGCCCCGGGCACGACCTGTCGGGTGCCTCGCGCGATACTGCGGGGTTTCATGGGCCACGCCCACCACAGTGGCGGGCGCGACCCATCACCGACCAGGCAGGACGCGCTGACGAACCGGGTTGTACGAGGTACCGGGGACGTCTGCGCGCAGTGCGGAGCCGCGCTTCCCCGCTCCTGCGCTCAGGTGTCCAGGTGGTCCACGAAGATGCCGATGAGTATGCGATCGCCGAGACGGGGCTGGGGCAGGCTGAAGTGGATGCGATTGCGGTGTCGTTCCTTCTTGCCATGCCACTCGCACCGGTAGGTCTCGCCCTCGTGCTCGACGTCCCGCTGCTTCATGATCGAGGGTTTGGACCGGGTGTTGGGACTCTCCGGGGACAGGTCCAGGCCGAAACGCCCCAGCTCCGCCTGCACCTGGTGCGGCTGCCCCGAGTGCAGGGCCAGGGCGTCGGCGAAGTGGTCGTGCACCACGCTCAGGAGCCGTACGACCCAGTCACGCATATCTGTGTAGGTGCCGTCGAACTTGCGGAAGGAGAGGGAGTCGGCGAAGACCAGCTGCGGGAAGCTCTGGCGGGCGTGGTCGAGGAAGTCCTGCTCCGTGACGTTCTCCCGTTCGAAGAGGGAGCGCCAGAACTCGGTCAGCGCGGGCGCCTCGACGAGGTGGAAGACCTCCTCAGTCGCCGCCTCACCCGTAGCTCCGTCGATCGCGGAGACCGGGAGCCAGCCGCGGCGGTCTCCGGCGGGGAAGACCAGGCATGCGACGTGGTGCCGCTGCCGCGTCCGCCACCAGGCGTAGCAGAGGGACCAGGCGAGGTCCCGGCCGTCGCCGGCCACTTCGACGTGGTCGGGCAGGCCGGGCACGTCCGTGTCCCAGGTGGGGCAGCGGTCCATGAGACGGATCATTCTCAGCCGCGCGTCCCGTCCGGCACGCGGCGTCTCCCCCTCGTACAGCACGTCGTAGAGCTCACGGCCGTCCGCGCACTCCACCTCCATCCACAACGGCGAGACGGCGACCGCCTGCTGTTCGGATAACTCCTCCAGCGTGTCGCTGAAGTCGTCCAGCAGGTCCGTCAACCGCTCCTCCGTCAGCCCTCGGAAGTCGAAGGACGACTCGTCCACGACGATCCGGTACGGCTTACCGCCCCCTGCGCCTGGCACGTGCCAGCCTCCCCAGGTCCTGTTCGATCTGGTCGAAGAAGCCCCGCGGCCACTCAGTCAGTTCGCCCTTCGCCGTGAACTCGATGGGTGCGGAACCGGCCTGCTCCTCGCCGAAGTAGTGCACGACCGCGTCCGCGGGCCGCAGGATCCGCTCCTCCGCCACGGCCAGCCGAGCTCCGTTGAGCACGTGGTCGCTGTGCGTCTCCACGATCACCTGGGCTCCAGCTCCGGCGACCCGGGCCAGGAAGCGGCCCAGCTTGGACTGACCACCGGGATGGAGGTGCGCCTCTGGATTCTCGACGATCAGCAGGTCTCCGGGACTGGTGAGGAGACCGGCGACGATCACCGGCAAGGCGTAGGAGAATCCGAAGCCCATGTTGGCCGGGCGGATCGGCTCGCTCAGCAGTCCCGGTTCCTGGAAACGGATGGTGCTCGCCGTGATGCCTGGCGGCCACTGCGCCATGATCTTGATGGGACGGATGATGTCGGTGGCCCAGGTCTCCACCTGTGTGCGCAAGGTCGTGACGTTGTGGGTGTTCCGGGTCGTCGGATGGAGCAGCGGCTCACGCACCGCCCGGGTCTCGTGCAGTGCGAGTAACTGCGCGGTGTACTGCCCTTGCACACCGACTCCGATGCGATCGGGATGCTCTGCGGAGACGCCGAGTTGGTCGCGGGGACCGAGGCGCTCGGCACACAGATAGGTGAAGGCGGCTCCTTGGCCGCGCAGTTCGGCCGGTGGTGGCCCGCTGTCATCGGCCACCCGCAGGTAGAGCGCCTGCTCGTCGGGCACCGTGAAGCGGTGCACACTCGGCACCTGACTGCCGTCGCCACCGATCTGGATCTCGATGGTGGAGTCTGGGGCATCGGGGTGCAGCACCTCGTGCGCCTCGCCCAAGGCGAGTCCGTAGGGTCCGTTGAGCTGTACCACTCGGCCGGCCGATGAGTCAGCGAGCTGGCGGGTCAGCAGCAGGCTCTGGATGGTGGTGCTCTTCCCCGTGCCGTTGAGTCCGGTGAGGACGGTGAGAGGGCGCAAGGCGAAGGACGCGTCGGTGAAGCGTTTGAAGTGCCGGACGCGCAGGGAGGTGATCACTTACCGGCCTCCGCAGCCTGGGCGGTGACGTCGAACCGGAGCATCACGCGGCGGACGTCACCCGTGGAGGAGGTGATGGCTTCCAGGTACTGGTAGTCGTTCGTCATCAGGAAACGCGCGGCATCCACGATCGCCTCGCGGCGCCGTTCGAGGTCTTCGGTCTCGTACTTGGTGAGGGTGATCGACCAGGCCTCGAAGAGTGCCCGGTTGATCGGGTTCCGGCCGGACGAGTCCAGCGGCCATTTACGGAACGCCTGCTCGCCGAAGACCAGACGGGCGTTCACCATGGCCTTGCGGAACGCCTCCAGGAGGTCTCCTGCTCTGGCGTCGTTCACGTCCTTCACGTTGTCCAGCATGATGGTGGTGCGCTGGAGGAAAGGGTCCATCGCGGCGTACTTCGCGTAGCCGTCCGTACCCATCAGCCAGAATGCGGCGAAACGCAGGGCCATCTCCCGGTCGTTCATCCGGATGTGGCCCCCCATGTTGTTGGTCGCCGCATTGAACTCCACGGTGGAGGTCATCACCCGTAGGATGGTCCGGCTGCGCTCCTTGCTCATGCAGTGCCGGATCTCCTGCGCGTTCAGCGGCGTACCGCCCGTGTTGATGCGCTTGAAGATGTCGTACATGACATCCGACGGCGTCGTCGGGTCGATGACGTTCGTGACGATCTGGGTGTTGTAGATGCGCCGCTTCCACGGGGCGGGAAGGTCCTCGAAACGCTTGCCCTCCACCGCGCTCTGGAGGTACTCCAGGCCCTTCAGCTCGAACCCGCGCTCGTCCCCCCCATGGACGAAGTCGCGGATGGTCGACAGGCGCTGGAGGCCGTCGACCACACGCATGAGCCCGTCGGTGTCCTCGGCGAAGTAGAAGGCGGGAAGCGGGATCTGCAGGAGCACCGACTCGATGAGCCGGGACTTCTGCACCGGTTTCCATACGATGCCGCGCTGGAAATCCGGGGCCAGCTCCAGGGACCCGTCCTCGATCATGTCCAGGGCGTTACGCAGCGAGAACTGCTTGGTGTTGACCCGGATCTGTTCCGGATTCCACGGCCGGGCAATCTCCGGTGGCGCTTCCTCCACCTCGGTCTCCGCCTCGACTCCGGTACCCGTGTCGAGGAAGTGCTCCTCCGTGATCTTCGGCGGCTCTGGGATGTCCGAGGTCGTCATGGGGTGATCGTAGCCGGGCGACTCCCTCGGACGCGTGGGGAATCAGACCCAGTCCATGTCCAGCCTCATGGAGTCCATGAGGACCTTGCTCAGGAAGCATGAGGCGTGATCCATCGGCCACCGCTGACCGCCCAGCGCTGCGTCACCTGGCGCCGGAGCCCCCCGCCCGGTTCGGGTGGGAGGTGTCCTGTATCCGCCCGACATGTCAGTCCCCAGTGCCACAGTGGGCGCAGCACACCCACAGCACCCCTTCTCCGCGGAGCCGACCGTGACCCAGAGCACCACCTTCCGCACCAGCACCAGCACCAGCACCAGCACCAAGCAGGACACCCTCGCCGACCACGTTGCGGAGTTCCTCAGCCGGGTCTCCCGCACACTCCGGAACTTGGCCGACTCTGCTGACCACGCGGCGAAGATGGTGCGGAAAGCGGACGCGGCACGGCGAAGCTGAACCGGCGCACCCCGGTAGGCCAGCAGACGTGTTCTCCGCGCGAGCGGAAGTGCGCCGCCCCTTGCCACGGAGGAACAAAGCCGACTCCAGCGCAGAGCCGGCCTCGCCGCGCTGCCCTACGTCGAGTAGAACCGAAAGGGCGTCCGTCAGTGGTGGGAATCCTCTGGGACTTTTCTGGGACTTCCGCCTCCATCAACCGGCACGAGCATGAAACAACTGAAAGGCCATTCACGCAGGTCGGCGACCAAGGATCCCTCATCACCGCAGGTCACCACGTCGGCTGGTCTCTCCCGGGACATCTGAAAGCCGTCAGAATCAGCGCCGTTACCCCCCTCCTGACCCGCACTTATGCGAGCCAGGAGGGGGTTCGGCTTCGCCTGTGGGACTTCTCAGGGACTTTTGGGCCGAGTCAGGAGGCTGTCGGTCTCAGGGGCTGGGGAACGGATTGCCCGGCACTGCACACGTGATGGGTCACGGGCAGGGCGTCGGCCTGAGCGACTCATGGACGAGGAGATCCTGTCGGGCGAGACCGCGCCGGCACAGCCTGTTCGACTGAGCCGCGTGCAGGGCCGGGCCAGGTCCCTCGGAGCCTGCCGACGGCCCGCTCAACCGTCGGACAGGCTCCGTACGGCGTAGGGGGCGTGGTGGCACCTCTGGGACTTTTCCGGGACGCACGGGGTGCGACGCAGGCGGGGCCCGAGGGCCGTGTCGTCCCACCCGGCCCCCCCGGCGGCCAGGGCCCCCCCCGCCCCCCCCCCGGACCCGCGGTCCCGGGGGCTCAGGCGGTCGGTGGGTCCGCCGGTCAGTAGGCGGAGTCGACGTTGTCCATGGAGCCGTACTTGTCGGCCGCGTAGTTGCAGGCGGCGACGATGTTGGCGACCGGGTCGGTGATGGAGTCCTTCGTGCCCTTGACGTGGTAGGCGTCGAAGGTGGGCTGGATCGTCTGGAGCAGGCCCTTCGAGGGGATGCCGTTCTGGGCGTTTACGTCCCAGTTGTTCTGCGCGTTCGGGTTGCCGGACGACTCGCGCATGATGTTGCGGTGCAGGCCCTCGTAGGTGCCGGGGATGTTCTTGGCGTCCATGACGTCCAGGGCGGTGCGGATCCAGCCGTCGAGGTCGTCGCCGTGCTTCTTCTCGCCGGCCTTGACGATGGCCTTGATCTCGTCGGTCTGAGCCTGGGTCTGCGCGGTGGATGCCTTGGCCGGCTCGGCGGCGTGCGCCGGGCTCGGGGCGAGGGTGAGGGTGACGGCGGCGGCGCCCGCAGCGGCGAGGGAGGCCACGGCGGACTTGCGGAAGTTGGGGCGGCGCATGATGGCGTTCACGGGTGTACCTCTCCATTCGGGAACGTGATGGGGAGGCCGACGGGGGGTCGGCGACGCGGTGTCCGCGTTGGACGCGGCTTCGCGTCATCAGGGCCGGTGTCTGGATCACGGACGGGCTCTTCCCGTCCGGTCCCGGCGCTCGGCTCCCCGGTACGCCGACCACACTGCGGAACGCTCCGGCGCCGCGACAAGTGTGTGACCTACTACGCCGCTTCGCAGACCGGCCGCGTGACTCGCCCGGACGGTCGGCGACCACGCGGGCGAGCGGCCGTCGGGCGTCTACTAACCTCGGCCCCATGTGACGTGAGCCCTGTGCGCGCCCTCACAGAGCCGGTCACCCGGCGGTCACCTCTCGTCACCCTGCGGAGACGGGTGCCTCACTCGACGAAACGGCGCAGTCACCGTTCGGGGTCGTCAGGAAGGCCGGCGTCCCGGTACCGGGCGAGGTGGTGCACGAGAACGCTCGTGATGACGATGTGCCAGTCGGTACGCGCAGGATTCCGCGCCCGCCGCGGCCGGGGGACGCGCCTCAGCGGGACCGCGTGCCGAGGTCCGTGAGCAGGTCGTTCAGCACTGTTTCCTCCTCGGCCCGGACACCGCACTCGGCGAGAGCGACGGCCAGGGCCGGGTCCCAGGGGGTCGCGGCGGGCGGGCCCGTCACATCCGGGGCTTCGGGCACTGCGGTCACCGCTGCTCGGTATTCCGCCGCCGTGTAGCGCCACGGCCGCCAAGGGACGCTTCGCGCCAGTGCTGTGGCGATGCGCACCCCCCATTGGGGTGCGTTGATGGGGCTGGGGAGTTGGCTCGTCACGCCGACAACGGTGCCTTCGGTCGCGTAACGTCACCAGCGGTGACGCACCGACGCGGCCCGTTGTACGCGTTGGGGCGGTACGGGTACGAGGCGCACGGCGTGACGAGGCCGCCGGGGCGGCGTTGGGCCAGGGAGGCGGTAGCGATGACCGAGGTTGCACGCGAAGGGGCCGACACCGTGGTGGCGGACGACGCGAACCAGGCGACGGCGGACACGTCCGGCCAGGCCGTGATCGTCGCGTTCGGGCAGACGATGAAGACACTGCGGGTACGGGCGGGGCTGGAGCGGGAGGAGTTCGGGCGGCGGATCGGGTATTCGGCGTCCACGGTCGCGTCGTACGAGCAGGGGCGGCGGATCCCGTCACCCAGGACCATCGAGCGTGCCGACGAGGTTCTGGACGCGGGCGGGCTGCTGACGGTGTGGAAGGAGCAGGTGGAGCGGGCTCAGTATCCGGTTCGTTTCCGGGGGATGGCAAAGCTGGAGAAGGAGTGCGTCGAGCTGCTCATGTACGACGCGCTCATCGTCAACGGCCTGCTCCAGACTGAGGAGTACATGCGGGCCCTGCTTGGTATGAGGCGTCCGCCCCTGACCCAAGAAACGATCGATCAGCGAGTGACCGCGCGGCTGGCCCGGCAGGACATCTTCGACCGGCAGCCCGCGCCACTACTGGGGTTCGTAATGACCGAGGCGGTGTTGCGGCAACGCTACGGCGGCAAGGGCGTACTGCGCGGCCAGCTGGAGTACCTCCTTTTGATCGGGCAGAAGCGGAACGTCGAGATGCAGATCATGCCGCTCGACTGCGAGGACAACGCGGGCGTGAACGGGCCGTTCACCATCGTCACTCGGAAGGACGGCAATAAGTTCGTCTACTCCGAGGCGCATGCGATCAGCTCACTCGTAGCCGACCCTGAACAGACGGTTCTCGCCGCGGCACGCTATGGGATCATCCGATCACAGGCTCTCAGTCCGCGAGAGTCCTCGCAGTTCGTCGAGAAGTTGCTGGGAGAGCTATGAACACCGCCGAGTCCGAACTCACCTGGTTCAAGAGCAGCTACAGCGACACCGAGGGCGCCCAGTGCGTCGAGGTCGCGGCCGGTGAGGATGTCGTACACGTCCGGGACTCCAAGTCCGAGGCCGGGCCGGTCGTCCGTGTCTCGCGTGAGGCGTGGGCGGGGTTCGTCGGGGAGGCCTGAGAGTTACCCAAGGACGTGAGCCCTGCTGAACCGGGAGGAACAGCAGGGCTCACGAACAGCAGGGACCGCGGCCTTCAGTTCCTCGCGGCCCAGGCGCCGGGGGTCCGTGCTCTCCGTGACGTCCGGCTGCTCGGCCGGGGTGAGCGTCATCCCGGCCCGCTGGAGGACACTCTGGCCCACCACAACGCAGCTCAGGACACGATCCGCCTGCTGGAGTACTGAGCCTTGACCGGTGCGGCCGACCTGGCGGCCTGCTCGATCTTCGCGCAGTGGGCCGCACGGGCTTCCTCGTCGATCCGCTGCTCGTGTTCGGCGCGCAGCCCGGTCCGGCCGTCGAGGCCCTCGCGCAGGATGTCGGCGTGCCCTGCATGCCGGACGGACTCGCTGAGGACGTGGACCATGACGGCGAACAGGTTCGTGTTGGGGCGAGGCTCCGGCCACCACGGCACGTGGCCGGGGGCGTCGAGGGGAAGCTCGTTGATCGTCGCGTCCGCGTGTTCCCACGTGCGCCGGTAGAACCCGATGATCTGGTCGCGCGTCTCGTCCTCGGTCGCCCACAGATCGCTGCCGTCGTGGTCCTGCCACCGGGGCAGCGGTTCCGGGGAAGGGCGGTCGAAGACCTCGCCGAAGTACCTGGCCTCGACGCCGGCCACGTGTTTGACCAGGCCGAGGAGGTTGGTCCCGGTCGCTGTCAGAGGTCGGCGGGCGTCGTATTCGGACAAGCCGTCGAGTTTCCAGAGCAGCGCCTCGCGGTCCCGCCGCAGTCTCCCGTGCAGGTCGTCTTTCGCGAATTCATCGATCACGCGGCATGAGCCTGCCATGGGCTGCTGGTGGCCTCAAGATCCCGTACATGGTCCGCAACGACCGACGGAGCCGAGGCCCGGCCATGGCCTCCGCCCCGACCTGCTACAAGAAGTTCGCGGGACGTGCCGCGCGAGACCACCTGCTACCGGACGCGTCGGGCCGCGCGGGGATACGGCCCACCGCCGGCCCGGCGTCCTTCACCCGCTGCAGCAGGCGTGCCGTGCCTCCTCCACGTACGCGTGCCCGTGCCACCAGAACGCGCCGTTGGCCGGGTGGTCGGGCACCGGAGGCAGCACGGTGCCGCCCCCGTCCGGCTTCCGGAAGCCGGACACCGGGGCCTCGGAGAACGGCCGCATCAGGGAGTCGACGGTGTGCGCGATTCCCGACACGAGCACCTGCCCGACGTTGGCGGCGTCCTTGATGTCGGTGAGGGGATCACCGTCGACGACAGCGAGGTCGGCGTACATGCCGGGTGCGATCCGGCCGAGGTCTTCGTGCAATGCCTCCCCCGCCAGGCTCGTCGCGGTCACCAGTGCCTCGTACGGAGTGAACCCGTAGGTGACCATGGCCCGCAGGTTCATGTGCAGGCTGACTGCCGCGTGGTCGATCGGGGCGTCGGTGCCGGCGACGATGCGGCCTCCCCTGCGGAAGATGTCGAGGGCCTGGCGGACCTGCGCCTGGAGATGCGCACGCCGCGCGGTCTGGTCGGTCCGGCTCGCCGCGTCGGCGCTCTCCCGCAGGGCGGCCATCCGCCACGGGGGATTGAGAGTCCGTACCCGGCGGTCTTCGACCAGGGATCTGTCCTCCCGGTACAGCGTGGTGGAACCGAAGAGGGTCGGTGTGCGGGCCATGTCCGACGCGACGAAGAGATCGGTGACGTCGGAGTAGCCCGTTCCGAGCGGTGTCACGGTGCGCGAGTAGCCGAACCGGTTCGTCGCCCCCGTGTGTTCCATGGCGTCACCGCCGAACGCCATGGCCGGGTAGTGGTAGTGCGAGGTGACGGGGATTCCGAGGCCGTGGGCGAAGGCGACGACCCGCTTGTGCCACACGGCCGGCAGGCGGACATAGCACTTCACCAGGTCGTACTCCAGACTTTTCGCACGCTCCAGTTCGAGCTTCAGCTGAGCGTCGGTGAACGTGGGGCGCATGAAGTTGTAGTAGACGCGCGGCCCGTCGACCGCCTCGCCCGTCGCGAAGTACCTGGGCGCGATCCGGGCGCCGGACCGGGTGGCCTCGCGCTCCTCGACCATGTGGTAGGCGGGGCTCCCCGGAGACCTCGTGGTGGTCACGCCCAGGGAGAGCCAGAGCCGTCCCTGCCGGTCGCCGTAGGCGTAGCCCTGCATCTCCCGGTGGTGGTGCATGTCGATGAGTCCGGGCATCACCAGTCGGTCGCGCGCGTCGATGCGCCTGCCCGCCCGGCCCTCGGTGTGCGGCTCCACGGCCCTGATCCGGTGTCCTTCGATGACGATGTCGACGTCGCGCCGGATCTGCCGGCGGAGGCCGTCCCACATCCGGCCCGCGTGGACCACGGTGCGCGCCGGCGGACGGACGGCGGTCCACGTCAGTGGCACGGCGACCGTGCGAGGGCGCCCGCCGTCCGCCGGTACGAGGCGGAGCCTGCCGTTGCTGAGGTACAGGAGGTGCTTCGAGTCGCCGCTCCATGACGGCGCGTCGGTCACTTCGCCGGTGATCTGCCGGGGTTCACCGACCGGCGTACCGTCCGTGGCGACGTCCACGGTGTACAGGAGGCTCGCGACCGCGAACGCCATGCGCCTGCCGTCGGGGGACCAGACGGGTCCGTCGTCCCCCCGCGTCTGGATCGAGCGGCCGGCCACGGCCTCGACGTACCTGCCCCGCCCGGTGGCCCGGTCGACGAGCAGGATCTGGCTCAGCCCTTCACGGAATCTGCCCGAGTACGGTTTCACGGCTGCCAGGGCGATCGTTTCACCGTCGGGGGACCAGGTGGGTCTCCCGGGCTCGAACGTCGCGGTGAAGACACGGCGCACGTCGCCGGCCGCCACGTCGGCGGTCCACAGCGCGCCGTCCTGGTCCAGGAAGGCGATCTCCTTTCCGCTGGGCGACCATGCCGCCGACACCGCCGCCCTGGTACCGAGGTCGGTCAGTTGCCGGTCCCGGCCCGTGGCGAGATCCCTGATCCAGATGTCGAGCGTCCCGCCACGGTCCGTCGAGTACGCCAGCCGCTTCCCGTCGGGCGACCAGGCGGGATCGCACTTCCACCAGTGGTCGCGGGTCAGGGGTTGTGGCGCACGGCCGAACTTCATGACGTAGATGTCGTTGAGCGCGCGGAAGGCGACGTGCTCCCCGTCGGGGGACAGCACCGGGCCACCGATTCCGCGCACGGGCCGTGGACCGGTGCTCTCGAAGTCGGACCGGCGCCTGGTGTACCGCGGCCTGCGGACCGTGACGGCGGCGGAGAAGCCGATGGTCCGGGTGCCCGAGCCGTGGAGTGACCGCACGTGGATCCGGCCGTCCGCGGTGTAGAGGAAGCGTTCCTGATCGAGCCAGGACACCCTGAACGGGAACGTCTCCTGGTCTTCCACCAGGGGCGTGTCACCGGTCATCAGGTGGCAGCGCCCGTCGTAGGTCAGGTGGTGGACCAGGCCGGTACCGTCCGGGGTCCATTCCGGCTGGTGGATCACCTGGCCCGCGGGCACGGTGACACGGGTGCCGCGCCGGCCGGTGGTGCGGTCCACGACCTCGATACGGGTGTTGTCCACCACGAAGGCCACCTGGTTGCCGTCCGGCGACCAGGCCGGTTCGTACTCCTCGCCGGGACCGTCGGCGAGTACGCCGACCCGTCCGCTGCCGACGTCGTAGGTCTGGATCGCGTAACTGCCCGTCGCGTCGCCCGAGAAGACGATCGTGCGCCCGTCCGGCGACCAGCGAGGCTCCCGGTGGTCGAAGGGGCCCTCGGTCAGCCGGCGCACCCCACTGCCGTCGGGCCGGACGGTCCAGAGGTTGAAGACACCGTCGCGGTAGGACTGGAAGACCAACCGGCTGCTGTCCGGCGACCAGTCGGGCTGCGCGATGTCGAACAGGTCGCTGGTCAGCCGCCGCGCGGGCCCGCCCGACGCCGGCATCACCCACAGGACCCCCAGTAGGTCGAGGGCGATCCACCGGCCGTCGGGCGAGACCCGTGCCCCGAAGGTGGTACCCGCGCCCAGCCGCAGGCTGCCTGTGCCGCCGGTGCGGGGACCGGCCGCGACGGCACTCGGCCCGGCCGACGACGTCAGCGCCACCGCGGCTCCGGCGCCTGCCAGGAAGCCGCGGCGGGACACCGGTGACGCCTTCGCCCCTCGGCCGGACTCGGCTTCTTCCGGTGATGCCGCAGAAGACGCTTCGTTCACAGCACATCCCTCGATCCGTACGAGGCGCCCGCCACCGGGCGCCTTCTTCATGAGGTGCTATGCCCGGTCGAGGGGTGTACGGAGCCCTGCTTCTTGTGCCGCTGCGCGAGTGGCCGCACAGGGCGATGTCGGTGAACACCGCCCGGCCGCCGCACGGCTGGGGTTCCTCGGAGAGGTCGGTCAGCGACCGGGGAGGTCAGCGCCGCAGGGTGAGGACACCCGGCCGCCACGGCAGTTGGTCGTAGGGGCCGCCCGCGGTGGGGGACTTGCCCTGGTAGAGGAACTGCAGGTTGCAGGGGTCGATGGTCATGGTCTGGTCGGGGTTGTCGCGGACCAGGTCACCGTGACTGATGTCGTTGGTCCAGGTGGCACTGCTGTTGGCCTTGCCCGCGAAGGGGTTGCTCTCGCTCGCGGCCTGCGGGGTCCACGATCCGCTCAGGCTGGAGGCCGTGAAGGAGCGGAAGTAGCGCCCGTTCGCGCCCATCGCCTCGACGATCATGAGGTACTGGTTCTGGCCCTGAACCTTGTAGACCTGTACGCCCTCGAACAGGTTGGCCTTCGTGTCGCTCATGATCGTCGTGTACGACGAGCCGAAGTTGCCCGGGAAGTTCCCGATCGGCATGCTCGCCCGATAGATCTTGCCGTTGTCACCGGCGAAGAACAGGTACATGTTCTGGCCGTCGGCGATCAGGGTCTGGTCGATCGGGCCGGTGTCGGAGCCGGAGATGCTCCCGGTGAACAGCGGCTGCGGAGCGGACCAGCCGTTGGGGTTGGTGGGGTCGCTCGACGTGCGGTAGATGAAGGGCCACGCACCCCACTGGTAGGCCAGTACCCAGATGTTCTTGGGCGCGAAGTAGAACAGCGTGGGCGCCACCGCGGCCTGACTCATCCCGGTCTGGCCGGTCGACGCCATGTCCGACCAGTTCGTGAAGGGGCTGAACATCATCGAGCCGTAGGACGATCCCGACACGTTCGACGCGTAGACCAGATGCCTGCCGTTGTGGGTCACGGTGGTGAAGTCCTTCACCGCGGCCCACCCGTTCGCCGGCTGCGCGAGCACGCCCGTCGACGACCACCGGTACGTCGACGGAAGGGAGCACGGGCCGTCCGTCGGCGGCGTCCCGGTCAGGCCGGTCCACTTCTGGTTGCCGGCGCCGTTGCACGTGCCGATCTGCACCGCCGTACCGTTGGCCGTTCCGGCCCCCGCGGCCTCCAGGCACAGCCCGGACTGCACGCCGACGACCGTGCCGTCGGTGTTCACCCGCCACTGCTGGTTCGCACCGCCGGAACAGGACCAGATCTGCACCCGTGTACCGGGCGTGGTGGCGTGCCCCGGAACATCCAGGCATTTGTTGCCGTACACGGTGAGCTGGTTGGTGTCCGTCGACGTCCACTGCTGGTTGGTCCCGCCCCAGCAGTCGTGGATCTGCAGGAGCGTGCCGTCGGTCTGACCACCGCCCAGCACGTCGAGACACCGGTTCGAACCCACACCGCGCAGGGCGCCACTGGTGGCCGCCTGAGCCGGGGTGGTGGCGACGAGCATCGCCGCCAACGCGGCGAGAGCCGCGGCCACGGCCGCGAGCACCGCGGACGTGTGCCCGCCGTTGAGCTTTCCTCTGTGCATGGGGACTTCCTCAACCTTGAGTGAGCGGTTCCGGTCGGCCTCGTCAGAGGTTGTCCGGACGGTCGGTGCAGTGCGGTGTGAACCTGCCGTGAGCACCGCGGCAGGCCACTTGTGACTTCCCGGTCCTTCGCGCCCTTCTGAACGACCGGTGGCGCCCGGAGCCTTCGGCGGCGACGACAGTGAGTTGGCGAGTCCATGACACATCCATGCGCACGGCTCCTTGCGGCTCTGCGTTCGGGTGACCGACCCGGCGTCGCCCTGCTGCGCGGCGGAGAGACCCACCATGTTCGTGATATCGAACGAACGTCGAAGTGTCGGGCAACCTGAATGATAGGGAACCGGTGAACGGCGTCAACACCTCTCGCATGCGTCGCCGACAGAGCCGAAACTTTTGCGGGCACCCGCGCCCGAAACGGCCGGGCAGGCTGCCACGTCGGCCAGAATCGTCCCCACACCCCGCTCCGACCCGGCCCTACGGCATCCGCCGAGCACGGCTTGGGAGGTTCACCGGCCGACACACGGGAGCTTCGAAAGTTTCGGACATGAAGCAGAAACTTTTTCCACATGAGGCATTGACGATGCATCGTCAATGCCTCAATCATTCCTGTCTGAGGAACCGGCCGCAGCTCGATACCTGCGCCAACCCAGCGGTCCCCATGACCTCGGTGTCTGATCCGTCCGTCTGCCGCGTGGGAGCGGACGACGCAATCCCCTGCGCTTCAGCCCTTCCGTGATTTCTACCTTGGAGGCACAGTCATGGGCTCGTACGCCCTTCCCAGACCCGTTACCCGCCGGAAGATCCGCGGCCTGCTGTTGGCCCTGGTCGTCGGCGTCCTCGGTGCGGTCACCGCACTGGTCGCACCGCCGAGAGCACACGCCGCCGAGAGCACGCTCGGCGCCGCGGCGGCGCAGAGCGGCCGCTACTTCGGCACCGCCATCGCCTCGGGCAAGCTGGGCGACTCGACGTACACGACGATCGCGGGCCGTGAGTTCAACTCGGTGACGGCCGAGAACGAGATGAAGATCGATGCCACCGAACCGCAGCGCGGCCAGTTCAACTTCACCGCTGCTGATCGCGTCTACAACTGGGCGGTGCAGAACGGCAAGCAGGTGCGCGGCCACACCCTGGCCTGGCACTCCCAGCAGCCCGGCTGGATGCAGAACCTCAGCGGCAGCGCGCTGCGCCAGGCGATGATCGACCACATCAACGGCGTGATGGCCCACTACAAGGGCAAGATCACCCAGTGGGACGTCGTGAACGAAGCCTTCGCCGACGGCGGTTCGGGGGCCCGGCGGGACTCGAACCTGCAGCGCACCGGCAACGACTGGATCGAGGTCGCCTTCCGCACCGCGCGCGCCGCCGACCCGGCGGCCAAGCTCTGCTACAACGACTACAACGTCGAGGACTGGACCTGGGCCAAGACCCAGGCCATGTACGCCATGGTCCGGGACTTCAAGCAGCGCGGCGTGCCGATCGACTGCGTCGGCTTCCAGTCGCATTTCAACAGCGGCAGCCCCTACAACAGCAACTTCCGCACCACCCTGCAGAACTTCGCCGCCCTCGGCGTCGACGTGGCCGTCACCGAACTCGACATCCAGGGCGCCCCGGCCTCGACCTACGCCAACGTGACCAACGACTGCCTGGCCGTCCCGCGCTGCCTCGGCATCACCGTCTGGGGCGTGCGCGACACCGACTCCTGGCGATCGGAGCAGACGCCGCTGCTGTTCAACGGCGACGGAAGCAAGAAGCCCGCCTACACCGCCGTCCTCAACGCGCTCAACGGCGGCTCCACCACGCCCCCTGCGGAATCCGGGCAGATCAAGGGCGTCGGTTCGGGCCGCTGCCTGGACGTGCCCAGCGCCGGCACCACCGACGGCACCCAGCTCCAGCTGTGGGACTGCCACAACGGCACCAACCAGCAGTGGACGTACACCGACGCCGGCGAGCTCAGGGTCTACGGCGACAAGTGCCTGGACGCCGCCGGCACCGGCAACGGCTCCAAAGTCCAGATCTACAGCTGCTGGGGCGGCGACAACCAGAAGTGGCGGCTCAACTCCGACGGATCCGTCGTCGGCGTCCAGTCCGGCCTCTGCCTCGACGCCGTCGCAGGCGGCACCGCCAACGGCACCCTGGTCCAGCTCTACTCCTGCTCGAACGGCAGCAACCAACGCTGGACCCGCACCTGAGGGGACGCCTCGGTGATCCGGCGCCCGCCGGGACGGCTCGGTGACGTCGTCCACCGGGGGCGGTGACCCGGCCGGCGGCTCGGTCGGGTCTCCCCCGTCGGCGGCCTCGTTCAGCACGTCGTCGACGGTCAGCGACTCACCGAGGTCCGGTTCCGATGCCGTCCGGGTGCAGGACAGGGCCAGGTCGCCGTACCCGGCCAGACCGAGTGGGTGCGGCCGGCCGGCACGTGCGCGTCACCGCCCCCTGGGCGGACACAGCGCGGAGCGGCGGGCGCGGGGCCGGAGCCCCGCACCCGCCGCCTCACCTGCCGGAGGCCGCCGCGTGCGTCACTCGTAGGGAATGACCACCACGGACGTGTCGCCGCCGGTGCGCAGCAGCGCGCTCGCGTTGCCGATCGCGCTCCAGACCTCCAGCCGCACCGTTCCCCCGCGCAGGTTCGCGAGGGTGCCGGTGGCGGCCTTCAGGCCGCGGGTCTGGTTGTACTCCTCCCAGCCCGTGACCGGGTCGGTGGCGAAGTACTGATAGGTCTCGGTCCGGTCGAAGGTGCCGTCGCCGGTGAGGTCGTAGCTGATGCGGGCCTGCTGGCCGAGGCCGACCGCGGTGCCGGCGTCCACCGGGAGGCGGAACGCCGTGGACGCGCCCGCCTTGAGGGTGGCGTTGACCCCCTTGGCTTCGTAGACGAGCGGCTTGTTCGGGGTGCCGTCGTGGTTGCGGCCCTCGGCCGAGGGGACGGTGTCGCTGACAGCCGTGCCGCCGGTGGCCGTGGTGAGGGCGCCGCCGGAGCGGAGCCGGAAGGTGTTGCCGGTGGACGGCTCGGGGTCCGGGCCGCCGGTGTCGGTGCCGGTCCCCGTCGCGGTGGAACGGGCGGGCACGGTGAGGCTCTTGCCGTCGGAGAAGGTGACCGTGCGGGCCGTGGAACCGTGGTTGTGGGCGGCGTAGGTGCGGGTGCCGTTCCGGGTGAACACCGCCGACGTGGGCAGGTCGCCGGTCACCGACGGGTCGGGGGCGCCGAGCGCGTCCAGGGTGGTGATCCAGTGGTACGTGTGCGCCTTGGACTCACCCTGCTCCGGGGTGTATCCGGCGTGGCCGGCGTCCCACTTCGCCTTCGCGGTGGCCGGGTCGGCCAGCGACTGGAACTCCCAGAGGATGTCGCGCCATTCGACGGCGGGCCCGCCGTTCTCGCGCTCCAACTCCGCGATGTTGCGCCGGATCGCGTCCTTGTGTCCGGCGAGGTGCGGGGTGCTTCCCGCGGTCACGGGCAGGACGTTGATGCCGTGGATCTCCTCCGGGTTGGCGGTCCACCAGGTGGAGTACGCCCCGCCGCTGCCCCACACCATGCCGACCGTGTCGTGGGTGAAGGAGCCGGGAAAGACCTGCTGGTCGGCGTCGAACCAGTACTGCGCGATCGCCTCGCCCTCGGTGGCGAGCAGATAGCTGCCGAGGTCGCGCAGTTCGGTGTTGCCGGTGGCCGAGCCCCAGAGCACCAGCGCCGCGCTGAGGTTGGTGGACTCCGAGGAGGACTCCTGGTTGTTGCCGGCCGCGAAGCCCTGGTGGCCGGAGGCCCAGCTGTGCCCGGCGTAGACGTCGAAGCCGCGGAGGAAGGGGAAGGCGCTGTCGGTGCGGCTCGGGTTGGCGGTGTCGCGGATCAGGGCCCTGACCATGCCGCCCCAGGCGGAGTCCGCGGCCCAGGAGGCGTCGTACTGGGCGACGATCGCGGCGGCGTACACGTAGTAGCCGTAGTGGAAGTGGTGGTCGTTGAGCTCGGCGTCGCTGCCGTAGGAGGCGGGGTAGCCGGTGAGGGTCTTCCAGTCCCTGTCGTACGAGAACTCGCTCGCCCCGCCCGCGGTGAACCACTCCTGCAGACGGCCCTTGAGCAGGCCGACGAGCTTGTCGCGGACCGCGGTCTCGCCGATCTGGTCGGCGAGCGGCACCAGCTGGGCGAGCTTGCCCAGCGCCTTGCCGGTCCAGTAGGTGTCCGCGGCCCCGGAGAACGGGTCGGCCGAGTTGGCGACCTCGGACAGGTAGGTGCGCAGCCGGGCCGTGTCGACCGCGCTGGTCCTCGGCAGCGCGGGCAGGACCGGGGCGGCCTTCTGGCGGGTGGTGAAGGAGGCGCTCTCCCGGACCTTCATGGTGCCGCGGGGAGAGACGTAGGTGTACGGGGTGAGGGTGTCGGTGGTGTGCAGCCACTGGTGCCGGTAGAGGGCCTGGAGGGTGCCGCGTTCGGTGCCCTCCTTGGCCTCGGTGGTGAGCCTGTACGTGGCGCCGACCGTGCCGCCGGACGTGCTCCAGTCGACCTGCGATCCGGTGACGAAGCTGAACGCGTACCTGCGGAAGGTCGCCAGCGCGTCCGTGGAGGGCAGTACGGCGAGGGAGAAGTAGTCCTTGCCGCCGAGACCGGCGGTGATCGTGGTACCGGAGATGTTCCAGTCGCTGCCGGTCGGCGCGAAGAGGGCGTAGTGGTGTCCGCCGACCGTGACGCCGACGACGTTGCCCTGGTCGGCGAAGACGGTCGGCGTGGCGGCGGTGGTGATCCGGGCGTCGCCGCCGGAGCCCTGGGCGTAGACGAAGGGCATGCCGTGACCGATGGTGGTCCGCAGGGTGCGGGTGCCGTCGGACCAGTACGGGGTGACCGTCCAGTCGGACCAGGCGTCGGCCTTGGTGTCGGGCGAGTTGAGCCCGCTCAGCCCGAGGGTGAGGTCGCGCTTGTGCGCGTACTCGTACTGGCGTCCCTCGCCCACGACGGTGGGGCTGGTCGGGTAGCCGACCTCCAGTCCGCCGGAGACGGCCTGGTACGTGAGCGGGTGGCCGTACATGGGCGTGGAGTACGGGTTGTCGCCGTAACGCTGGAAGGCGAGCGAGGACCACCAGTCGTTGGTGGGCACGGGCTTGCCCTTGGCGGCCTGTGTGACCTTCGGGGTGACCGGCGCGCCGGTGTTGGTCGTGGGGCCGGTCGTCCCCGACGGTCTGGTGTCGGAGTAACTCCCGGCTCCTACGGGGACGGTGGCGGCCGCCGCCGGGGTCGCGGCCGGGCCGAGGCCCACTGCCGCCAGTGCGGCGGCCAGGACCACCGCGGCAGCCGGCCGTGATCGGGGAGTTGGCATGGGGTGCACCTCGTGTCGTCGAGAGGGACGGCTCGTCAGCGGCGGTCGGGGGCCGAATGACGTGAAGTCGCGGCGGGACCGTGGTGGGGAGAGTGGGAGAGCACGGCCTGAGAGCGCTCTCAGGTGGCCCGAAAAGTAAGACTCCTGAAAGCGCTTGTCAATAGATCGCGCACGACGAGGTGGCTATGGGGGCAAGTTGGACATTTGAACATGTCCTCGCTTCGTTGTCCCTTCAAGTCTTGACGGGACGCATGCGAGGGAACGAGACCGACGGCAACGGTCACCGGCAGCCGGGGGACCTCCTCGCCCCGGATCTGACTCAGTGCCACCAGCGCCTACAGCGCGGTGACGCCGAACCCGGCGAGCGTGATCACGCCGCCGGCGAACGCGGCCGGCGTCGCCCGCGCCGTGGACGCGTCGAAGGTCGGGCCGGCCTCCGGCGGACTCCGCTCCCAGCCGGGCAGCGTCCAGTCGGGCAACGCCCCCGCTGCCAGGTTTGGGTCCGAGACTCACTCCTGCTCACTGATGAGGAACGCTTCCTGTCCCGTCCCGCCGGTGCTGCGGGACCGCGGTGAGCCGCAAGGCCGCTTCAGGGTGCGATGCCGGACAAGGACGAGCCGGAGCCCGTCGTGGCCGGTTCGTCGCACGTCACGCCAGGCCCCCCCCCCGGGGCGTCGTGTCATGCACTCCGGTCGGGTCGGGCGGAAGCGGCGCTCCGGCCGGCGCGCGCCGAGGTGGCGCGGGCGGAGTCCGTGGCGGGGGCTCTGCCGTAACCGGCCGGCACGCGGCGGGTGACGTGGGCACGGGGCCTGCTGCGCGAGCCGTAGCACCGGCCCGGGAAGCCGTCTGCGCGTGGTACTGGTCAAGGAAGGGCGGTGGACGACGGTGCCGACCATCGTGGTCAAGTTCCGCCGGGTCACGGGTCTGTCCCAGCGGGCGGTGAACGCGAAACGGTGCCGAGGGGTGGCCGGAACCGGGGGGCACCGCGTTCGGGCCCGTTTCCGGGCCGGACGGCGTCAAGGGAGGGCACGGCAGGAGCACGGGAGGGACCGGCCGGATTCCCCTGGGTGGCCCGCAGGGTGCCGGGCTGGTGCCGGGCTGTATGTAACAGGGGTGTCCTAGGGCGCGGTCACGCGGAACGGCTCGCCGGGCCGGGCGGGTCCTAGTGATCAGAAACGGTCGCTCGTACCGACTCGGACCGAGCGGCCGGCACCTCCCACCAAGACTGAGACTGAGGAAGAAACGATGCGCGTTCGCAAGCTCACCTTCGCCGCCCTGGCCGTTGTCGCGGGTCTCTCGCTCACGGCCTGCAACAGCGATGACGGTACGGCGCAGAGCGACGGTTCGTCCGCCTCCTCCGCGTCGTCCTCGGGCGGCGGTTCGGGCTCGGACGGCTCCCAGGAGGGCGGTTCGGAGCAGGGCGGCGGGAAGGACTCCACCGGAAAGAACTCCGGCGGGAAGAGCTCCGGCGGGAACGGTACGACCACCGGGAACGGCTCCGACGCGAACGCCGAGGCCGGCAAGTGCCGCACCGACGAACTGGACATCACCGCGTCGGACAGCACCATCGACGGCGACCCCCAGGGCTCGGTCGCGGTCACGTTCAAGAACGGCGGTGGCCGCGACTGTGCCCTGTCCGGTTACGCGGGCGTCGACCTCAAGACCAACGCGGGGGACCTGTCCGCCAAGCGCAGTGGTCAGGAGTCCAGCCCCGTGATCCTCAAGGACGGCGAGTCGGTGTCCTTCGGCATCACCTACCCGGTCAACGACTCGGGCGGCTCCGGCGTCCGCATCACCGGACTCGTGGTGACCCCGCCCAACGAGACCAAGTCGGTCTCCCTCCAGTGGCCGGGCGCCGCCAGCCTGCCCGTCACCGACGGCTCCGGCGCCCCCGTCGAGGTCGGCCCGATCGGCAGCGCCGGCCAGGGCGGGGCGAGCTGACCTCCCCCTTCGACGACGTAGTCTGCGCCGGTCGTACCGCCGTACTCGATCGGGCCCGTACCCGGCAGACGCGCACTCATCGATGAGATGCGGACTGATCATTGGAGGGGCCACCTGGCCGAGCCCTCCGAGAGCCGGCCGAGTTGCCGCGTGCGGCCGATGCGAGAAGGTGAGGAGGAAGGTCCGCGAAGGGAGCTTGCGGTGGCAGGCCGTTCCATCGACGACGCAGCGGTGCTGGCCGCGCTGTTCGCCGGTTCGCCCCAGGGTCTGTTCGTTTTCGATTCCGAACAGAAGGTCACCCGGTACCACCCCGCCGGTCGGGGAGTGCCCCCCGACGACATCATCGGCCACTCCGCCGAGGACTTCGCCCCCGGATTCGACCGCGCGGAGATCAGGGCCCTGATCGACGAGACCCTCGCGACCGGCGAGCCCCTGCGGGGTCGGCTGGTCCGGGGACGGTCGCCGTCGGTCCCGCACCGGACCCTCGCGCTGGAAGTGTCCCTCTTCCCCCTGCACGGCACGGGCGACGGGGCGCCGGGACTGGTGGCCGTGGTCGAGGACGTGACCGAGAGGCAGGAGTCGGCAGCCCGCCTGGCCGTTCTCAGTACGGTGCACGCGATCGTCGGCTCCACGCTGGAAGCGCGGACCACAGCCGACGAACTGGTGCGCGCTCTGGTGCCCGCCTTCGCCGACGCGGCGAGTGTCGACCTCCTGGACGACGGTCGGGACGGGCCCTGCGGGCAGGACGGCCCCCGGCCGACGAGTCTTCCGCTGCGTCGCGTGTCCTTCGCTCCGTCCGCCGCCGAGACGGGCAGAAAGGAGGGCGACAGCCGCCCGTTCCCCTTTCCCACCCCCTACACGCAGGTCCTCAACGACAGGGAGGCCCGTGTGGTCCGGGTCTCCCCGGACGCGCCGTGGCTGTCCGCCGATCCGGAGGGGTTCGCGCCGATGATCAGGGCGAACGTGCACTCCATGATCGTCGCCCCGCTCACGGCCCGGGACAGCGTCCTCGGGCTGCTGACCCTGTACCGGAACCGGACGGACGCCTTCGACGAGGCGGATCTGGACGTGGCCCGGCAAGCGGCCTCCACGGCGTCCGCGCACCTGGACAACGCGCGCAGCTACCACCGCGAGCACACCGTGGCCACGGCGTTGCAGCGCAGGCTCCAACCCGGTGCGATCCCGGAGCTCTCGGCGGTGGAGACCGCCCATGTGTACCTGCCGGAGAGCGCCGGCGGTGACTGGTTCGACGTCATCCCGCTCTCCGGCACGCGCGTCGCCCTCGTCGTCGGCGAGGTCGCCGGTCACGGCATCGAAGCGGCGGCCACCATGGGCCAGCTCCGGGTCGCTCTGCGCACGCTCGCCCTGCAGGACCTGGAGACGGACGAGTTGCTGACCCGACTGGACGAGGTCGCGGCCCAGCTCGCGAGCGCCTCCGCGTCGGCCGCGGACGCCCATGTGGCGACGTGCGCGATCACCGTCTACGACCCCGTCTCGTGCCACTGCACCATGGTCCGCGCGGGACACCCCTCCCCCATCGTCATCGACCCCGACGGCTCCCCGCTCACCGTGGACGTGCCCCAGGGGCCGCCCCTCGGAGCGGGCAGCGGACGTGCCTTCACCCCGATAGTGATCGAGCTGCCCCCGGGCAGTCTCCTCGCCCACTTCACCAACGGCCTCCTCACCGCCGACGGCCGCGACCAGGGCGACCGGGCCGCCGCCGCACGCCGCCTCGAACGCGTCCTCGCCACCACCACCCAGCCGTTGCAGGAACTGTGCGACACCACCGTGTACCGCGTGGCGCCTTCCCGGCACGACGACGCCGTCCTCCTCCTCGCGCGCACCCAGGCCCTGCCGGCGGAACGGGTCGCGGACTGGACGCTGCCCGCCGACGCGTCCGTCGTGAGCACGGCACGGCTGCTCACCGACCGGCAACTCGCCGCCTGGGACCTCGACGACGCGGTCTTCACCACCGAACTCGTCGTCAGCGAACTCGTCACCAACGCCATCCGCTACGGGAAGGGACCGGTCCGCCTGCGGCTCATCCACGACCGGGACCGGCTGCTGACCGAGGTCACGGACGCCAGCAGCGCCAGCCCCCACCTGCGCCACGCGAGGGAGAGCGACGAGGGCGGACGCGGCCTCTACATCGTCACGCGGCTCAGCTCCCGCTGGGGCGTCCGGCACAGCCGCCGGGACAAGACCATCTGGTCCGAACAGCAACTCGACGGCGCACCCGCGGACCCGTCGGTCATGCTGGACGCCGTCGACATGAGCGCCGCGGCGGAGCCCTGATCCGCCTCCCGGCGTTATTCATACAGAGATACCATCGCTCTTCCATGCATTCGGATGGGGTGAGAATCCCAGAATTCGTTCACTCGACTGCCACGCATCCGATGGAGTAGGCAGACGTTACTTCGGATATGACCGAGCAAAACGGGGAATTGGTCTCCTGTCCGTTGAAGCGAGAGCAAGGGCACGTCATCGAAGGGGGGTGTTCGGTGACGCTGGGCCCCTACACCTACACGCCCGGCAGGAACCACAGCCCGTCGCCGGTCGACGGAACCCTGACCAGAGGCGGGTTCCCCGTCCCGCTCCGGGTGACCGAGCCCGTACTGCAACGCTTCCTGGACGTCATGACCGAGCTGGAGGCCGGTTTCGCCGAGCGTTGGGGCCGGTCCTCCCAGGGTTCCCTGACGTACACCACGGCGGAGTGACCCGGGCGCGTCATGCACGATGAGCACATTCATCAGCCCCTGCCCTACGGCGAAGGCCTGTTCCCCTCCGCGGGCACCGGCCGCCACCGGGGGCCCCGGGAAGCGGCTCCGGAAGCCCTGGTCCCACCGGAACCCGGCTGGGACCCGGCCGAAGAACTCGCGTTCCTGCTCCAGGACGCGATGGAACAGCAGACCACCGCGCTTCAGGAAACGGACACGTCTGCGATCACCCCCGCACCGGGAACACCGCTCAGCAATCTGCAGGAAATCACGGCGGAACTGCCGCCGTTGAGGGATTCCCCCACGAGCCACCGCAGGGTCCGCACGGGCAGAAAGGTGAGCCGGCTGCGCGCCACCAGCCTGAGCATCGCCGCCCTCGCCGCGGTCATCGCGGCCTCGGTCAGCCTGTTCGGCGGCATGGTGGCCTACGAGTCCCTGCGCCTGGCGGCCGTGACCCGCGCCCGCGGCAGCGTCGTGTCCTGGTGGCCGCTGCTGGTGTACGGGCCCTGGTTGGTGGCGTCGCTGGCCGTCCTGCGGTCCGCGCTGCACCAACGCCGCGCGGTCCACTCCTGGGCCATGGTGCTGCTGTTCTCGGCCATCGCGATGCTGCTGTGCATCGCACAGGCACCCAGAACCCTCAGCGACAGCGCGGCAGCGGCCCTGCCGGGGCTGGCGTCGCTGGTCTGCTTCCAGCAGATCGTCCGCCAGATCACCCTCACCCGTCCGCCGCGGCGAGTGGTGCCGCGCCACCGCCAGCGCCCCGTGCCGGCGCCGGCCGACGAGGCCGCGGGCACGGCAGCGCGGGACTCGGTGGCGCGGGACTCGGCGGACCGGGACTCGCTGTCCTTCCCCCAGCAGCGGCATGCCCAGCACCCGTCCCGGTCCGGCGTACGGACCCGCCCGGCCGACCCGGTCGGCCGGCCCCCCGGACGGCCGGCGCGGAAACGCACCTGACCGGGACGTCATGGCGAACGTACCGGCGTGGGCCCCCGTACCGGGTCGGTGCGGGGCCCGACGGCGCGGGCTCAGCCCGCGACCAACGTGACGGCCTGCTCCTGCCATGCGTGGAAGTGCGGCAGCAGCAGGCCGCTGGTGGGCCGCAGCTCCATCAGGCTGGCCTCGACGTGTGCCTCGCCCGACTTCAGGGCGTTCGCGAACGCCCTTCCTCTGTTGACCCAGCGGTGCTCCTGGCCGTCGCACACCGCGCGGGTGCCTCCGATGCCGTACCGCACGGACGGGTTGCTCTGGCTCACTGAGGAGCTGACGAAGACGGGACCGGTGCCGGCGGTGCAGCGGTAGGTGCCGGAGAGGGTGACGGTGCCGTCCGAGGCGATGCGGCCGGTCCGGTCGACCGTCACCGTCTCCGTGTCGGCCGCCGCGAACGCGGCGGGGGTGGCCGGCAGGAGCAGGGCTGCGCCGGCGGCTGCGGCGAGGGCGGCGGATCGTACACGTACGGGCATGGTGGGACCTCCCGGTCGGTCGGAATGGAGGGTTCCACTGGTACAGGGTGAGGGGGCCGACGACAGTGACCGTCACCCCTTCGGTGGCGAGTCCGCGACGGCCGTCACGGACTCGCCACCGGGTGTCCCTCCGGGGCGGACACGGGAGTTGTGGCAGGGGGGCCTACGGCAGTACGGCGAAGCCGTCGAGTTCCACGAGCGCCCGCTCGTCCCACAGGCGTACGACCTCCACCACCGCCATCGCCGGGTAGTCGCGGCCCGCCAGTGCCCGCCAGATGCGGCCGAGGTCGGCGGCGTGGGCGCGGTAGGCGGCGACGTCCGTGGCGTAGACCGTGACGCGGGCGAGGTCGGCGGGGGTGCCGCCGGCGGCGCGCAGGGCGGTCAGGAGGTTGGTGAGGGCCCTTTCGAACTGGGCGGGGAGGGTGTCGCCCGTGACCTCGCCGTCGGTGTCGAGGGCGGTCTGGCCGGCCAGGAACACGACACGGGTGCCGGTGGCGACGACGGCGTGGGAGAAGCCGGCGGGCGGGGAGAGGCCAGGCGGGTTCACCCGTTCGGCGGTCATGCTCCGGCCTCCTCGGTCGCGTCCTGCGCCCGGTACAGCTCCTTGGCGATGATGCCGCGTTGCACCTCGCTCGCGCCCTCGTAGACGCGGGGGGCGCGCACCTCGCGGTAGAGGTGTTCGAGGAGGTGGCCGCGTTGCAGGGCGCGGGCGCCGTGGAGTTGGACGGCCTTGTCGACGACGTACTGGGCGGTCTCGGTGGCGAGGAGTTTGGCCATGGCGGCGCGCTGCGGGACGTCCGGCGCGTGCTCGTCGTACGCCGTGGCGGCCGCGTACACCATGAGGCGGGCCGCCTCGGTGCGCAGGGCCATTTCGGCCACCTGGTGGGAGACGGCCTGGAGGTCGCGCAGCTTTCCGCCGAAGGCGTCGCGGGCGGTGGTGTGCGCCAGGGTGGCGTCGAGGGCGGCCTGCGCCATGCCGACCGCGAAGGCGCCGACGCTGGGGCGGAACAGGTTGAGGGTGTCCATGGCGACCCGGAAGCCGCGGTCCGGTTCGCCGAGGACGTCGTCGGCCGTGACGGGTACGGCGTCGAAGGCCAGGGTGCCGATGGGGTGCGGGGAGAGCATGTCGAGGGGAGCGCCGGTCAGGCCGGGGCGGTCGGCGGGCACGAGGAAGGCGGTGACGCCGCGGGCGCCGGCGTCGGGGGTGGTGCGGGCGAAGACGGTGTAGAAGTCGGCCTCGGGGGCGTTGGAGATCCAGCACTTCTCGCCGGTGAGCCGCCAGCCGGAGCGGCCGTCGCGGTCGGCGCCCAGAGCGCCCAGAGCGGCGGTCGCGGCCGGGTGCTCGCCGGTGCCCGACCTGTCGCCGGGCGGGCTCGGCTCCCCGGGGCGCGCGGCGGCGTCACGCGCGGCGGCCTCCGGGGGCGGCGGATACGCACCCGCACCGGGGTCGGCGGTCGACCGCACGGCGTCCGCGGCCGAGGGATTCGAGGGGGCCGGCCCCACGCCACGCCACGCCCCACCCCGCGCGCCACCCCGGGCCGAGGGATCCGGGTCCACCGCCCTCACGTCCCGTCCCACGCCGGTCCTCATGACGTCGGCGGCCGACGAGCCCGTGCCCACGCCACGCCCCACGCCACGCCCCGCACCACCCCGCCCGGCGTCCGGCGCCTCGCCCCGGCCGACGGCGGGCCGTGCGGCGTCCGATGCCGACGGGCTCGAACCCGTGCCGCGCCCCGCGGTGGGCCGCCCGGGGCGACCGGCCCCGGCCTCCTGCCCGGCGGTGGCCCGGCCGGCGGGCGGGGAGCCCGCGGGGCCGCCTTCCCGTGTCGTCCATCGCGCCGTCGCGGCCGGGTCCGCCCGGAGCGTCAGCGCCGCCGCGTCCGAGCCGGCGTCGGGCTCGCTGAGCGCGAAGGCGGCCACCGCACTGCCGTCGCTCACGCGGGGCAGCCAGCGGGCGCGCTGGGCGTCGGTGCCGTGGGCGTGCACCGGGTGGGCGCCGAGGCCCTGGAGGGCGAGGGCGGTCTCGGCCTCCGTACAGGCGTGGGCGAGGGACTCGCGCATCAGGCACAGGTCGAGCGCGCCCGAGGTGAACAGGCGGGGCAGCAGGCCGAGGGCGCCGAGTTCGGCGACGAGCGCACGGTTGACGCGGCCCGGTTCGCCCTTCCGGGCCAGGGGGCGCAGCCGCTCGGCGGCCAGGGTGCGCAGCTCGTCGCACCAGGTGAGTCGTGCCGGTTCGAGCGAGAATGCGGTCATCGCCGGTCCCTTCCCCTGCTCCCCTGCTCCCCTGTTCACAAGCCACAAGCCACAAGCCACGGGCCACGGGCCACGGGCCACGCCCGAGGTTATCGCGCACCGTTGACTGCCGTCACCAACACGATACGCTCATGGCGCGAGCCCACCACGGCAAAGGGGGCGAACCGCCATGGCAGATCCGCACCGCACGGAACCGCACCGCTCCGCCCACGTCGACACCTTCGCGCGCGAGCACCTGCCGCCCCCCGACCAGTGGCCCGAGCTCCGCTTCGACCTCCCGGAACTGCGCTATCCCGCCCGGCTGAACTGCGCCGCCGAGCTGCTCACCGGCCCGCCCGACGACCGCCCGGTCTTCCGTACCGCGTCCGGGGACACCTGGAGCTACGGAGGGCTGCGGGCCCGCGTCGACCGGCTCGCCCACCTCCTCACCGGCGACCTCGGTGTCGTCCCCGGCAACCGGGTGCTGCTGCGGGGCCCCACCACCCCGTGGCTGGCCGCCTGCTGGCTCGCGGTGCTGAAGGCGGGCGCCGTGGCGGTCACCGTGCTGGCCCAGCAGCGTCCGCACGAACTGCGCGCGGTCTGCGAGATCGCCCGGGTGCGGCACGCCCTGTGCGACGTCCGGGCCGTCGACGACCTCGCCGGGGCGGAGATCCCCGGGCTGCGGATCACGACGTACGGCGGGGACGGGCCCGGCGACCTGCTGGCCCGCGCGGAGGCCGGCACGGCGCCGCACGTCCCGTACCCGGCCGTGGACACCGCGGCCGACGACGTGGCGCTGATCGCCTTCACCTCGGGCACCACCGGGCGCCCCAAGGGCTGCGTGCACTTCCACCGCGACGTGCTGGCGGTCGCCGACACCTTCTCCCGGCACGTGCTCAAGCCCCGCGCGGACGACCTCTTCGCGGGCAGTCCGCCGCTCGGCTTCACCTTCGGGCTCGGCGGGCTGGTGATCTTCCCGATGCGGGCCGGGGCGAGCGCGCTGCTGCTCGAACAGGCGGGCCCCCGGCAGCTGTTGCCGGCCGTCGCCGAACACCGGGTGTCGGTGCTGTTCACGGCGCCGACGGCGTACCGCGCGATGCTCGACGACCTGGACGCGTACGACCTGACGTCTCTGCGACGCTGCGTGTCGGCGGGCGAGAACCTGCCCGCGGCCACCTGGCACGCCTGGCAGGAGGGCACCGGCCTGCGCATCATCAACGGCATCGGCGCCACCGAGCTGCTGCACATCTTCGTCTCCGCGGCGGACGGTGACATCAGGCCCGGCACGACGGGCGTTCCGGTGCCGGGGTGGCAGGCGCGCGTGCAGGACGAGCACGGCGCGCCCGTGCCCGACGGGGAGCCCGGACTGCTGGCGGTGCGCGGGCCGGTGGGCTGCCGGTACCTCGCCGATCCGCGGCAGCGGGAGTACGTGCGCGACGGCTGGAACATCACCGGCGACACCTACGTCCGCCGGCCCGACGGCTACTTCCGGTACGTGGCACGCGCCGACGACATGATCATCTCCGCCGGTTACAACATCGCCGGGCCGGAGGTCGAGGACGCGCTGCTGCGGCATCCGGACGTCGTCGAGGCGGCGGTGGTGGGCCGGCCCGACCCGGCCCGCGGGCAGGCGGTGGTGGCCCACGCGGTGCTGAAGGAGGGTGCCGAGCGGGACCCCGACGCGCTGCGCGCCTTCCTCCGGGCCGAGCTGGCGCCGTACAAGTGCCCGCGCGAGATCGTCTTCCTGGACGCGCTGCCGCGCACGGCGACCGGCAAGCTCCAGCGCTACCGGCTCCTGGCCCCACCCGGCCCCGCTCCCGGCTCCGCTCCCGGTCCCCGGTGTGACCAGGCGTGATGCCGACGACCTAAGATGATCAACGTGTCCGAGCAGCACGCGCAGCACGCCCCGAGGTCCCTGATCGTCACGCTCTACGGCGCGTACGGCCGGTTCGCCCCGGGCCCGGTGCCCGTCGCCGAGCTGATCCGGCTGCTGGCCGCGGTGGGGGTGGATGCGCCCTCCGTACGCTCGTCGGTGTCCCGGCTGAAGCGGCGCGGGCTGCTGCTGCCCGCCCGGACGGCCGAGGGTGCGGCCGGGTACGAACTGTCCGCCGAGGCACGGCAGTTGCTGGACGACGGGGACCGGCGCGTCTACGCCACGGCACCCTACGAGGACGAGGGCTGGGTGCTCGCCGTGTTCTCCGTGCCGGAGTCGGAGCGGCAGAAGCGGCACGTACTGCGGTCCCGCCTGGCCGGCCTCGGTTTCGGCACCGCGGCCCCCGGCGTGTGGATCGCCCCCGCCCGCCTGTACGAGGAGACCCGGCACGCGCTGGGCCGCCTGGGCCTCGACTCCTACGTGGACTTCTTCCGCGGAGAGCACCTGGGGTTCACGCCGACCGCTCGGGCGGCGGCACGCTGGTGGGACCTGGCCGCGATCGCCAAGGAGCACGAGACGTTCCTCGACCGCCACGCGCGCGTACTGCACGCGTGGGAAGGCCGCTCGGACACCCCGCCCGAGGAGGCCTACCGCGACTACCTCCTCGCCCTGGACTCCTGGCGACACCTTCCCTACACGGACCCCGGGCTGCCCGCCCGGCTCCTGCCCGGCGACTGGCCCGGCACGCGCTCGGCGGCCGTCTTCCGGGCCCTGCACGAGCGGCTGCGCGACGCGGGGGCGCGCTACGCGCTGCCGGAGCGCCAGTGAACTCCTCGCGGTGAACCGCGCCACATTTCTCCGGGATCAGGGAACCCTCAGGTCCTTCCGACCCTCTTCTCAGGTTTCCCCCCTACCGTCCGGACGCATGAGTCTCACACGTCACTTGAACCGGGCCCTCACCGTCACCACCGGCCTGCAGGTACGGAGAGCTCCCCGGGCCGCGAAGGGCACGAAGGGGGAGACGTCCGTCGTCCGGAAGCCCGCCGGGCCGCCCGCGGCGACCTACCGATGTCCGTCGGCCGACGAACTGGCGACCGACCGGCTGCTGCGGCGGCCGGTCTTCGTCATCTCGTCCATCCGTTCCGGTTCCACCCTGCTGCGCATGATGCTGGGCGCCCATCCGCGGCTGCACGCCCTGCACGAGCTGCACCTCGGCCGGACGGACGTCGTCTGCGGCAACTGGCACTCCGAGCGCGCCATGAGCGCCCTCGGTCTGGGCCGCGGCGACCTGGAGCACCTGCTGTGGGATCGCGTCATGCACCGCGAACTGGTCAAGTCCGGCAAGGACTTCATCGTCGAGAAGACCCCGGCCAACGCCTACATGTACGGGCGCCTGAAGGACTGCTGGCCGGACGCGCGCTTCGTCTTCCTGCTGCGGCACCCGGAGTCGATCACCCGTTCCTGGCACGAGAGCGACCCCGTCAAGCGGCCGTACGACAAGGCCGTCACCGACGTACTGCGCTACCTGACGGCCGTCGAGGAGGCCCGCGCGGCCGACGCCGACGGATTCACCGTGCGCTACGAGGACATCACCGCCGACCCCGAGCGGGAGATGCGCCGCCTGTGCGCGTTCCTCGGCGTCGACTACGCGCCGGCCATGCTGAACTACGGCAGGAAGAGCGGAAGCGAGCTGGTCAGGGGCCTCGGCGACTGGCGCGACAACATCCGTACCGGAACGGTCCAGCCGGGGCGCGCGCTGCCCAAGGACGACGAGATCCCCGAGCGGCTGCGCGGGATGTGCGAGGCCTGGGGTTACACGTCCTGAGGCGGGGTGCGCAGCGTGAGCCTGGGCCTGGGCGCGTCCGTGCGTCCGGTCACCGGGCGGCGGCTGCCCGCCCGGTAGGGCGCCGGCCAGACGGCACCCGGGCCGTCGTAGCCCTGCTCGGCCGCCGCGTGCAGCGTCCAGTGCGGGTCGTAGAGGTGGGGGCGGGCGAGCGCGCACAGGTCGGCGCGTCCGGCCAGGATCAGGGAGTTGACGTCGTCCCAGGAGGAGATCGCGCCGACGGCGATCACCGGGACACCCGCCTCGTGCCGGACGCGGTCCGCGAACGGGGTCTGGTACGACCGCCCGAACTCCGGCCGCTCCTCGGCCACCACCTGGCCCGTGGACACGTCGATCGCGTCGGCGCCGTGCGCCGCGAAGGCGCGGGCGATCTCCACGGCGTCCTCGGCGCTCGTGCCGCCCTCGGCCCAGTCGGTGGCGGAGATGCGGACCGTCATCGGCCGTTCCCCGGGCCACACGCCGCGTACGGCGTCGAAGACCTCCAGGGGGAAGCGGAGCCGCTTCTCCAGGGAGCCGCCGTAGGCGTCGGTGCGGTGGTTGGTGAGCGGAGAGAGGAAGCCGGAGAGCAGGTAGCCGTGGGCGCAGTGCAGTTCGAGCAGGTCGAAGCCGGCCCGGGCGGCCCGCGCCGCGGCGCCCGCGAACTGCTCCCTGAGGTCCGTCAGCCGGGCCCGCGACAGCTCGCGGGGAGTCTGGCTGCCCGTCCTGTAGGGCAGCGCGGAGGCGGCCACGAGGGGCCAGTTGCCGTCGGGGAGCGGTTCGTCCATGCCCTCCCACATCAGCCGGGTCGAGCCCTTGCGTCCGCTGTGGCCGAGCTGCACGCCGATCGCGGTGCCGGGCGCCCGGGCGTGCACGAAGTCCGTGACCCGCTTCCACGCCTCGGCCTGCCGGCCGGTGTAGAGGCCCGTGCAGCCGGGGGTGATGCGGCCCTCCTCGCTGACGCACACCATCTCGGTCATCACCAGTCCCGCGCCGCCCAGGGCCCTGGCCCCCAGATGGACCAGGTGGAAGTCGCCGGGGAGACCGTCGGTGGCCGAGTACATGTCCATCGGCGAGACGACGACGCGGTTGCGCAGGGTCAGGCCGCGCAGCCGGAACGGGGTGAACATCGGGGGCGTGCCGGGCGGGCAGCCGAACTCGCGCTCCACCGACCCGGTGAAGCGGACGTCGCGCAGCCGGAGGTTGTCGTGGGTGACGCGGCGGCTGCGGGTGAGGAGGTTGAAGGCGAACTGGCGGGGCGGCTGGTCGAGGTACCGGGGCAGGTCCTCGAACCATTCCAGGCTGGCGCGGGCCGCGCGCTGGGTGGAGGCGACCACGGGGCGCCGCTCCTGCTCGTAGGCGGCCAGCGCCTGCGCGAGGGAGGGCTGTTCCTCCAGGCAGGCGGCGAGGGCGAGGGCGTCCTCCACGGCGAGCTTGGTGCCGGAGCCGATGGAGAAGTGGGCGGTGTGGGCGGCGTCGCCGAGGAGGACGAGGTTGCCGTGGGACCAGCGTTCGTTGACGACCGTGCGGAAGGTGGTCCACGCCGACTTGTTGGACCTCAGCGGCCGGCCGCCGAGGGCGTCGGCGAAGATCTTGGCGCAGCGGGCGGTGGACTCGGGTTCGTCCAGTTCGTCGAAGCCGGCCGCCCGCCACACCTCCTCGCGCATCTCCACGATGACGGTGGAGGCGTCGGCCGCGTACGGGTAGCCGTGCAGCTGCATCACGCCGTGCTCGGTCTCGGCGATCTCGAACCGGAAGGCGTCGAAGGCGAAGTCGGCGGCCAGCCAGATGTAACGGCAGCGGTGGCCGGTGACGCGGGGCCGGAAGACGTCGCGACAGGTCTCGCGGGTGGTGCTGTGCACTCCGTCGGCGGCGACGACGAGGTCGTACGTCTCCGTCAGCCGGGCGGGGTCCGGGGCCTCGGTGCGAAAGCGCAGCTCGACGCCGAGGGCGCGGCAGCGCTCGTGCAGGATCTCCAGGAGGCGGCGGCGGCCGAGGGCGGCGAAGCGGTGTCCTGAGGAGGTGTGGCGGGTGCCTCGGTGGACGATGTCGATGTCGTCCCAGCGGACGAAGTCCTGTTTCAGGGCCGCGTGGACGACGGGGTCGGCGTGTTCGATGCCGCCGAGGGTTTCGTCGGAGAGGACGACGCCGAAGCCGAAGGTGTCGTCGGGGGCGTTGCGTTCCCAGACGGTGACCTGCCGGTCGGGGGCGAGGCGTTTGAGGAGGGCGGCGGTGTAGAGGCCGCCGGGGCCGCCGCCGATGATCGCCGCGTGCAGGGGGTGGCTGGTCGTCGCGGGCGGCTGCGGGTGCGTCGTGGCTCCTCGCGCCCCGCGGCGGAGCCGCTGATCGTCACAGCCCCGCGCCCCTGAGAGTGCTGCGGTCCCCTTGGCCGGAAGCATCCCCCTACCTCCCCTGCCACTTGGGCGGCCGCTTCTCCGTGAAGGCCGCGTGGAACTCGGCGTAGTCCTCGCCGTTCATCAGGAGGGCCTGGGTCGAGGCGTCCAGCTCCACCGCCGCCGCCAGGGGCATGTCCAGTTCCGCGGTGAGCAGGGCCTTGGTCTGGGCGTACGCCAGGGCGGGGCCGTCGGCCAGGCGGCGGGCGAGTGAGTGGGCGGCCTCGTCGGCGCGGCCCTCGTCGGTCAGCTCGCTGATCAGGCCGATCCGCTCGGCCTCGGGCGCCCGCACCGGTTCGCCGAGCATCAGCAGGCGGGTGGCGTGTCCGAGGCCCACGACGCGGGGCAGCAGGTAGGCGGCGCCCATGTCGCCGCCGGAGAGGCCGACGCGGGTGAAGAGGAAGGCGAAGCGGGCGGACGGGTCGGCGACACGGAAGTCGGCGGCCAGCGCGAGGACCGCCCCCGCCCCGGCCGCGACGCCGTGGACCGCGGCGATCACCGGGAACGGCGCTTCCCGTACGGCGCGCACCACCTGGCCGGTCATCCGGTTGAAGTCCAGCAGCCGGGCGGTGTCCATGGACAGCGTGGCGCCGATGATCTCGTCCACGTCGCCGCCGGAGCAGAAGCCGCGTCCCTCGCCGGTCAGGACGAGGGCCCGTACGCACCGCTCCCGGGACAGCTCCGCCAGCAGGTCGCGCAGGTCGGCGTAGGCCTCGAAGGTGAGCGCGTTGAGCTTGTCGGGGCGGGCGAGGGTGACGGTGGCGACACCGTCGGTGAGATCGACGCGCAGGTGCCGCCAGTCGGGGGTGCGGGCGGCGGAGCCGGTGAAGGGACTCATGACGGGCGGCCTCCTCGGGCGGGCGCGGCCTCACTGAGCTCCGGGTACCGAAGCACTTCGAAGCTATCACCGTCCTGTGACTGTCGTCACGTAGGCGCGATAGGACGGCTCCCGGACGGATGCCGCCGCGTTCACCCGGGTACGCCGTCCGGTAGCGGGCCGAAGGTCCCGCGAGGTGCCCGTCGAACGGCTCTGCCGGGATGCGCCGTACCATTCGTAGGGTTGAAAGCAGGACAGGACCGCCTGCTCCAGAAACGGATCAGCCGTGCACGATCGCTCTCATGCCCCCGCCTCCTGGCGCATCGCGCTGCCGCACTCCGCCGCGGCCGTGCCGGTGGCGCGTGCCCTGGTCCGTACGGCGCTGGCCGAGCTGGAGCACCCGGCCGACAGCGACACCGCGGAGCTGCTCACGGCGGAACTGGTCGCCAACGCCGTCGAGCACACCTCCGGCGAGACGCCGATCGAGCTGGTGGTGGAGCTGATGCCGACAGGCTGCCAGGTCGAGGTCCACGACCCGGACCCGGCGCCGCCCGGCGACCTCACCCGTCCCGGTGTGGAGCCGCCCGACCCCTGGCAGGAGTACGGGCGCGGTCTGCTGCTGATCCGCGCCCTGAGCTCGTCCTGCGGCCACCGGCCCACCGGGTCCGGCAAGGCGGTCTGGTTCAGGCTTCCTGCGGTACCCGCTCAGCGTCGTCCTCCGGCGTGACCTGCGCGCCGGCCCCGGCGAGGCGGGAGTGCCGGCGCCCGTAGGCGGCGTAGACCAGCAGGCCCACCGCCAGGAACACCGCGAACTGGAGCCAGGTGGCCCGGCCCGTCTCGTAGATCAGGTAGAGGCAGAAGCCGACCCCGAGGAGCGGCGTCACCGGGTACAGCGGCACCCGGAAGGTGCGGGCGAGGCCGGGCTCGCGGCGGCGCAGCGCGATCACGGAGACGTTGACGGCGGCCATGGTGGCGAGGGTGCCGATGGTGCACAGGTTGACCACCGCGTCGAGCGGGGCGAAGGCCGCGGGGAGCGCGAAGACCACGCCCACGATGAGGGTGCCGGCGACGGGGGTGGCGGTGCGCGGGGAGATCTTCTCGAAGACGCGCGGGATCAGACCGTCCCGGGACATGGACATCAGGATGCGGGTCTGGCCGTACATCACGGCGAGCACCACCGAGGCGATGGCCACCACCGCGCCGAAGGCGACGACACCGCCGCCGATCGTGGAGCCGGTGACCTCGTTCACGACGTAGGAGAGGGCGGCGGGGCGGTCGCCGACCGTGTCACCGCCGACGGCGCCGATCGCGGCGACGGCGACCGCGCAGTACAGCAGGGTGACCAGGCCGATGCAGACCAGGATCGCGACCGGGATGTCCCGGCGCGGGTTCTTGGCCTCCTCGCCGGCCGTGGTGATCGCGTCGAAGCCGATGTACGAGAAGAAGGCGGCCGTGGTGCCGGCGCCGATGCCGCCGAGGCCGGCCGGGGAGAACGGGGTGAGGTTGCCGTCCTGGAAGGCGGAGAAGCCGATGGCGCAGAAGGCGACGAGGACGGCCAGCTTGAGGACGGCCATCGCGGCCGTGGCCCGGGCGCTCTCCCGTACCCCGCGCACCAGCAGCACGCAGGCCAGCGCGATGACGATCACCGCGGGCAGGTTGACCACGCCACCGTCGCCGGGCCCCGCCGAGAGCCCCTGGGGCAGCTGGATGCCGAGGACGCTGTCCAGCAGTTCGTTGACGTACTGGCTCCAGCCGACCGCGACCGCGGAGACCGACACGCCGTACTCCAGCAAGAGGCACCAGCCGACCAGGAAGGCGGTCCGCTCGCCGAGTCCGGCGTAGGCGAAGGAGTACGAGGAGCCGGAGACCGGGATGGCGCCGCCCAGCTCGGCGAATGCGAACGCGGTGAACACGCAGGTGATCGCGGCGAGCACGAAGGAGACGACGACGGCCGGGCCGGCCTCGGCGACCGAGTCGGACAGACCGACGAAGATGCCGGTGCCGACGATGGCGCCCACACCGAAGCAGACGAGCTGGAACAGCCCCATCGTGCGCTTCAGGCCGTGGCCTTCGCGGTCGGCGCCGGATTCGGCCACCAGGAGGTGGGGCGACTTGATACGGGAAGCGGGCATTGCGGGTGGTGCTCGTTTCTGGTGGTGCGGAGGCGACGGGTGTGTCGCACGGCGGCCTGCGGAAGGGGTGGCTCCGGGCCGCCGGACAGCATAGGTCGGTTCAGGCGAGGGTGGCGACGAGTACGGCCTTGATGGTGTGCAGCCGGTTCTCGGCCTCGTCGAAGACGACCGAGTGCCGGGACTCGAAGACCTCGTCGGTGACCTCGAGGGAGTCGAGGCCGTGGCTCTCGTGGATCTCCTGGCCGACCTTGGTGCCCAGGTCGTGGAAGGCGGGCAGGCAGTGCAGGAACTTGACGTCCGGGTTGCCGGTGGCGCGCAGGACGTCCATGGTCACCGCGTACGGGGCCAGCGCGGCGATCCGCTCGTCCCAGACCTCCTTCGGCTCGCCCATGGAGACCCAGACGTCGGTGGCGACGAAGTCGGCGCCCCGGACCCCCTCTTCCAGGCCCTCGGTGAGCGTGATGCGCGCCCCGTTCGCCTCGGCCAGCTTGCGGGCGCTGTCGACGATCTCCTGGGCGGGCCAGTAGGCCTTCGGGGCGACGATGCGCACGTCCATGCCGAGCAGGGCACCGGTGACCAGGTAGGAGTTGCCCATGTTGAAGCGGGCGTCGCCGAGGTAGGCGAAGGACATCGCCTTCAGGGGCTTGGCACAGTGCTCGGTCATGGTCAGCACGTCGGCGAGCATCTGCGTGGGGTGCCAGTCGTCGGTCAGGCCGTTGTAGACGGGCACGCCGGCGCAGGCGGCCAGCTCCTCGACCTTCCGCTGGCTGTCCCCGCGGTACTCGATCCCGTCGAACATCCGCCCGAGCACGCGTGCGGTGTCCTTCACGGACTCCTTGTGCCCCATCTGCGAGCCGGACGGGTCCAGGTACGTGGTCGACGCCCCCTGGTCGGCGGCGGCGACCTCGAACGCGCAGCGGGTGCGCGTCGAGGTCTTCTCGAAGATCAGCGCGATGTTCCGGCCCCGCAGGTACCGCGTCTCGTTCCCGGCCTTCTTGGCGGCCTTCAGCTCCGCGGCCAGTTCGACCAGGCCGCGGAACTCGTCCGCGGTGAAGTCGGTCTCCTTGAGGAAGTGGCGGCCGGCGAGGGCGGTCGGGACTGTCGCCATGGGGCGCTCCAGAGGTGCAGGGACGGGGACGCTTGGAAGTCTATACGAACTTCTGAATTTATATACAGTCTATGTTTGCCCGCCTTTCCTCCACAGCCTGCCTTCTTGTCCAGCCTGCCTTTTCCTCCCCAGCCTGCGTCACTGCACGGCCTCGCGCTCCACCGGGCAGCTCATGCAGCGCGGCCCGCCCCGGCCCCGCCCCAGCTCGCTGCCCGGGATCTCGATCACCTCGATGCCCTGCTTGCGCAGGTGGGTGTTGGTGGTGGCGTTGCGCTCGTAGGCGACGACGACCCCCGGCTCGACGGCCAGCACGTTGCAGCCGTCGTCCCACTGCTCGCGTTCGGCCGCGTGCACGTCCTGCGTCGCGGTGAGCACGCGGATCTCGCTCAGCCCGAGGGCCGCGGCGATCGCCCGGTGCATGTGCTCCGGCGGGTGGTCGGTGACCTTCAGGTCCTTCTCCCCCGCGCCCGGCTCGATGGTGTACGAGCGGAGCATGCCGAGCCCGGCGTACTGCGTGAAGGTGTCCCCGCCCACCATGGTCATCACGGTGTCCAGATGCATGACGGCCCGCCGCTTGGGCATGTCGAGGGCCACGATCGTGCGCGCGGAGCCCGCCGCGAACAGCTTGTACGCGAGCATCTCGACGGCCTGGGGGGTGGTCCGCTCGCTCATGCCGATGAGCACGGCGCCGTTGCCGATGACCAGCACGTCACCGCCCTCGATGGTGGAGGGGTAGTCGGCCTGCCCCTCGGACCAGAGGTGGAACGTCTCGTCGCGGAACAGCGGGTGGTGCCGGTAGATCGCCTCGAAGTGGACCGTCTCGCGCTGCCGGGCGGGCCAGCGCATCGCGTTGATGGAGACGCCGTCGTAGATCCAGGCCGAGGTGTCCCGGGTGAAGAGGTGGTTGGGCAGCGGTCCGAGCAGGAAGTCGTCCAGCTCCATGGCGTGGAAGCGCACGGAGTTCGGCTCCGGGTGCGCGTCCAGGAACTCCCGCTTGGTCATGCCGCCGACCAGGGCCTCGGCGAGCTCGCGGGCGGGCAGCGTCTCGAAGGCGGCCCGGAGGTGGTCCGTGGCCAGCACTCCGTACTCCTTCTCGTCGAAGACCCGGTCCAGTACGAGCCGTCGGGCCGCCGGGACGTCCAGGGTCTCGGTGAGCAGGTCGCCGAAGAGGTGCACGGCGACCCCGCGGTCGCGCAGTACGTCGGCGAACCCGTCGTGCTCGGCGCGGGCCCGGCGCACCCACAGCACGTCGTCGAAGAGAAGGGCGTCCTTGTTGCTGGGGGTGAGCCTTTTGAGCTCCAGATCCGGCCGGTGCAGGATGACGCGGGTGAGCCGCCCGGCTTCGGAGTCGACTTGGAATCCCATGCCTCCATCCTGACCATTCGGGCGCCTGTTCATCCCCTGGTTGCGCGGACCCGCGCGCCCCGGGGGCCGCCGCCGGGCCGGCTCCGGGGTCAGCCGCTGGGCCGCGGCAGGAGCAGCTCCGGGCGGGCGAGCGGGCGGCGCGTGGCGTGGCCCGGGACCAGGACCGCCCGCGCGACGATCCAGCCGGACCGGGCGTGGGGGTCGGCCGGGTCACGGGCCAGGTCCTCGGCGTAGCCGTCCAGCGCGGCGGCCGGGTCGCCGGCGGCGAGGTGCTCGTCGGGGGTACGGGGATCGGCGGGGCGGGTGGCGAAGGTGTGGCTGCGGGTGTCGGGCCAGAAGCCGCGGTCCGGGCGGAAGCGGAGGGCGCCGTCCGGCCCGGCCGGTGCCGCGACGTTGCGCAGTCGCCACTGTGTGCGGTGCAGGGCGGCGGCCGTACGGGCCCGGGCCAGCGCGGCCGGGTCGACGGGTTCGCGCAGCCAGCCGTCCAGGGTCCGGGCGAGGCCGGTGACCAGCCGGCGCCCCGGTGCGGTCAGCCGGGCACTGGTCAGCAGGGTGCGCACGACCAGCCGGCTCTGCAGCCGGCGCAGCGCGAAGTGGTAGGCGGCGGCCTCGGCGTGTTCCGGCTCGGCCAGCCGGTCCCGCCAGAAGCCGGCGACGCCGGTGAAGGCGTACGCGCCGTGCAGCAGCCCGGTGAGGTGGCGCGGGTCGGCGCGCCAGGGGGCGTAGTAGCACTCCTCGCGGTCGTCGTCGAGGAGGGGGAAGAGGTGGAGGAGGGCGGCGAGTTTGCTGTGCTGGAACTCGTGGACGAGCGTCTCGGCGAGGGCCAGCGGGGACGCGGGGCGGGATATCAGCATGGCGCCGAAGGAGTCGCCGCTGGAGGCGGAGACCCCGACGGTCGGCGGAGCGGGCGGTGTGACCGCGGTACGGCCGTACGGCACCACGGCCCGGACGGCGGCCGGGTCCAGCCGGCCCGGGCCCGGCTCGGCGCCCGCCCCGGCGAGGACGGCGACGGCGCCGTCGAAGACCCGCTGCCACTGCGCCGCCTCGTCGGCCTCCAGCCGGGCGGGCGGGACCGGGTCGTCGAGGTCGCGGTACGGGTCGAGGTCGTCGAGGGGGATGGCGACGGGGCCGGCCGGGGTGGTGTGGGTGAGGGTCCGCAGGGGGAGCCAGGAGCCGGTCCTCTCCGCGGGGGCCGACGCCGTCTCCGACCGCCCCTCACCCCACGGGGCTCGAGCCCACCGAGCCCCCTCCGCCCCGGACTCCTCAGGCCGGGACCCACCCGACCCCGGCCCAACCCGCCGGGGCCCCTCCGGCTCGGAGCCCTCAGGCCGGGGACCAGCCCACCGAGCCCCCTCCGCCCCGGACTCCTCAGGCCGGGACACCTCCGCCCCCGGCCCAACCCGCCGGGGCCCCTCCGGCTCGGAGAGCCCTCGGGTCCGGGGCCGTTCGCCGGTGTCGTCGTCGGGCGGTGTGTTACGGAGGTCCGGTCGCCCTTGTGGTCCGGTGGGCCGGAGAGGGTCAGTTCGCCCGCTCTCGTCGCCGCCCGGGCGACGGACGGGCCCTGCGGCGCGTCCGGGAGGCGGAGCAGGCCCAGGCCCGGCAGGTGCAGGCCGCCGTCCATGAGCGGGACCGTGAGCACCGCCTCCGTACCGGCGTGCAGTGCCGCGGTGACCGTCAGGACGTTCAGCCGGCCGGCCTCCGCCCACAACGGCGGCCCGGTGGCGGTGCCGTGCACCCGGCGCAGCATGTGGGCGATCCAGCCACCGGTCGTCGGCGCGAGCAGGAGCCGGTCGGCCGCCGCGGGCGCCCGTTCGGCGGCCCTCTTGAACGTGTCCCAGGCCTCGGCGACCGGCGTCAGGGGCGTGGGCAGTTCCGCGAGCCGGTCCAGCAGCGTCCGCAGCAGGAGCAGCCGCCGTGCCCGCTCCCCGCGCTCCAGGAAGGCGACCGCCTCGGCGGAACCCCCTCCGGCGGCCAGTTCCGCGAAGAGCCGGTCCGGCACACGGAACGGGGCGGGGCGCGGCTCGCTGGTCATGGGTGGGGACCTCCGGTCGGTGCGGGCATGCGGGGACCCCGGCGGGCGCACGGCCTCGTCGGGGCTCTCTCGGCGGCGCTGTGTCGTCGGGGCTCTACGTCGGCGGCGGGCGGCGGCTATTCGGCGCGGGCTCCGCCGCCACCGCCTTCGCCGCCGCCTCTGATGCCGCCGCGTGCGCGCAGGACCTCTTCGAGCAGGCGGGCGGTGGGGCCGAGCGGCGTGAGACCGTCCACGGCGGTCAGGGGCAGCGCCGCGACGTCCGCCAGGTCCGACTCCCAGACGTCGGCGCGCCCGAGGGCGACCGGTTGCTCACGGGTGGCGGCTTCGGCATGGCGCAGAGCGGGCGGCTGGTCCAAGGTGCTTCCCCCTTCTCGCACGGTGGCACTCGATGCCCCGTGTCCTTTCCATCATGGCCATTCAGGCCCATGTCGAAAACCGTACGATCACGCCACCTGATCAGCCACGCGCACCCGGCCACCCCCCGGCGCCCTCCAACTCCCGCAAGGCCTTGGCGAGTTCCTCCCTGCGCTCCGGGTCGTCGTCGACGGACACCACGGCGTCGAACAGTTCCCACAACGCCTGCGGACGGTGCCGGGCGAGCCCGTTGAGGATGCCGGTCGCGTCCGTGCGCGCCTTGGTGTGACGGGGCAGTGTCCCGGTGACGCGTGGGCCCAGCGTGGCGACCACCGTCTGCCGCTCCGTCGGGTCGCTCATCAGCGGATAGGCGAGGAGCGCGTCCACGGCCCGCAGCAGCGGGGAGGCCTGCCGCTCCCGGCCGCCCGGCCCCGCCGGGGCGAGGATCTCGGTGCGTTCGGGGCTCTGCAGCCGGATCTCGGGATACTGCAGAGTACGTCCCGCCTCCCTGAGGGCGGCGATACGCGTCCGTACGGCCGGAAACAGTTCCTCCGCATCGGGCGGGGCGGGCAGGACGGCCGTCCGGTCGGCCAGCAGGGCGAGCAGGACGTCGGAGAACAGGCCCGTGGCGCGCACCGGATCGTTGGCGGCGGCCCGGCCCCGTCCGGCGGCGCGGAGCACGGTCTGCCGGTGGGCGTGACTGCGCCGCCCGACCGGCAGCGCGTCGGGCGGCAGCGGCTCGCGGAAGGCGAGCGCCTCCTCGAAGGTCTCGCAGGCGTCCACGATCCACAGTTGGTCCGCGAAGCCGGGCACGGCGTCCCCCGCGTACCGTTCGAGCGCGGAGTCCAGGTCGATGCCCAGCTTGTCGTCGGTGGTGGCGTCCGCGCAGAACAACCGCAGGTGTCCGGACCGGTCGAGGACACCGTGCCCGCCCCACCAGACCCACAGCACGTCGCCCCGGACGGCGGGGAGTTCACGGACGAGGACCCGGCGCAGCGTGGCGTGGTCGGCGGGCGCGTACGGCAGTTCGGGGACGTACGGCGCCAACGGCGCGAGGTGCAGCCGGACGTTGGCCTCCGGTACGCCGGCGGCGCGCAGCAGGTGGTGGAAGCGGACCGCGTCCCGGGCCGGCCCGGGCAGGTCCCAGCCGGGGTCGGCGTCGTAGGCCTCGACGCCGACGACGAGGGCGTGCACGCGCGCCGGGTCCACGGCGGGGGCGGGGAGCGGGCCGGTCACGGGAGCCGGTCCACGATGTGCCGGTACACGGCCGGGTTGGTCCAGTAGGCGCTGTGCGCGGCCGGGAACGGCTGGCGGCTGTCGACGGCGACGTCGGTCACCCGGCCCGGGAACAGACCGGCGCCCAGGTAGGAGAGCAGGTCGCGGGGGTCGTAGAGGTTCAGCCACTCGGGGAAGTGGTCCGGCAGCGGCGCGGGGTGTTCGAGGGAGGGCAGCGACCCCGACTCGTACAGGAACGGCCCCTGGGAGCCGGCCGTGACCAGCAGCCGGACCTGCGGCAGCGGGGTGAGGACCAGGGTGTCCAGGGCGATGATGCCGCCGAGGCTGTGGGCGACGATCGCGACGGGCGGCTCCAGACCGGCGAGCAGCGTGCGCAGTCCGGCGCGGACCGCCTCGCCGCGGCTGAGGTAGCGCAGGACGTCCCCGGCGGCCGGGTGGGCGGCCTCGGTGAGGGCGCGGCGGCGGCGTACGACGGCACCGGAGGCGGCCGATCCCGCGACCCGCAGGACCAGGGAGCGCACCCCGCGTTCCCTGCCCGGGGGCGATGCGCCGAGGGTCCGGGCGAGCCGGTCGGTGACGGCGTCCCGGGTGGCACCGGCCGGTACGAGGGGTGCGTCGGAGTCGAGGGCGTCGGCGATGACCCGGGCGGTCAGGCTGCGGGCGGCGAGGTGCGCGAGGTCGTCCGGGGTGAGGGCCGCGGCCGCGGCGCCGAGCAGCGGGTGGGCGGCCAGGTCGGTGGCGGCGCGCGCCAGGCCGGGGCCCAGGTCGGCCGCCGGTGCGTCGCCCTCGGCGGCGAGGGCGGCCAGCCGTGCCCGGAGGTGCTGGTCCGGTGGCAGGGAGCCGGGCGGCAGCTCGGCCGCGGGGGCGCCCGCGGCGGCGGTGAGGGCGAGTTCGGCGTACGGGTCGGCGTAGAGGGCCGCCCAGGCGGCCGTGTCGTCGTCGGCGGCGTCCGGTGCGGCGGGGCCGCGTCTGGTGCGGGAGGCCGGCGGCAGGCTCGCTCCGTCGGCGGCGAGCGTGGCCCCGTGCTCGCCGCCCCAGTAGTACGGCACGACGCGCAGCCCGCCGCGCAGCGCCGTCACTCCAACGGAGAAGCGCCCCGCGAGCGCAGAGAAGCCCGGTTCGCGAACCCCTGTGCCGTGGATGAAGACGACCGCCGTCATATGCCCCCCGTGACCCTGGTGAAAGCCGTGTACGACTTCCGACGCGACGTCAAATTGAATCTATTCTAAAGAAGTTGAAGCTCCGCTGCGGGTGCCGCTGCGAACACGGGGCCGCCGAACGGGAAATCACCGAACAGAAGACCGCTGAACAAGAGACCGCCGTACGGGTCTGCCACCGGACGACCACCGGACCAACGGGGAGACACATGAGCCCGGACGCGATGATCACGCACTTCGTGGGTGCTTCGGCCGTCATCGTGGTGGCCGCTCAGGCGGCCGGCTGGCTGGCCCGGCGGCTGAGACAGCCCTACATCGTGGGGCAGTTGGCGGCGGGCATCGCGCTCGGCCCCTCCCTGCTCGGCGCGCTGGCGCCGGACGCGTACGCGTCGCTGTTCCCCGGGGAGATCGAGCCCGCGCTGATGGGCTTCGCGCAGTTCGCGCTGGTGGTCTTCCTGTTCGAGGTGGGCTACGAGCTGGATCTGAAGATCCTCGGCGACCGGGCCCGCACTTCGCTGATCGTGGCGCTGGCCTCGTTCGTGGTGCCGATGGCCGTGGGCTGCGGGAGCGCGCTGCTGTTCCGGGAGTCGCTGCACGAACTGGGAATGCCGCGGGACCTCTCCCCCGCCATGGTGGTGTTCGCCGGGATCGCCCTGTCGATAACGGCGGTGCCCGTGCTGACGGCCATCGTGCGGGAGAACGAACTGTCCCGCTCCGTGCCGGGCGTGGTGGCGGTCTCGGCGGCCGGGCTGCTGGACGCGGTCTGCTGGACGGTGCTGGCAGCGGCGCTGATGGACAGCGGCGGCGCCGAGTCGGCGCTCGGCTGGCCGTGGCGGGTCGTGCTCGCCGTCGGCTTCGTGGCCGTGATGGTGCTCGCGGCCCGGCCGGTGCTGCGCCGGCTGCTGTGGGGGACGCGGATGGAGCCCTCGCTGCGGCTGGCCCTGCTCATCGGCTTCGCCCTCGGATCGGCGTGGGTCACGCACTCCCTCGGGCTGCACGTGATCTTCGGTGCGCTGCTCGCCGGTGTGGTGGTCCCGCGTGAGGAGGACGGCACGCTCGACCCGGACCTGTTGCGACCGCTGCACGACGTCAGCTCGCTGCTGCTGCCGTTCTTCTTCGTGCTCTCGGGCCAGTCCGTGGCGCTGAACAGCATGAACGGCACGGGCTGGGCCGTCCTGCTGGTGGTGACCGTGCTCGCGGTCACCACGAAGATCGGCAGCGGGACGCTGGCGGCCCGGGTCGGCGGGCTGGACCGGCACGATGCGCGGACCGTCGGCGTCCTGCTCAGCGCGCGTGGCCTCACCGAGCTGATCGCCCTCAACGCCGGGCTCCAGGCCGGCCTGCTGAGCGCCCCGCTCTACACGGTGCTGATCTTCATGGCCCTCGCCACGACCCTGCTCACCCAGCCGCTCCTGCTCCTGACCCGCCGCCTGGCCGAACGCGACCGTGCTCGACGCCCCTCCCCCGTCCCCTTCGCGCCCCCACCCTCCCAGAACGGCACGACGACGGCACCGGCGGACGTGAGCTAGGCCGGGCACCCGGCGACCGGCACGGGCCGCCGGGTGCCGGGCAAGGGTTCGCGCCCCGCCCGGCCGCCGGGGGTTACAGCGGCATCGGCGCCATGTCGCACTCGATGCGGCGTCGGCGCCGTGCCGCGGTGAGCCAGGGATGGTCGGCGCGGACGACGCCGGTGAAGCCCTCGACGGCCCTGCGCTGCAGTTGGTCCGCCTCCGCGCCGCGACCCAGGCCGCGCAGGTCGAGGGCGAGGTTGGCGGTGCAGGTCAGGGTGAGCGGGTGGTCCTCACCGGCGACCTCCGCGAGCAGCGGCAGGGTGGCCTCGTCGATCTCGCGGGCCCGTTCGAAGTCCAGCCGGGCGTAGGCCGTGTTCGCCTGTCCGATCGCGGTGGTCAGCGTGGTGATGTGCCGCTCCCCCACCGTCTCGGCCAGGCGGCGGGCCGCCTCGTCCTCCTCCTCCTGCGCGGTGTCCAGCGCTCCGAGCGTGCGCAGGGTGGCGGCCAGGTTGGCCCGGGTCAGCAGGGTGTACAGGTGGCTCTCGCCGAGCCGCTGCTCGTAGCGCCGCACGGTCTCCTCGGCCAGCTGCCGCGAGCCGTCGAGGTCACCGGCCAGGCGCCGGTCGACCGAGAGGTTGGTCGCCGTCGCCAGCGAGTCGGAGTGGTCGCTCCCGTAGCGGTTGACGAAGCGCCGCAGCGTCTCCTCGGAGAGCTTGGCCGCCTCGGCGAGCGCGCCGTCCCGGCGCCGGCACACCGCGAGGTTGCGGGCGATGCGCAGGGTGAGGGGGTGCTCGTCGCCGAACGCGGTGCGCGCCCGGCGGTACACGTCCTCCTGGAACTCGCGGGCGCCCGGGTAGTCACCGCCCTCCCGCATGTCGATGGACAGGCCGTTGAGGGTGTTCAGGGTGAAGAAGCTGGACGGGCCGAACAGCAGGTCGCGCAGCCGGGCGTTCTCCTGGTCCAGCGGCAGTGCCTCGCGGAACTCGCCGACCAGTCTGAGGTCGACGCCCCACGAGTGCGTCGCACGCAGGGTGGCGGGGTCGTCGGAGCCGAACAGGGACCGGGCCAGCTCGGTGGCCTCCCGGCTCACGCGCCGCGCCTCCTCCATCCTGCCCTGGTAGCGGCGGGCGTCGGCCATCTCGCACAGGGAGTCGATCAGTTCCTCGGGTTCGACCTCCAGCCTGCGGGAGGTCTCCAGCGCCTTCTCGATCAGCGGGATCGACTCGGGCACCTGCCCGGTCTGCCGCAGCAGGAACGAGAAGCTCTTCGTCATGCGGATGACGTGGATGTCCTCCTCGCCGGAGGCCGCGAGCCAGCGGCCCCAAGCCTCGCGCGCGTAGTCCGCGGCGCCCTGGTGGTCGCCCCAGTAGTAGAGGAACCAGATGGTGTCGGCGACCAGGTCCCGCACCCAGGTGTCGGAGCTCGTGACGGCCTGCGAGGCCAGTACGTGCGGCAGGAGCGCCTGGTAGGCGGGCCATTCCAGGGAGGAGCCGTAGGGGCCCGGCTTGGCCGCCGACAGCAGTTGGTGCGCGGCGCCGCGCATGCGCTCGCGTTCCTCCTCGCCCAGCTTGGCCAGGAGCACGGTCTGCAGCAGGCGGTGCATCTGCAGGGTGTCGGAGCGCGGGTCGACCTTGATCAGGGAGAACTGGCTCAGGTCGCGCACGGCGCGGTTCAGCCGGATCGACTGGCGCAGCAGCGGGTCGACCTCGGGCGTGATGCTGACGCCCCGGCTGCCCCGCAGGATCGAGCGCGGAATGGGCTCGGGGGCCATGCTGGCGCAGATGTCGAGGAGCTGGCGGGCGCCCGGGTTGTTGCGCTGGATGCGTTCCAGCGAGAGGTCCCAGGCGGCGGCGACGGAGACCGGGTAGTCGGGCGTCGGGTCGAGTTCCAGGATCTCGGGGCTGCGCTGGGCGAGCAGGTCCAGGTACTCGTCGACGAGCATGCCGGTGACCGCGCGCCAGGCGCCGGCCTGCTCGACGGCGAGCGGCAGGTCGCCGAGGGCGTCGGCGAGCCGGTCGGCGTCCGCGGTGCTCAGGTCGGGCGAGCGCTTCTGGAGCAGTTCGATGGACTCGGACCGCTCGAAGACGTTCACCGGCAGGGGGGTGGCCACGCGTTCCCAGGCCCGGTTCCGGGAGGTGACGATGACCTTGCCCGGCCCATTGGTGGGGAAGTACTGGCGTACCGCCTCGACGTCCTCGGCGTTGTCGAAGACGAGCAGCCAGTCGTTGTACGGGGCGCCGCTGCGCAGGGCCTCCAGTACGGCGGGCACGGCCGTGTTGGCGGCGGGTGCGCCCAGGCGGTCCGTGCTGGAGGGGGCGACGCCCAGCTGGGCGGCCAGGGTGCCCAGGGCGGCCAGGATGAGGCTCTCGCGTTCGGCGGGGATCCAGCAGATCACCTTGTAGTCGTGCTGGTGGGTGTAGATGTACTCCAGGGCGAGCTGGGACTTGCCGACGCCGCCCAGTCCGTGCAGCGCGTGCGGGAGCACCGCGGCCGTGTCCTGGGCACCCAGTTGCTCCTCCACGGCCCTCAGCAGCCCCTGCCGGCCGACGAACGAGGTGTTCCGCAGCGGAACGTTCACCAGTAGGGCGGGCGTCGCGGTGGTGGTGCTCTGCATGAGCTGCTCAGCCTCCGGGGCTTCGGGTGGGGTGTCGTCGGTTACCAGGGGTGGCACGTGGTCTCCAGGTTCGTCGGGATGGTTCGACGCTGGATCACTGCCTTCTCGGCCGCCGGATGATCCCCCGCCGTCCGCAGGGTTCACCTCAGTGGGTGTACCCGCGGGCAAACCGGCGCCCACCCGTTCGGCCGCACCGGGCGGAAGGCGCCCGGAGAGTTGGGGTTCGATGCGCCTGGCCCGTTCGGAGTAGGGCCCCGAAAGGGCGCGCATCACGGCCAGTTCGCTGCGTGCCCAGCCGCGCTCGGCGGGGTCGGGCAGGGCGGCTCCGGCCGGGTCGTGCAGGGCGGCGCGCAGGGCGACGCCGCGCCGTCCGGCGGCCGGGAGCTCGCCCACCACACTGATGGTGCGGGCGAGTTGGCTGCGGGTCGTGGTGGCGAGCAGCGCCTCGCGGACCCCGTCGGCGAACTCGGGACGGCCCTCGCCGCCGCTGTTCCAGTCGATCAGCCCGCCCATGAGGATCTCGGCGAGGTGGTCGGGGCCGGTCTCCGGCATGGTGCGCCGCCGCATCTGCTCCACCAGGTCGAACTCGAAGGGGATCGCCGCCAGTTGGGTGGCGAGCCGGCGCGCGGCGGGGGTGGCGAGGGTGAAGAAGCGGCGTACGGCGGCGGTGGCGGCGCGGGGCAGGCGCGGGGCGCGCAGACCGGGTGCGGGCGCGCCCTTGGCGAGGGCGCCGGCGAGGACGACGGGCAGGGACCGGCGCACACCCCGCTCGCCGGTGACGAGGTCGGCCCAGGTGCCGAGGGAGGCGTGCTTGAGGGACAGCACGGGCACCGGCACGGAGCCGTCACCGGCCTCCGGCAACGGGCGCAGCGGGTCGGGGCCGCCGGGCGGTGCCCAGTGCCCGAGGCCGTCGTTGGGGGCGCCGAACCCGCCGGCTTCCAGGACCGCCGGGTACGGGTAGAGGGAGGTGCGGTGGCGCAGGTGCGGCGGCAGCAGGTGGACGAGGGCCGTGGGGCCGGCGTGGCCGAGGCGGCCGAGCAGGTCGTCGGCGGCCGGGGCGGCCCAGCCGTGGGCGAGCCCGTCGGTGACGACGAGGAAGACCCGGCCGCCCCTGCCGTCGAGGAGTTCGCCGGGGTCGGCGGCGGCGCGGTCGGCGGGCCGGCGCAGGGTGGCGGTGCCGGTGCGCGGCACGTGCACCCGCACGGCGCGGACGCCGCGGAAGGCGCCGCTGTGCTCGGCGGCCTCGGTCAGGCGGGCGCAGGTCTCCTGCCAGATCCGCATGGTCGGGGCGTCGTCGACGAGCAGCACGAGGTCGAAGGCGGTGGCTCGGGCGGGCCGCAGGAAGGGCAGCCACAGGCCGTCGGAGACGCCCTGCTCGGCGGTGGTCTCCTCGTCGAGTTCCAGGGTGTGGCGGGAGGGGATGCGCCGGGCCAGTTGGTGCAGGGCGCGGGCGAGCAGTGCGGTGGCCCGGCCGGGGCCGGGCTGCGGGCGCTCCTCGGCGGGCAGCAGCGGTCGCCCGATGTGCAGGGTGAAGGTGCCCTGGGTGTCGGGTAACAGCCGGCGCGGGGTGGGCGGCTCCACGGGTGCGCCGTCCGGGTGACCGGTGACCCGGGGCCGGTCCGCGGGGTCGGGTGGCGGTGCGGGCGGCGTGGTGGGAGCGGCGGTGCCGGAGGCGGTCGGCCGGGGCGCCGGTGCGGGATCGGCGGCGCGCGGGCTCTCCTCGGGCGAGGGCGGGTCCGGCGGCCGTACGTCCTCGGTCGCGGGCGGCTGGGTGGGCCGTGGGCGCGCGGGGGCGGGGGCCGCTTGCGGACGGCCGCCGCCCGGGCCGCCGTGGCGGTCCCAGTACGCTGCGAGCCAGACCGCTTCGGCCACCTCCCGCCAGTCCGGGTCCGAGGGCCCCGGCTCGTCGGGGTGCGGCCGGTCGCGGGCGGGCGCGTCCGGGGCCGGGGCAGCGGTCAGCGCCCCTCCGTACCCACTCGCGCCTTCGACGGACTCGGGGAACGCCGATGGAGGCGACGCCCCTGATACGGGATCACCGTCGCCCGGTCCGGATGCGCGCTCCCTGGGAAAGCCGGTCATTCAGCGGCCCTTCGCGAGGTCGCGGAGGAGCATTTCCACGAGCTTACGCCCGTCACCGTCCGCCTGGAAACCACCCGCGGTAGTCATCTGGACGGCGTTGAGCAACTGGTCCAGGGAGTGGGTGCCGCCGGACTGGATCTGCCGTACGAACTCGTCCACCAGGGACTCGGTGCCCTCGGGCCGGATGCCCAGGTGCCCTTCCACCAGGGCGAGCAGCTGCTCACGGCCGGGGGTGCGCATCTCCAGCGGCAGGCAGCGCCGGCGGAAGGCGGCGGGGAACTCGCGTTCTCCGTTGCTGGTGATCACCACGACCGGGAACTCCCGGCACTCGACGCGCCCGTCCCGCACCAGCGCCTGGCCGGCGGGGTCGCTGGTGTGGACGCGCGCGGTCCCCGCGGCGTCGCGCACCAGTTCCGGGACCTCATAACTTCCGTTCTCCAGGACGTGCAGCAGGTCGTTCGGCAGATCGATGTCGCTCTTGTCGAGTTCGTCGACAAGGAGTACCCGGGGACGATCGTAGGGCAGTAGAGCGGTGCCCAGCGGCCCGAGGGTGATGAAGTCACCGAGAACGGGCGGAAGTTGACGCCGCGTTGACGAGACCGCCGGGTCGGCGTCGCCCGGTTCGGCCGCCGGGGCCTGCGCGTGGGCCGTCGCCGGTCCGGCCCCGTCCGGTTCCCGGGACGCGGTGCGCAGTCCGGCCTGCCAAGCGGCGATGGCCTGCGCGCGGCCCATGGCGTCGTGGACGTACAGCCCGTCCCGGAGCGTGGTGCGGCTGACGATGTTCCACTCCAGGACCCGGCCGAGGCCCAGTTCCCTGGAGATCACGTAGGCGAGCGTGGACTTGCCGATTCCGGGCGGGCCGGTGATCAGCAGCGGCCGGCGCAGCAGCAGGGCGGCGTTGACGGTGTCGATCTCGTCGGGGCCGAGCCGCGGGGTGACGTCGCCGGGGCCCAGCCGGCGCACCGCGGCCTCCGGCTCGTCCGGCGGGGCGGGCTGGGACGGTGCGCCGAGGAACCGCCGCCAGGGCGGCGCCTGGGGCAACGGGGGCGGGACGACCGGCGGGCGGCCGGTGCCGTGGAACACGCGCCAGCCGTTCGGGGACGCCTGCTCGTGCGCGTTCATGCCGGTGCCTCCTCGCCGGCGAGATCGCCGGGGTCGATGGTGTGCATGTCGACGATTCGGGTGGGATCGTCCCAGAAGAATCCTATGTGCCGCCCGAGGAGCCGGCCCGGGCCCTGCTGGTTCAGTTCGGCGTTCTGCCGCAGGCGGTGGATGGCGAGCGGGATCTGACCGGGCGTCGGCACCGCGGCGAACACGGCCGTCACCACCTCCCGTCGCTCCTCGGGGAAGGTTCCCCTGCGGTCCCACACCGCCAACCCGATGCCCTCCGCTATGGCGGCCTTGAGCGCCTCCATGGCCAGGACACCGGCCGGGGCGTCCAGCACCACGGCCGTGTGCCTGCTGTCCCCCGCGAGTGTCGCCTGCCACGCGTCGAGCCGCCGTCCGTCCGGCTCGCTCCAGCCGTGCACGCCGACCCCGTGCTGCCGCAGCGCGTGCCAGCGCTCCTGCCACTGGTGTCTCACCAGCGCGTCGTCGGTGCGCATCCGTTCCAGACTCCGTAGATGGACCCCGTACTTCAGCCCGAGCGGCAACGGCCGCCCGTCGCCGACCTGGTACGTCAAACCCGCCACATCGTGGTTGAGCAGGTCGTACGGAAGGACGAACTCGACGTACGCCGACGGCTGCCGGTGTCCACCGGAGGGGGCCTGCGGGGGCGTGGCCCAGAGCCGGGCGCCCTGTCGCAGCGCGTCGTCGACGGCCGGGCCGAGCGCGTCCAGGGTGGTCACGGCCGGTGCGCCCGGCTGGGGGTCCCAGTGGCCCGGCACGGTGTTGAGCCAGGGGCGTACGACGACGTCGTCGGAGCCGTCGCGGGCGGGCTCGACGGCGACGATCAGGCAGCGGGGGACGTCGGGGTCCCGCACCACCCGGGTGCGCGCCTCGCGGCGCCGCTTCAGCTCCTGGGCGAGGCCGGCCCGCTGCGCCCAGTCGTCGACCCAGCCGGACAGGGCGGCGCGGTGGCCGCGCGTGGTGGCGAGGAGGGCCGCCCGGTCGAGCAGCAGGACGGCGGGCGGCAGGCCGTCCGGCTGGGCGTTCCACGCGAGGACGTGGAGGAAGAGCTGGTCGGGTGTCAGGCCGGTGGGGAGGTCGAGGCCGTTGAGTTCCTCGGCGAGGTCGTCGCGCAGCCGGACGGCGTCGAGGTCGCCGTCGGCGAGGACGGCACGCGCGCCGGTCTCGTCGCCGGGGCCGAGCGGGCCCGGCGGTGCCTCGGGCGCGGCGGGCGGGTCGGGGGTGAGGAGCCGGTCCAGTTCGTCGCCGGCGGGGGCCCCTTCGAGGATGCGCACCACGGTGACGAGCACGCGTTCCCCGCCCGCGACGTTCAGCGCGGTGCGGACCAGGGTGACCACGTCCTCGCGCTGCTTGACGCCCCGCAGGTCGACGGGGCGGCCGAGCTGTTCTCCGAGCACCGCGGCGAACTGGCCGCGCCCCTGCGGGTCCTCCGTGCAGCTGAGTCTGCACAGGGCCTCGGTCAGCTCCAGCAGCAGTGCGAGCCCCCGCGCATGCCGCGCGTCGTCGTCGGCTCCGCCGAATCCCGCGCCCGTCTCCACCGACTGTCCCCCATGAGTCGGTACCTCTGTCTGACCGACCTGCGAAGTTAGCACGGCGACTGACGGTTAACCAGGGACACGTGGGGTCCGGGGGCACCTCGTCCGGCCGAGATGCCCCCTGAGGGGCAACTCGGCCGAAAACGTGTGCCACACCCGGACGGCAGGGTGGCTACAGCCGCGGGTCCACCGGCTCCGACTCCAGCGCCAGCACGCCGAACACCGCCTCGTGCACGCGCCACAGCGGCTCGCCGTCCGCCAGACGGTCCAGGGCCTCCAGGCCGAGGGCGTACTCGCGGATCGCCAGGGACCGCTTGTGGTTGAGGAACCTGTGCCGCAGCCGGGCGAGGTTGTCGGGGCGCGTGTACTCCGGGCCGTAGATGATCCGCAGGTACTCGCGGCCCCGGCACTTGATGCCGGGCTGCACCAGGCGGCCCCTGGCGTCGCGGACCAGCGCGCCGGCCGGCTTGACGACCATGCCCTCGCCGCCGCGGCCGGTCATCTCCAGCCACCAGTCGACGCCGGCGCGGACCGACTCGGGGTCGCCGGTGTCGACGTGGAGCCGCCGGGTGGTCTGCAGCAGGCCGCTGCCGTCGTGCTCCACGAGCCGGTCGATCAGGGCGAGCTGCTCGTCGTGCGGCAGGGCGGCGAGGCTGCGGCCCTGCGCGGCCAGGATCTGGAACGGGGCCAGGCGGACGCCGTCCAGGCCGTCGGTGGGCCAGCAGTAACGGCGGTAGGCGTCGGTGAACGCGGCGGCGTCGGCGGACCGGGCACGCTGGCGGGCCAGCAGCTCAAAGACGTCGACGCCGCGCGCCGCGGCGCCCTCCAGCGCGGCCAGCGCGCCCGGGAACACCGCCCCGGAGGCGGCGCCCACGGCGGCGTACTGGGAGCGCAGCAGGCCGGAGGCCTTCAGCGACCACGGCATCAGCTCGGCGTCCAGCAGCAGCCAGTCGGTGGACAGCTCGTCCCACAGACCGGCCTCGCCGATCGCGGTGCGCAGCCGGTCGAGGACCGCCTCGGTGAGGGACGCGTCGTCGAGGAAGGGGCGGCCGGTGCGGGTGTACAGGGAGCCTGTCGGGCCGTCCACCCCGAAGCGGGCGCGCGCCGCGTCCGCGTCGCGGCAGACCAGCACCACCGCCCGGGAGCCCATGTGCTTCTCCTCGCACACGACCCGCGCCACGCCGTCCGCCGCGTACTGGGCGAAGGCCTCCTTCGGGTGCTCCAGGTAGCCGTCCACCCCCGAGGTGGCGGTCGGTGCCATGGTCGGCGGCAGGTACGGCAGCAGCCTCGGGTCGGTGGCGAAGCGGCTCATGACCTCCAGGGCCGCCGCCCCGTTCTCCTCCCGTACGGTGATCCGCCCGGCGTGCCGGGTCTCCACCACCCGGCGCCCGTGCACGTCCGCCAGGTCCAGCGGCCGGCCGTCGTGTCCGCCGGGGGCCTCGGTGCGCAGCGGCCTGGCCGGCTCGTACCAGACCCGCTCGGCGGGTACGTCGACCAGTTCGCGCTCCGGCCAGCGCAGCGCGGTCAGCCTGCCGCCGAAGACGGCGCCGGTGTCCAGGCAGATGGTGTTGTTGAGCCAGGTGGCCTCGGGGACCGGGGTGTGGCCGTAGACGACGGCGGCGCGGCCCCGGTAGTCCTCGGCCCACGGGTAGCGCACCGGCAGGCCGAACTCGTCGGTCTCGCCGGTGGTTTCGCCGTACAGGGCGTGGCTGCGGACCCGGCCGGAGGTGCGGCCGTGGTACTTCTCCGGCAGACCGGCGTGGCAGACCACGAGCCGGCCGCCGTCGAGGACGTAGTGGCTGACCAGGCCGTCGATGAACTCCCGTACCTCGGCGCGGAACTCGTCGCTCTCGTCGTCCATCTGCCCGATGGTCTCGGCGAGTCCGTGGGTGTGCTGGACCTTGCGGCCCTTCAGGTACCGGCCGTACTTGTTCTCGTGGTTGCCGGGGACGCACAGGGCGTTGCCCGACTTCACCATCGCCATCACGCGACGCAGTACGCCGGGGCTGTCCGGGCCGCGGTCGACGAGGTCGCCGACGAAGACGGCGGTGCGTCCCTCGGGGTGGACGCCGTCGGTGTAGCCGAGCTTGCCGAGCAGGGTCTCCAGTTCGGCGGCGCAGCCGTGGATGTCACCGATGATGTCGAAGGGACCGGTGAGGTGGGTGAGGTCGTTGAACCGCTTCTCGGTGACGACGGTGGCCTGCTCGATCTCCTCGACGCCGCGCAGGACGTGCACCTTGCGGAAGCCCTCGCGCTCCAGGTGGCGCAGGGAGCGGCGGAGTTCGCGGGTGTGGCGCTGGATGACCCGGCGGGGCATGTCGGCCCGGTCGGTGCGGGTGGCGTTGCGCTCGGCGCAGACCTGTTCGGGGACGTCGAGGACGAGGGCGATCGGCAGGACGTCGTGCTTCCTGGCCAGTTCGATCAGCTGCCGCCGGGCGTCCTGCTGCACGTTCGTGGCGTCGACGACGGTGCGGCGGCCGGCGGCGAGCCGCTTGCCGGCGATGTAGTGCAGGACGTCGAAGGCGTCCCGGCTGGCGCTCTGGTCGTTCTCGTCGTCGGCGACCAGGCCCCGGCAGAAGTCGGAGGAGATGACCTCGGTGGGCTTGAAGTGGCGCCGGGCGAAGGTGGACTTGCCGGAGCCGGAGGCACCGATCAGCACGACCAGGGACAGGTCGGTGACGGGGAGGGCACGGGCCCTCGGGCGGGTGTCGGTGGTGGTGCTCATGCGGCCTTCGCCTCCTTCTCGGTCGCGGCCTCGGTGGTGAACACGGCCATCTGGGTGGGCGGGCCCACCTCGGGGTCGTCGGGGCCGACGGGGCGGAACCCGACGTCGTAGCCGTGGCGTTCGGCGACCGTCCGCGCCCAGGTGCGGAACTCCTCGCGGGTCCACTCGAAGCGGTGGTCGCGGTGGCGGACGTGGCCGGCCGGGAGGGTCTCCCAGCGGACGTTGTACTCGACGTTCGGCGTGGTGACGACGACGGTGCGGGGACGGGCGGAGCCGAACACGGCGTACTCCAGGGCCGGCAGCCGGGGCGGGTCGACGTGCTCGATCACCTCGCTGAGCACGGCGGCGTCGTAGCCCGCCAGCCGCTTGTCGGTGTAGGCCAGGGAACCCTGGAAGAGGTTCACGCGCGCGGCCTGCCGCTCGCCCATGCGGTCCAGCTTGAGCCGCCGGGAGGCGATGGTGAGCGCGCGCACGGACACGTCCACGCCGACGATCTCGGTGAAGCGCGGCTCCTTGAGCAGCTCGCGCACCAGGTGCCCCTCGCCGCAGCCGAGGTCGAGGACGCGGGCGGCGGAGTTGTCCCGGAGCGCGGTGAGGATCGCCTCGCGGCGGTGCACGGCGAGCGGGGTGGGCTTCTCCTCCTGCTCGGCCTCCGCCTCGACGGCGTTGTCGATCTCCTCGACGTCGCTGTCGTCGGTCTCGGCGAGCCGGACCAGCTCCAGCCGGTCCATCGCCTCGCGGGTCAGGGACCAGCGGCGGGACAGGTAGCGGCTGGTGATCAGCTTCTGCTCCGGGTGGCCGGGCAGCCAGCCCTCGCCGGCCCGCAGCAGCTTGTCGACCTCGTCCGGGGAGACCCAGTAGTGCTTGGCGTCGTCGAGCACCGGGAGGAGGACGTACAGGTGGCGCAGGGCCTCGGCGAGGGTGAGGGTCGTGGACTCCAGGAGGAGGCGGACGTAGCGCGAGTCGCCCCACTCGGGGAACTCGGTGTCCAGCGGGACCGTCTCGACGGTGACCGCCCAGCCGAGCGGCTCGAAGAGGCGGCGTACGAGGCCGGGGCCGCCGCGGGCGGGCAGCGCCGGGACCTCGACGCGCAGCGGCAGCGGCTGGGCCGCCCGCTCCGGGCGGGCCTTGCACACGCCGCGCATCGCGCTGGAGAAGACGTTGCTCAGCGCGACGGCTAGGAGCGAGGAGGCGGCGTAGGGGCGGTCGTTGACGTACTGCGCGAGTGCCGCGTCGGGGGCGCCGCCCCGGCCCTTGCCCTTGCCGCGCCTCACCAGCGCCACCGCGTCGACCTCCAGCAGCAGCGCCGCCGTGCAGCGCTGCTCCTCCGCCTCCGGGTAGAGCACGTGGGCCGTGCCGAAGGAGGTGGAGAACGCCTGCGCCTTCTCGGGATGCTTGTGCAGCAGGAAACCGAGGTCGGTCGCGGGGTGCTCGGGGGTGCCTGTGGTGGTGAGGGTCAGGAACATGGGAGGGCCTCTCCGGCCGGGTGGAAGTGACGAGGTGCCGTACGCGCGGGAGCCCCCAGGGTGGTTGATCCCGGGGGGCTCCGGCAGGACGACGGTCACACCATCGCACAGGGCGGGTGACCGGCGCCTTCGGTTATTCGGCGGGCGGCGTCACGGCATCCGGCGTCATGTCAGCTGGGTCTGGACCTGGGTGGAGATCAGCTCCAGGTGGTCCAGGTCGTCGAGGTCGAGGATCTGGAGGTAGATCCGCTGTGCGCCGACGGCGGCGTAGCGGCCGATCTTGTCGACGACCTCGGCCGGGGTACCCGCCAGGCCGTTGGCCTTCAGCTCGTCGACCTCGCGGCCGATCACGGCGGCCCGTCGGGCGACCTCGGCGTCGTCCTTGCCGACGCAGGCGACGAGGGCGTTGGAGTAGGTGAGGGCGCCGGCACCGCGGCCGGCCTCCTCCGCGGCGGCCCGCACCCGGCCGAACTGGCGCTCGGTGTCCTCGACCGACGCGAACGGGATGTTGAACTCGTCGGCGTACCGGGCGGCCAGACGCGGGGTGCGGGTGGCACCGTGGCCGCCGATGAGCACGGGGACCTTCGCCTGCGTGGGCTTGGGCAGCGCGGGCGACTCGGTGAGGTCGTAGAACTTCCCGTGGAAGTCGAAGGTCTTGCCGGGCTCCGTGGCCCACAGACCGGTGACGATCGCAAGCTGCTCTTCCAGGCGGGCGAACTTCTCCTTCGGGAAGGGAATGCCGTACGCCCTGTGCTCCTCCTCGAACCAGCCGGCGCCCAGGCCCAGCTCGATGCGGCCGCCCGACATCTGGTCGACCTGAGCGACCTGGATGGCGAGCACGCCGGGCAGTCGGAAGGTACCGGCGGTCATGAGGGTGCCGAGCCGGATGCGCTTGGTCTCGCGGGCGAGTCCGGCGAGGGTGATCCAGGCGTCGGTGGGGCCGGGGAGGCCGTCCACGGAGCCCATGCGGAGATAGTGGTCGCTGCGGAAGAAGGCGTCGAAGCCGAGGTCCTCGGTGGCCTTCGCCACGGCGAGCAAGGTGTCGTAGGTGGCCCCCTGCTGGGGCTCGGTGAAGATACGGAGATCCATGTCTCCATCCTGCCTGCTCGGTCCCGGTGTGCCGGACAGGCTCTCCCCGGCCCGGCGCATCCGCGCGTCGGCCGAGGCGAGGTGTGCGGTGGAGCGGTCGGCGGCTCGCCGGGTCCGGGCTAGCCCGCCGCCCGCTGCGGTAACTCCGCGTCCCGGTCCGGTGTCACCGCGTCCCGGTCCGCCAGTTTGCGCAGCATCTCCAGGACCCGGTCGCGCGACTCGTCCGTCGCGTCGATGGCCTCCATGCACTGCCAGTACGTGGCCTCGTCGTCCGCGGCGCAGGCCGCCCCGACCAGGGCGATGCCGGTCTCGCCGAGCAGGGTGCCCAGGCGCATCAGGGCCTGGCGGGCGTCGCCCAGTTCGGTGAGCTGGGCCGCGCGCAGTTCGCCCGGGGCCAGCTCCGGGGTGCGCAGCACTCCGCAGCCCCGGCCGGCCAGCTCGGTCAACCCGATGGCCTCGCCGCGTAGTTCGGGTGGCCCGTGGACCGCCAGCCGACTGCCGATCGCCCGCGCCAGGGCCTGCACCTGCCACACCTCCGTCAGGATGTCCGGCACCTGGCCGCCGACGGCCAGGGCGCGCCCACTCGTCACGATGAGCCGCACAGCGTCCATGCGCTGCCCCCGTCTGTCCGACGCGCTCGCGGCGCGTCCGCCCGAACTCCGCTGTTCACTACCCAGAGTGAAGGTGTGTGGGACGAAAAGCTAGAGGAAGGCGGAAATCTTCGGACAACAAATTGGTTTCTGGCATGTCTTTGGCTGCGGAGAGTGATAACGGAGGTCGTGACTCCTCCCTCTTCAGTCCGCCCCCGGTGCGGGGAACCGGGTCTCGTTCCGCTCGATCTTCGCCTCCAGGGCAGCCAGTGGATCGACGTCGAGCACCTCGCAGAACTGGAGCAGATACGCCAGCACGTCGGCGACCTCGTCCCGGACACGGTGCGCGGTGTCCGGGTCGGTCATCACGCGGGCCGACTGCTCGGGCGTCAACCACTGGAAGATCTCGACGAGTTCGGCGGCCTCCACGCTGAGCGCGGCGGCGAGGTTCTTGGGGGTGTGGTACGGCTGCCAGTTGCGCGCGGCGGCGAACTCGGCCAGCCTGCGCCGCAACGCCGCCAGGTCGGGGGAAGGGTGGGGATGATCGGTCACGCGTCCAGGTGTACCACCGTGACGCCGTCCGCCCCGGCCGTCCACGAGGCGTCGGCGACCGCCGCGACGAGGCGGACGTGCCCGCGGTCGCACATCCGGCCCGCCAGCCGGAGCAGTTCCGCGCGCTGCCGCACGTCCAGACCGCGGTCGAAGCCGTCGGCGAGGACGGTGAGCGTCTGTAACGCGGCGGGGACCTCGCCGGCTGGGTCGACCTCCAGCACGCCGGGGCCGGTGAACAGCACCAACGCGAGGGCGAGGTAGCGCAGCTCGCCGTAGCCGAGCCGTGCGAGGCCGGTGCGGACGCCGTCGCCCCGGTCCAGCAGGGCGCGGACCACGCCGCCGACGACCGGTTCGGCCAGGACGTCCGTGACGGGGCCGGCGCACCCGGCGCGTACCGCGGCGACGAACTGCGCGTGCCGCCGGCCGCACTCGGCGCGGGTGCGCCACAGCACGTCGGCGAGGTTGTCGCAGCCGCCGAGCAGGTGGCCGGAGCCGGTGGGCACGGGTTCCCGCATCCGGCCCGGCCGCGGATCGCAGGCGAAGACGGAACGCAGGGCGACCACCATCTGCTCGGCCGCGGCGAGCACCCTGCGCTGCCCGTCCGTCTTGCCGGCCACCCGCAGCGGCAGCAGCGGGGTGCCGAGCCGGTCGTCCGGCAGCGGGGCCCGCGTCACCGGCGCCGGTCCGGCGGTGTGCCAGGCGGCCTGCACGGCACGGCGGCCCGGGTCGCGCAGGGCGGTCTGCAGCAGCACGACGCCGTCCGCCGTCAACCGCTCCCCCACGATGCGCAGCTCGGGCTCCGCCTGCACCGCGACGTCCAGGTGGACCGGGCCCTCGGCTCCGTCGGCCGTGCAGCCGATGCGGAAGCCGCGGCGGTGCTGGGCGTCGGGCCGGGCCCGCTCGGGCACGCAGGCGACCGGGTCGGCGAAGACCGCGCCGAGTTCGGCGCCGCCCCCGAGCCGGGCGAGGGCGTCGTAGGCCCGCAGGGCGGTGGTCTTGCCGCAGCCGCTGGGCCCGGCGAGCACGGTGAGCGGGCCGAACCGCACCACGGCGCGCCGGTGCCCGGCGAAGGCGGACAGCCGCAGCTCCGTGACGCGGGGCCGGTCCGGGTGGGGCCGAGCGGGGGCGGCGGACACCATTGACGCAGTCGACACGGCCATGAGCGGACCGTAGAAGTCCGCAGAAGTCCGTCTTCCTGGCGAACCGTTCCGTCCGGACGACTTTCCTACGATCGGGGGACGCGGCCGTCAGGGCCGACGCGGCCCGTCACACCTGGGAACCCGTGCGGTGGCAGCCGTGCCGGCCACCGCACGGCACCGCCCCGCACGGCATCGCCCCACACCGCCCCGCACGGCATCGCACCGCCGGTCCCGTCACATTCCCGGAACCCCCGCCGCGCCCTCCATCAGCCCGTTGACCTCGGTCCCTGCCGGGGTCAGCAGGAAGACGTTGCGGTCGACCCGGTGCATGCCGCTGGCCAGGCCGAAGACGACTCCCGTACTGAAGTCCAGTACCCGCTTGGCGACCTCGCCCTCGGCGCTGGTCAGGTCCAGGAGGACCGGAATGCCCGCCATCAGGGTCTCGGCGACCTCGCGGGCGTCCGCGAACACATTGACCCTCAGGACGACGAAACGGCGACGTGTCTCCGTCTCCGCCTCCGGCAGCGCCCGGTGGCCGACCGCGGACGGCCAGGCGTCGCGCCCGCGCAACGGAACGACCTGGGCGAGCCCTTCCCACTGTTCATCGGTGACGTCGTGGCTGTTCACCGGCTCCCCCGATTTCACTCGCCTTCATTGCCTGCACCAGCCAATTCTTACGCCAAGTCACCCGTTCGGCCCAACAGCGACACGGTCCGCGACGCTCCGTGTCCGGTGGTTGCCGCGGCGAGCACCGGGTACTCAGCGACGGCCGCGCCACGCAGCGCGGGTGCCGTTGCCGCGCCGACACCTGACAGGAGGGCCCCTCATGGGTGCGCTGGAAATGCCCGAGCCCGTCGTCCGCGAAGGCGCGCCGGCGCCCTTGGACCTGCGGGGGCTGGAGGCGAGGCTGCGCGAGCGGGTCGACGGCGAGGTCCGGTTCGACGCCGGGAGCCGGGCCGCGTACTCCACGGACGCCTCGAACTTCCGGCAGACGCCCCTCGGCGTCGTCGTCCCGCGCACCCCCGAGGCCGGCGCGGAGGCGGTGGCCGTGGCGCGGGAGTTCGGTGCGCCGGTCCTGTCGCGCGGCGGCGGGACGAGCCTGGCCGGGCAGTGCACCAACGCCGGTGTGGTCCTCGACTGGTCGAAGTACTGCACGCGCCTGGAGTCCGTGGACGCCGACGCCCGCACCTGTGTCGTGCAGCCCGGGATCGTGCTGGACGACCTCAACCGGCGGCTGGCGCCGCAGGGCCTGCGCTTCGGCCCGGAGCCCGCCACCCACGCCAACTGCACCCTCGGCGGCATGATCGGCAACAACTCCTGCGGCGCCACCGCGCAGGCGCACGGCAAGGTCGTCGACAACATCGCCCGCCTGGAGGTGCTGCTCTACGACGGCACCCGCTTCTGGTGCGGGGAGACCGACGACGAGGAGTACGCCACGATCGAGCGGCAGGGCGATCTGCGGGCGACCGTCTACCGGCGGCTGCGGGCCCTGCGCGACACCTACGCGGACGAGATCCGCCGGCGGTTCCCGGACATCCCGCGCCGGGTCTCCGGCTACAACCTGGACTCGCTGCTGCCCGAGTACGGCTTCGACGTGGCGGGCCTGCTGGTGGGCAGCGAGTCGACGCTGGTCACCGTCTTGCGGGCGGAGCTGGAGCTGGTGCCGGTGGTGCGGGAACGGACCCTGGTGGTGCTGGGCTTCGACTCCGTCGACAAGGCCGCGGACGCGGTGCCCGACATCCTGCCGCACGAGCCGATCGCGCTGGAGGGCGTCGACGCCCGGCTGGTCCGCGACGAGCGGATCAAGCACCTCAACGAGAAGGCGCTCGCCGAGATGCCCGACGGGAACGCCTACCTGATGGTGCAGTTCGGCGGCGACACCGCGCAGGAGGCGGACGCGCGGGCGCACCGGATGCTGGCGGCGGTGCACCGCTCCGAGCACGACGCGGACTGCGCGTTCCTGGACGACCCGGCACACGAGGAGGCCCTCTGGCAGGTCCGTGAGGCCGGTCTCGGCGCCACCGCCCACATCCCGGGCAGGGCCGACACCTTCGAGGGCTGGGAGGACTCCGCGGTCGCCCCGGAGAAACTCGGCGACTACCTGCGACGCCTGCGCGCGCTGTACGAGGAGTTCGGCTACCTGAGCGACACCGGGCCCAGCCTGTACGGGCACTTCGGGCATGGCTGCGTGCACACCCGGATCCCGTTCGACCTGTACACCGCGGACGGCGTGGCGGCGTACCGGGGGTTCATGGAGCGGGCGGCCGACCTGGTCGTCGAGTTCGGCGGGTCGCTGTCCGGCGAGCACGGGGACGGGCAGAGCCGGGGCGAGCTGCTGCCGCGGATGTTCGGCGACCGGCTCGTCGAGGCCTTCGGGCGGCTGAAGGCCGTCTTCGACCCGCTGGACCGGATGAACCCGGGGAAGGTGGTCGCACCGTACGGACTGGACGAGAACCTGCGTCTGGGCGGCGACTGGGCCCCGTACGAGCCCCGCGACCTGCGCTTCCGCTTTCCGCACGACGGCGGGTCGTTCGCGCAGGCCGCCAACCGGTGCGTCGGCGTCGGCAAGTGCCGGCAGCACACCAGCGACGGCACCGTGATGTGTCCGTCGTACCAGGTGACCCGGGAGGAGGAGCACTCCACGCGGGGCCGGGCCCGGCTGCTGTTCGAGATGCTCGACGGGCACGGGGACGGTGCGATCCGGGACGGCTGGCGCTCGGAGGCGGTCCGGGACGCCCTCGATCTGTGCCTGGCCTGCAAGGGGTGCAAGAAGGACTGTCCGGCGGACGTGGACATGGCCACGTACAAGGCGGAGTTCCTGTCCCACCACTACGCGGGCCGGCCGTGGCGCAGGCCGCGTTCCGACTGGTCGCTGGGCTGGCTGCCGGTGCTCGCCCGGGTCGTGGGCCGCACCCGACTCGCGCCGGTCGTCAACGCGCTCACGCACGCCCCGCTGCTGTCGCGGGCCGCGGTGGCGGTGGCGGGGGTGGCGGACCGGGAGGTGCCGCTGTTCGCCGAGCAGACGTTCGAGCAGTGGTTCGCCCGGCACGAGCCGCAGGGGGGTGGGGAGCGCGGGACCGTGCTGCTGTGGCCGGACACCTTCACCAACCATTTCCACCCGCACATCGGACGGGCGGCGGTACGGGTGCTGGAGCAGGCCGGCTGGCGGGTGGAGCTGCCGGCCGAGGCGCTGTGCTGCGGGCTGACGTGGATCTCCACCGGGCAGCTCGGGACGGCGGAGCGGGTCCTGGCCCGGACCGTGCGCGGCCTGGCCGCCCATGTGCGGGCGGGCGGTCTGGTGGTGGCCCTGGAACCGAGCTGCGCGGCCGTGTTCCGGTCGGACGCGGCGGAGATGTTCCCCGGCGACCAGGACGTGCTCCGGCTGCGCGAGCGGACGGTCACCCTGGCGGAGCTGCTCACCGAGCACTCCCCGGGCTACGAGCCGCCGCGGGTGCCCGAGCGGTCGGCGCGGGCGTTGGCCCAGGTGCACTGCCACCAGCACGCGGTACTCGGCTGGGACGCCGACCGGGAACTGCTGCGCCGCGCGGGGGTGGACGCCGAGCGGCTGGACTCCGGCTGCTGCGGGCTGGCCGGCAACTTCGGCTTCGAGCGCGGCCATCTGGACGTCAGCGAGGCCTGCGCGGAGCGGGTGCTGCTGCCACGGCTGCGGGCGGAGGACGAGGCGACGGTCGTGCTCGCGGACGGGTTCAGCTGCCGTACCCAGATCCACGAGTTCGACAGTGGCGGCCACGAGGGCGTGCACCTGGCGGAGTTGCTCGCCTCGGCGCTGCCCGGTGCCGCGGGCGACACGGACGTCCCCGGCAGCGCCTACGGCACCGCACCGGGCGCCCGCCCGACAGCCCCCGGACGCCGCGCCAAGGCCCTCGCCCTCGCCGGCACGGGGCTGGCCGCCCTCGGCGCGGCGGCAGCATTGACGCGCTGCGCGCGGCGCCACTGAGCCCCGGAGCGCGCCCGGACCGGGCCGACCGCCGGCCGAAACCCGCCCAGGCAACGCACCCGGCACCCACCCGCCCGCCCCCGGACCCCGCGCCAAGGCC
>NZ_JAVRFH010000129.1:0-5137 GCF_031845825.1 Streptomyces lancefieldiae | reverse complement strand
CCGGAAACGACGCCTGCTCGGACTGCTCACCCGCGGGCGAACCCATCGCAGACGCCCCTGAACGACGAAGCTGCCCCCGCCGTGCTACGCGCACAGCAGCATCCGGCCTCTCCCGCATCAGCAGCCGAGGAAGCAGATGTCGGCACCCGGATGCCGCTACCGCGTGGAGCCCCCGCGCCGACCAGCGTCCGGCCGTAGCGCCTGTGGCCGGCGCGCTGGCCGATGCACTGTGAGCCGGGCGGATTGGCGAACCCGACGGCGAAGAGCAGCGGCGCCAACTGTTCGAACTGTGCGATGACGGCGCGGTCCCTGAGACGGTCGACCTGTCCGGCGCGGTGCAGGTGGACTTCGGCGCGATGCGCTCGCTGCACCAGCATTGGCCCGACGATGAGCTGCATGTGGACGAACGGGCCCGCATCGCCTGGTTCCTGCGCTACAACGGAGCGGACGGCGACGACTGGTCGCGGAACAACCACGGCTCGTTCATTGCGCGCCGGGTGCCGCTGACCGAGGAACGCGCCCAACTGGTAGCTGACCTCCGCGCCGCGTACGCACCCGGCGATGCCGGTCGCGAAGTCAAACGGGAGAGGATGACTACGGTGGGTTCAGCGCGGGCGACGTGCACTGCGTGCAGACAGCGAACGGCGGTCGCCAAAGGGCTCTGCCTGCGCTGTTACAAACGTGCCCGCGCCGGCCGCCCGATCGATGACACAGAGCTCGAACGGTACGGGCAACCCGACGGGCACGGCCACTACGGCATCCTCGACGACGACGGCACCAGCGTGCTGTGCCACGAATGCGGTCGCCGCTACCGCTCGCTGGGCGCACACGTCAGCCGGGCACACGGCATGAGCGCGGCCGAGTACAAGACCACCCACGGCCTCTCCCGCAGCCGCAGCCTCGCCGCCACCGCGCTGCGCGAGACCTTCTCCCAGCACGCCTCCGCCCGCGTCGGCAGCGCAGGCTGGCGGCGCTTCGAGACCGCCCGCGATCCCCAGGCCGCCGCGCACGCCCGGACCTTCCCCCCCGCCCCCGCCCAGACCCGCCGCTCACAGGCCACGCAGTCCGTGACCAACGGCAAGGCCTCCCGCAAAGTCGTGGTGCGCACCTGCCCGGGCTGCGGCGCCCAGTGGTGCCCGCTGCCCGGCGGCTACGCCCGCAAGACCTGCCGGGCCCCCGAATGCATCCGTGCCCTCGCCTCCCGCGCCACCCGCGACCACGCCCGCCGCCACGCGGTGACGATCCGCCCACTGACCGACCACGAACGCCACCAACTGCGCACGCTGACCGGCTCCGCGCTGAAAGACCTGGTCACCAGGCTGAAGAATGACGACGGCTTCATGCAGAGGAACCTCGCCGCGGCGGTGGGCATCAGCGAAGCGGGCCTGTCGCGCTTCCTGTCCGGACACCGCGTCCCGAGCACTGACCGCCCCCGCCCCACGGCGTCCACGCGTGCCGCGAAACCGGCGGAAGCGTCAGGGCGGGTGTGATGGACTGGCAGCCGAACGAGGTCGAGGGGGAAGTTTCGTGGACCGCTGCATCGTCCTGGTCGACGTCGGATACCTTCTGGGCGCGGCGTCGACGCTGCTGACGGGTGACGCCGCGCGCTCGCGCCTGTCCGTCGACCACGCAGGGCTGATTCAGCAGATCCGCGAACGCGCGCAGACCGAGACCGGGCAGCCGCTGCTGCGGATCTACTGGTTCGACGGGGCACCGGACCGGGTGCCCCAGCCCGAGCACCGACGCCTACGGGTGATGCCCCGGGTCACCGTGCGCCTGGGCATGCTCACTCGCGTTGACGGCCGCTTCCAGCAGAAGGGCGTGGATGCTGCCATGCACGCTCAGCTGACCGAGCTGGCCCGGCATAAGGCAGCAAGCGACATCGTTCTGATCACGGGCGACGGCGATCTCCTGCCTGGAGTGACGGCGGCCAAGGAACACGGCGTCGCCATGCATCTGTGGGCCGTGCAGGCCGCCGACGGGGCTTACAACCAGTCCGAGGACCTGGTCGCCGAAGCCGACGAGCGGCAGTTGCTGGACCGCGACTGGCTCACCCGGGCCATCATCGCGGCCGAGCCGACTCCGCCAGATACTCTGGCGCAGTCTGTATCGAAGCCGCTCGTGCCAGCCGAGCACCGCGACTCACCTCGGGCTGTCGTCCCGGCGCCCGCCCGCGCCCCCAGCCCGGGCGACCTTGCTCGGTCCGCGCCGTCTGCGGCGCTGCGCTGGTCCTCGGACGTCGGTTGGATCGACCCCGACGATGGGCTGCCTCTCCTGGCAACCCTCACGACCCCGCAAGAGGTCTGGGTGGACCATGAGCAGGATCTCTCGGTGAGCGGCGAGCCTTATGAGGTGGGTGGCACCTTCGGCACCCGCTGGGCCGAGCGTCTCCCACGCGACCAGGCCGAAGACCTTTTCGCCAGACTGGAGCAGACGCGTCCGCGGATCCCACGTTCCCTCGACGGTGAACTACTCCGATATGCCGCGAGGTTCGGCACCATCGGCAACGAAGTGCTGGACATCAGTGACGATCACAGGATGCAGTTGCGTGCGGGGTTCTGGCACGGGATCGAGCAGTCGAGCGGGACGTCACGAACCAGGGTCTCGAGCGAAGCACGCAACTCGTAAGGACCGTACGGCGCACCAGGGCAGGCACAGGCACGATCCACAAAGCCCCGCCCCGAGGAGCTGAACCGGCCCCTCGTTCGGGCCCGCTCACTCTCTCGCAGCGCGAGATTGCAGGAGGATGCCGTGAGCTGCGGCTGTGTCTCCCGGCCGCAGTGTCCACGGCACGGACGAGATTTCGGCGAGCCATCCATCGGCCAGGAGCCGCTGGACGATGATGCCGCGTAGCGTCCGCGGCCAACCCAGGCTGGAGCACAGCTGACCGTACGAGGGGCCGTGCCTGTGCCTGGCCCGGAACAAGGCGGTGGCCTGGGCAGCTTGAAGGCCGTGGCCGGGGTGATGCTCCTTCCAGGCGTCGTACGCGTCGCGCACGTGGCGCGGGGCCTTGCCGGTGTAGCGAGTGCTCGTGAACGCGGCCGCCACCTGGGCGCGCGGAAGACGGCAGACGGTGCAGCGCTCGACCGCTTCCGCGTTCTGCCGCACCGTCGGGCGGGCCTCTTGCTTCCACTGCGCCCACTCAGCCTTGGTGGTCCGTGCTGGCCGGGGGACCTTCCACGGGCCTTTCCGCGGTGGCGAGTCCTTCGGATCGGCCCGATGAGGCAGCCGTCCAACCACGTTCCGCATGGAGGAGTCGAGCCGGTAGCGGTCGCCGCCGAGATGGGCGAGGAAGCCGCTCGTCATCAGGCCGGGCAGGCAATCACGGCAGGGCTGCGGCAGGTCGTCCGGGAGCGTGCCGTTCAGATGGTTGGAGGCGTGAGCCGCCAGGAACAGCGCGGCCAGCTGAGCAGCCGGCGAAGTCCCCGCGAGCGGGGAGACAGCCAGGGTGCGCGCGGTCCAGCCAGATACCCGCGACCGCGGGTCCTTCCCGAGGGGAAGAGGGTGACCCTCGTCCGGTCCGACCGCCAGGGCCGGCACCGTCACCAGGGCCGGAGTGTCGGCGCTTGGGTCCAGAAGCAGGTCAGGAAGCTGCCAGCCCAAAGCACGCAGATCAGCAGCGGCCCGGTCCGCATCGTCCAGGCGAAGCGCCCGCACAGCGGCGGCCGTGATCCTCCCGGTACCGCCCCGCGCGGCCCGGATGGCGATGACCACGGCGAGCAGCTGGGCGTCAGGCGAGGACAGCGGCAGGGCAGCCGCGTAGGAAAGGAGACAACGGGCGGCATGCCCCTGCGGGATGGTCAGCAGGAAGGACGCTACCGGCGCCGGGAGTGCGGCATGCTTCGACATGATCGCCATTGTCTCCTGGAGGCCGGCCCGCCCGTCATCATCCCGCAGACGGCCGGGCCAAGACGGCCGTACCGTCACGGTGTTCGCCCGGACGGGCGCCGTGCCTCAAGCCGGGAGCGGACAGGTGAGCGGAAGCACGCGCTCCGTCAGCTGCCCCGTGAGCTGGGTGTCGGTAAGGGCGGTCTCGGCGAGCCAGTCTGCTGTGGTCAGATGGTCGACCAGGTGCTGCAGTTCGCCCGATTCGATCGGGACCCAAGCAGTGAGAGCGTGCAAGGCGATGCCCTGGCCACCGGGACCGAGGCGTCCCGCGGCGTCGGTCTGGGTGGCCAGCGTCAGCGCGAGGAGCCGCGTGTCGGCGGTGGCCTTGGCCTTGCGGAGCTTCTTGTCCGAGATGACCTTCTGGGCCCAGCCGGAGAGCTTGGGCCGCATCTTCTTGCCGAACGTGAACGGGCCGGCTTCGCCGTCGCGGGGGACCAGGGAGGGGATGGTGATCGGGGTGGGGTTCTCCGGCCGGGAGGCGAGCAGGTCCCCGGCGGTGCCGGGCAGGGTGAGCCAGCCGCAGCCGGTCAGCTGCTCGACCAGGCCCTCCGGGTCGGTCAGGCCCAGCGCGTTGAGGTCCTGACCGACGAGGTTGCCGGTGCCCTTGTGCGCAGTGCGCAGGGTCAGCATCAGCGTGAGCAGCCGTGCCTCGGAGCCGGGCAGCGGGCTGTGGTTGGCCACGTACGCGAGGACAGAGCGGGCGTGATCCCCCTGTGTTGGTGCGGTCAGCAGGCGTGATACGGCCGGCCCGTCGCCGTCCACGATGCCGCCGGTGCGCTGCTGGTGCTGGAAGCGGGCGGCGGTGGCGGCCTGCTCGGCGCGCCGGGCCTCCAGCCGCAGGCTCGTAATGCCGCTGACGTCGGCCCAGGTGGTGAAGGCCTGTGCCTTGCGCTTGTGGAGGTCGGCGAGGAGCTTCAGGTCGGGCTCGGTGCGCTGCTGGTAGGCGCGGAAGAGGTCACCGAGTTCGACGAGATCGTCCCGCAGGGCGACGGGCCGCAGATCGTGGGGGATGACACGCTGGGCGATCTTTGCTTGTGGCGGGCGGCGGCGTACCGGGGCGGAGCGGGGAGCAGGCAGCCCTGTCCCGGCTGCGGCCTGGGGGTTGGAGAACTGCGGCGTGCCCGCCCCCGGGGCTACGGGGGTCGGGGGTTCGTCCCCGGTCTGGGGTCCGGGGGCTTGGGAGGTGGCTGCCGTCTTCGCGCCGGGTGTGGCGGCTGCGCACCGCGAGCAGCACTCCATGGCCTTCCAC
>NZ_JAVRFH010000128.1:0-5234 GCF_031845825.1 Streptomyces lancefieldiae | reverse complement strand
TAACAAGGAAGAACCATGCACACACCCGATACGGCGGAAGCCACGTCACTCGCCGCCGAGGTCGCCGCACTGCTCCCCCAGCGCCACAACACCGGCTGGACCGTCAGCCCGGCCTCGGTCGCCGCCTGTCCGGCCGCGCGCCTGAGCGACGGCCCCCGCCACTTCCTCCTGGCGACGGACGGTGGTCGTACCACGCTGCTCACGGGAACGCCGCACACGGCCGAGGTGTCGCTCACCGTCGCGGGCAGCGCTCCGGCTGCGGTGGCGAGCGCGGCACTGCGTTCCCTGCTCCCCCGCATCGACGGTGCCGTCGATGCGCCCCCGTCCAAGCAGCCGCACCGTCTCGCGTACCTCGCCGAAGTCGATACTCGGCTCCGTGAACTCGGCACCCTGTCCCAGCAGTTCGACCGCGCCGACAACACCACCGGGCTGGCCTGGCAGTGCCACGACGCGACCGTGAGCTTCGCCCTGCACGGCGCGTGCGCCACAGGGGCGATGAGCTTCGCCGGAGGACTGGAAGCCCTGGAACGGTTCCTTGCCCCGTTCCTCCCGCCACATCCCGGGCCGGGCCGTGTCCGCGCCGCTGTGCAGCGCGGCTGCGGCGGCGTCGCCCGGCGCGTCGTGGCCGCGTACCCGCATGCCGTCGAATGCGATGCAGACGGCTTCGTCCGGTTCGCGGACGCAGACGGCGGGCCGCTCCAGGGCTGGGTGATGCCGCGCGACGTGAACGGGCCGGTCGGACCGAGGACACCGGTCACGGCCGGAATCATCGGCGTCGGCGTCGACCTCGTACTTTCCGCGCTGCCCACGATCACCTGAGCCACGCCCTCGCGCGCAAGCAGGGCCGGTCCGTCACCACCCGGTCCCTCGTACACACAGCAACACCGCACCACCCGATCCGAGGAACCCCCGAAGTGAGCACCGCAGTCGTCACGAGCACGTTCACCCATCCCGACGTCGTGGCAGCGATCGACGCCGGAACGAAAATGGCCGCCGACGAGTCCGGCCGTTCCCTCACCTCCGAACGCTTCACCTGGGCCACCGCAGCCGCCTTGACCTACCTCGACAACACCGAGGCGCCGTGGGCAGACGTACAGGCCCGGCACCTGGAGATCACGGCCGCGCAGGCCGCCGCCGGCCGGGGCGCCGAGGTCGAGGACACGTCGGACCTGTACGAAGGCATGCGCTACAGCCGGGGGCAAGTCTCGGCTGCCGTGAACGCGGGAGTCGACGCCGCCGCCGAAACGATCCGCGAGCAGTGCGCGGACGACATCGACAACCTGACGGTGAACGCCATCCTGACGCTTCTGGACCACCACGACGCCTCCTTCGCCGACGTCGTGGCCGAGTGCTACGACGGCGACGGCGCCGATGACGTCAGCGGCTGGCTTGCCGATGTCCCGGCCGACAGCGACGCCGACTTCGAGGCCCTCCAGGCGGCCCGGATCGACGCCTATCTCCGATCCGTCGGCCTGTGACCATCCGGGCATCCCTGGCGCCGGGCGGCAGCCCGCCCGGCCCCCCGAAGGAAGGAATCTGTCGTGTCCGTAGTCCTGATCGGCCGGTGGGACGCCGAAACCCTGGAGATCGAGGAGTCCCACACCGTCGGCGACGGAGACCAGGAAGCGATCGACACCCTGCTCAGCGGGCGCACCGGCGACTGGTGGTCATGCGAGTACCTGGTCGACCGTCACCGTGACGCCGTTCAGCTCGCTTACGAGGGCCTTGCCCCCGGGCAGGCTCTCGTCGACGAGGCCGACGGCTTCGATCCCTCGCCTTGAGTCCGGCCTGCCGGCGCTATGGGGCGCCGCGCGGCGGCCCCGTCTTCTCCCGGTTCACATTGTCCACGGGGAGCGTGCAGGGCTGCTGCCGCGCCTTCAGGCCCCCTCGATAGCGGGCGGCAGAGCGATGGCGGCGGCCTCCTTCGCGGATTCCAGCGCGGCGGTGAACGTGGCCGCGACGGCTGCCGCCTGGGCGTTCATGCCGTCGATCTCCGCTACAGCGTGATCATGGCGAGCAGTGCGGGCCAGGAGTTCGAGAACATCCGCGCTGCCCTCGGTGAGCTGCTTGATCTGCTTCAGCTCCTGGAAACGGTCGTCGGCCCGGCGGACTTCGTCGGCGTACGCCTCCAGGGCGACGACCCGGCGTTGGATGCCTTGGAGACTGGCGGCGAGGGACTTGCGGCGTACGTCGATCACTGCGGCGACCATGCTGCCCCGGGGCCTGTCGGGCTCTGCCTTCATCAGACGGCTGTACTCGCGCAGGGCCTCGGCGATCTCCCACTCCTGGTGAGGAAGGGCCACCTCGTTGCGCTGTCGGTCGATCAGGTCGCAGCAGTGCACGGACGAGCCGAGTACGGTCCTTCTCGCCTGCTGGGCACGGGCCAGGAGCGATCGGGCCTCGTCCGTCAACTGCGATGGCTGTACGTACCGTGCTCGGGACTCGTCCAGTTCCCGTAGCGCCGCGTTGTAGGTGACCGTCTCCATCACCCTGAAGGCGATCAGGACCGCGAGCCCGGTGACCGCGAGCGGCCAGAGCCGCTCGATGCCGCTGTGCAGCGCCTCGAGGATGTTCCTCACGGCCTCGTCGAAGGCGTCTGAGACGCTGGCCGGCAGGTCGTCATCCGACGGCTCCTGTGTCTGGTCCGCGCCGGTGGCCTGCCACATCAGTGCGGCGCCCGCCGCTACGACAGCCCCGCGGACGCACTCAGGCGCCATCGCCCGCCACAGGGGCTGCCGCTGTACCGGTGTGGATGCCCCTCTGACTCGCGCAGCAGCTTGCGGGTCCGCTCCTGCAGTTCCGGATCGGCGACCGGTTCTACAGCCTTGCCCGGTGGCGCCCCTGCCTTCGTCACAGCCCTGATCCTTCGCTCGTGCACCTTCGCCAACGCGTGCGTTCATGCTCCCGGCAGGAGGGGACGCGCCCGTCTGACCGTCTGCCTGTCGTTCCCTGCGCTTGTTTCCGTAACGGCGGGCCGGGGCTCACTCGGTCTCTTCGCGATGCCTTCGGCAGAGGCCGGATACGCCATCGGCCGCTGGTGGGCGGGCTCTCCTCCTGTATGCGGGCGGCTCCCGGGAACGGGCGGACCGGGCGTCGGCAGGGCGGCGAGCTTGCGGCTGACCAGAAGGTGAACGGGCTGAAGAACACCAGCGAGAGTGGAGACCACCAGCCCTGCCACAGAGTCTTGGTCGTCAGTTCGCGAACCAGCGCCGTGCCGCACGAGCAGCAGAAGGGACCGTCGACCTTGTGGAAGCGCATCCTCGGCAGCAGTCCCTGGTGCGCGCGCACGGTGGCGGTGACGGTCGGCTGGGCGCCGCAGATGCGGCAGGCAGGCACACCGCTGCGCCAGCCGGGGTGGGCGGATGACGCGGAAGGCGGCGCTGTCTCGGGTGCGGGCACCGTCCACGGCGGGGGCGCATAGGCGGAGGCGTGAGAAATCGACTGCGCGGCCGAGGGGCTCATCACACGGTCTCCTGGACCCGGGTCGGTGCGGAAGGAACAGAGACGGTCCACCAGTGTCGGGTGACCGGCTGACGGAAGGGGCTGCTGAGCCAGTCGGTGCCCGCCGGTCTCGCCTTGGCGGTGACGGCCGTCACCGGAGTTGGGACGGGCGAGGTGAACGGGGCGGAGCTGGGGGGTGGTGCCTGCAGTATGAGTCGGGGCGGTGGCGCGGTGGCGTGCGAGAAGCGCGGCATCAAGGGGTCGGGAGGTGTGCGCGGGACCTGGCGAACGGGCCGTCCCTGGTATGCACGGCTGCGGCCGGTGAGGTTGCGGTAGCGGGGTTGGACGGCGGGGCGCGGCGGGGTGAGGATCGTCACGCGCGGCCCGTAGTCAGTCGTTGCAGCAGGGCTGCAAGGGTGGCGTGGTCATAGGGGGTTATGCGGATCAACGCGTGGGCGGCGGCGAAGCCGGCTCCACCAGGGCTGGTGTCGCGGTCGGAGTGGAGCCAGGCGGTGACGGCGTTGACAAGGCAGCGGCGGCTCTGTTCTTCAGGACCGCCGAGCCGGTGGGACGCAACGGCGGCCTCGATGTACAGAGAGGCTGCGACGGCGCAGTCCCGGGCCATCACCGCGAAGTACGCCTGGAGTTCGGTACCCATCGCCACGTACGGGTGATCCCGTCCGTGCTGGGTGGTGAGGTGCTGGGTGGCGCGGCGGGCGGCCTGCTGCGCAGCGCGCCACTGCCCGGCGCGCTGGGCTGCCCGGACGGTGGCCAGCAGACCGGTTTCCTCGGGTATGCCCTGGTTCCAGACCGGGTCGACGGCCGAAGTGTCGGTGGGCAGGTCCTGATCGGCATGGATCGTGCCGTCCGCGGAGATCTGCTGACGCTCGACGTGTCCGTTGGGGTGCCCGATGGACAACCGGATCGGTCGGTTGTGCTGTGCGGCTGCGGCGCGCAACGGTCCGCGCACGCGCTCGATAAGGACCTCGAGCTGATCGGGCGAGCCGTCGTGCAGCAGCCCTTGGGCATGGACGCCGCCGCCGGGCAGAACGATGAGCGTCTCGTGGATGTCGGTGGGAAGTGGTGACGGGCCCGGGGGCATGGTGCCTTCCTCGGTAGGGGGCGTTGGCAGGGGCTGGGTCATCAGCGGGAGTTCACCATCCGGTACTCGATGCCGGTCACCCACGGCCTGGCCTTCGGGTTCAGAACCGCCAGCGCCTGGCCCTCGAACTCGTCGGTGACGACGTCGCGCCGCGTGTTGTTGTAAACGGACTCCGTGGGGCCGGGGGTGATGTCGAAGCCGCTCATGTAGCGCGGCTTGAGCATTACCTCGCTAGTGTGAGCGGTCGGGAAGAGGGCGACCACCCCGCCGTTTTCCAGTTTCAGCGCGTACACCTTCGGGTGCGCCGGCACCTTGGCGAAGAACTTCTCGGTCGCGTATCCCTCCAGGTCGTCGCCGACGCCTTCCTTGTAGACGTCGGTCGAGCCCTTTGTGCTCTCGGTCGCGGCGAAAGTCTTTCCCGCCGTCTTGCCGCCCGTCTCGAAGAAGTCCTCGTAGCTCTTGCTGAGCTGGTCGGGGGCGAGCGCGCCTACTTTCTGGGACGGGTCGGCGGGCGTCACGTAGCCGTGCTTGTCAACTGCGATCTTTGGGATCGGCTCGTCGGCGTAGACCGTCATCACGACCTTGTAGGTGCTGCCGACCTTGTCGAAGATCACCAGGGCACTTCCGGCCTTGGGGTCGGCGCTGGAGTGAGCCTTGATCGCGAACCAGGTTGCCCCGCTGTCGGCAGCAG
>NZ_JAVRFH010000127.1:0-5598 GCF_031845825.1 Streptomyces lancefieldiae | reverse complement strand
CGTAGGCACCATGCCGATCAGGGCACAGTCGGGACAGGTCATCGGGAGACAGTGCTGTCAGGTTGTCCGGAAGCTCTTGGCCCATCGCGGTCGCGCGGGCCTGTGCGCCGCGGCGCCTCTCGGAGGCGTCCACGCGCTCGGCGATCAGGCGGGCCCAGCGCAGGTCGGCGTCCCCTTGGTCGCCGGCGGGGGTGTAGAGGCACTGAGGCTGCCCGTGCTCCTCGAACTCGTCGACGAGCGTCATCCCGATCGACTCCAGCAAGCGGCGCGACCCTGCGTTCGCCGCCTGGGTGACCGCGACCATGGGGCCGCCCTTGGGTACGGTCTCTGTCCACCAGCTGACGGCCGCGGCCACCCCTTCCCGTCCCAGCCCTTTGCCCCAGGCAGAGGGGAGCAGCTGGTAGGAGATCTCGGCGGCGCCTTCGCACCGGTGGTCGGGGCCGATGGTCACCAGGCCGACCGGCTGGTCGTCGGCTGCCCGGACGACGGTCCAGGCGCCTGCTGTCGTCGGGTACGTGGTCTGCCGCGCGGCGACGCGCTCCTCCGAGGCCGGGCCGCCGAGGTGGGCGCGGACTGTGGCATCGGTCAGCAACTGGCGTACGAGGGGAGCGTCATCTGTGGTGACCGGCCGCAAGTGGAGACGGTCGGTACGCAGCTCGGCCGGCCACACGAGCCTCAGGGCGTCGTCGACGGAAGTCATGGCGTCAGCCTGCCAGGTGGCGGCCCGTCGCTGGGCCGTGCGGCGGAGGAACAGGTCCCGCTGGCCGAGTGACCACGAGCAGGGACATCAGTATTGTCTAATTGGATTTACTTCGATAGTCTCTAGATGTTCGGGCAGCGGGCTCCGCTCGCGCCCACTCGCGACGCTTCATCGAAGAGCGCACCTTCGGCGACAACGCCGACACCGAGAAGTGCGAAACGGAGTAATTCAGTGAACGGTTCCTGGCGCAGTGTGCCCATGCCGCAGCACGTCACCCAGCTGCCCCGCAACACTGCGGGACGTCCAGTCCCCGGCAACATCTCCTGGTACGAGGCGGATGACGACGGTTCGATATTCGTAACGTCGAACGACGAACTGGGAGGTCACATCACCTGCCCATGCACGCCGGGGCGCGGAACTCCCGCTTTCGGCGAGCAATGCCCGGTTCGGCAGCGCGAGTTCATGGTCCAGCGACTGTGCGGTCTGTGCACGAAGGGTATCGCCACCATGGAACAGCTGGCGTTCGTCGGCGAGACGGACGCCGGGTACTACCTGGAGCCGCCGCTCCATCAGGACTGTGCGGCGTATGCACTGCAGGTGTGCCCGCGGCTTCACGCCGCCGGCGACCGCATCGAAGTCGCCCTTGCCCAGACGTACACGCTGATGGAGGACCGGATCGTAGGCATGACGGCCGGGGGCGAGCTGCGGCGCGCGAGGTTCGCCTTCGGCGATCCGATGGCTCGGCACCTGGCGGTCCTCGAGTTCTACCTCGCCGTCCCGGTTGCACCCACCCGGCAGACCGGGCCGGAATGGGTGGCGAACCGAACCCAGAGTGTTGCATAATTGGATTTATTCATGTAGCGTGTGGGCATGTCCGAGAGCTGATCGCTCTCCTTCACACGCCGACCTCCTCACAGGCCGTTTCCCGGACGCCCACGTGGGTCCGGCACCGATGATTCACCCGGCGGTCTCCCGCCTTCTGGACGGAACCCATGCAGCACGACGCTTCTCCTGAACCCACACCCCCTGTACGTATCGGACGCGCCCGCTTCCGCGACCTGGACGCGGTCTGCGATCTGCTGTCGCTGGTCAGCCCTGGCGAGCCGGTCCCGCGCACAGTCCCGGTGGTCCTCTCCTTGCAGCCGGGACGGCTCACGCACGGAGACTGCCTGTGCCTGACGGCCCGACTCGGCGACCGCATCGTCGGCGTGCTGATGGCCAGCCCGCCTCACTGGACCGAGACCCACCCCTGTACATCGGGGGTGTTGCGGTCGCGCCCGACGTCCGGGGACAGGGCATCGCCAGCGAACTGCTGCGCGCGGCCGAGCATCACAGCCGCCTCGCGGGGCTTCGCCTGCTCGTGCTGGAGCATCCGCCCGGGCTCGCCGGCTTCTACACCCGGCACGGCTACACGGCGGGGCAGGAACGGCTGCTCGTCGCACTGCCCAACGGCATGCAGGTGCGCAAGATGCCCGGGCACCAGAGTGCTGTGAAGCCCCTCGTCCCCGGGGTGGGGCTCACTGAAGTGCCGGGGGCTCCGGCAAGGGTCGTCACCGGTCTGCTTCCCGGGTGTGCGGTGCCGCCGTCCGCCCACTACCGCCACGGCCGCCTTGTCCTTTGATCCGCCCGGCCCCGGCCGCTCACCACGCCGCCTCCCGCCTCCCGCAGTCAGGCCCGTCGACTCCCGGAAGGACGCTTCCTTGATCACAACGCCCTCCCAGCACGCCGCGCTGATCGCCAGTGCGCTCGCGGACGTCATCCGCAGCGGTGCCAGGCAGCACCCCGACCGCGGGGCTCTGGAGCGCATCGCGGAACTGCTCGACACGGTGGTCATCGCCTTCGTCGACGCTGAGCCGTACGCTGACGCCGTCCTCGCGCTCCAGGACGCGGAGATCCTTGCCTCCCGGTCTCCGGGGGCCGGCCTGCCCCTGGGATTTACCGCGGCCGTCCTTGCGCCCGTCACGGGCCAAGCTCCCGAGTTGCCTGTCCCTGTCGGCGCGGCCTCCCCACAGCTCGCTGAACAGGATGCCCGGCTGCGGGCGCGGCTGGCGCTCGTTGAGGAGTGGCTGCTCGGCACGCAGCACCCCGACATGGTGCCCGCGTACGCCTCCATGTCCCTCACCCTGCGCACCAAGCTGGCGCACATCGCCGCGGCCGTCGCCGTCGGCAGCCGGGCCTGACACCCCGGCTCTGCGCCCTCCTTCTACGGCCCGCCGCCCGGCGGGCCGTCCCGCGGCGGCATGTTGATGCGCCGCCACATCACCACATCTCATATGAATCGGGATTCTCCATGACCACCCTTGCCTCAGAACCGGTGCTGTCCAGCCGCGACGACTACCTGGCAGCGGTCCGCCAGGCGGTCGAGGCCGCCAAGGCCTACTTCGGCGACGGGGACAGCCCGCTCGACGACGTGACCTACGACCGGCTCATCCGAGCCATCGCGGCCTGGGAAAAGGACCACCCGCAGGACGTTGCCGCGGACTCTCCGACCGGCAAGGTCGGGGCGGGCGCGGCACCGACGGGCGATGTCCCCCACACGAAGGTGATGCTGTCGCTGGACAACGTCTTCAGCCGCGAGCAGTTGCTCGACTGGGGAGCCTCGGCGGACCGGAGGCTGGGCCGCCCTCTCGCCGGTGGCTGGGCAGTAGAGGCCAAGCTCGACGGCAACGCCATCGCAGCCCGCTACGTCCGCGGCCGCCTGACCCAGGTTCTCACCCGGGGAAGCGGCAGCCACGGTGAGGACATCAGCCACGTGGCCGGCACGATCGTCGGACTGCCCGTCCGGCTGACGGAGCCGCTGACGTTCGAAGTGCGCGGCGAGGCCCTGTTTACCCGTGACCAGTTCCAGCGCGCGAACGAGGTGCGTGCCGCACACGGTGCGAAGCCGTTCGCCAACCCGCGCGCTGGGGCCTCCGGCACGCTGCGGGCCAGGGACCGCGACTACACGCTGCCGATGACGTTCTTCGCGTTCGGCGCGGTCGACCTTCCGGGAGAGACGTTCGTACCCGTGGGAGCCACGCACCTGGAAGTCCTGAAGGCGGTCGGCGATGCGGGGGTCCAGACGATCAGCGACACGCCGACCGGCAGCGTCGTGGTGGACACGCTGGCCGAGGCTGCACGGCGCGTCGAGGAGATCAGGGAACAGCGCGGCTCGCTGCCGTTCGACATCGACGGTGTCGTCGTCAAGGCCGTCAGCGCGGCTGAGCAGGCCGCACTGGGGGCCGGGAGCCGGTTCCCGTACTGGGCGGTCGCCCACAAGCTGCCGGCCGTGGAGCGCATGACCGTGCTCACCGCTGTCAGCTGGGAGACGGGTCGGACCGGCATGATCGCGCCGACCGCCGAGCTGGAGCCCGTCGAGGTGGAAGGAAGCATGGTGTCGCGTGCCACGCTGCACAACCCCGGCGACATCCGACGCAGGGATCTCCACCTGGGCGACACGGTGACCGTGCACAAGGCCGGCGATGTGATTCCCAGGGTCGAGGCCGCGGTGGTGGCCCGCAGGCCCAAGGACGCCGTGCCGGTGCCGCTGCCGGAGCGGTGCCCGAACTGCGGCGGAGAGATCGACAAGAGCCAGGAGCGGTGGCGCTGCGTCAAGGGCACCGCGTGCCGTCTGCCCGCCCTGATCGAGTACGCCGCCGGGCGCGACCAGCTCGACATCGACGGCCTGGGCGCCCGGTACATCAAGGCCCTCGTTGACGCCGGAGCCGTCCGGGATGTCGCCGACCTCTTCACCCTCAGCACCGAACAGCTCACCGAGGCCTCCGGCAGCGCCAGGCGCGGAGCCAAGCTGGCCGAACAGATCCAGCAGGCCAAGTCACTGCCGCTCAACCGCATCCTCTGCGCTCTCGGCATCGTCGGCACCGGGCGCAGCATGTCCCGCCGGATCGCTGCCCACTTCGGAACCATGGAGGCCATCCGCCGCGCGGACGCGGCGGCCCTGCGCGAGGTGGACGGCATCGGCGCGGAGAAGGCGCCCGTCATCGTCCAGCAGCTCGCCGACCAGGGGCCGGTCATCGACAAGCTCGTGGCCGCGGGCGTCACCCTGACGGAGCCCGAGGCCGCCAGCACGGGCCAGGGGCCGCTGACCGGCAAGGTCGTGGTCGTCACCGGAAGGATGACCGGCTTCCTCGAAGGCCTCGGGCGCAGCGACATGACCGCGCTGATCCAGAAGGCCGGCGGCCAGGCGGGCAGCAGCGTCACCGCCAACACGGACTACCTCGTCGCTGCTCCGGCGGCCGGCGGCAAGCTGAGCACGAAGGCGGCCAGGGCCCAGCAGCTGGGTGTGGAGGTGCTCTCGCCGGACGCCTTCGCCGCACTGGTCATGGACTACCTCGGCTGATCCGGTGGACGCGGTGGCGGGGCGGGAGGCCGGGCTTCACGCCCCGCCACCGCGCTCTTCCGTGGGCTCACCCCCTCCCCGTGAGTTGCTTAATTGGATTTATTGCAGTAATCTTAGGGGAGTTGGGCGAGCGGTGGCGCCACGAGCGCCTCTTCGAGCACGCCGACTTCATGAGCAGAAACGAGAAGTACCTTGAACAAGCAGCAGCTGATCAAGGAGATCGCGGCCAACGGCAGCATCTCCACCGCCCGGGCCGCTGAGGCCCTGGAACTGGTGCTGGACACGCTGGTCCGGCGCGTCCTGGACGGCGACGCCGTCTCCGTGACCGGGTTCGGCAAGCTCCAGGCGGTCCACACCCCCGCGCGCCGCGCACGCAATCCGCAGACCGGTGAACGAGTCCTGGTCCCCGCAGGCAGGCGGATCGTGTTCCGCCCGGGCGCCGCGTTCACCGCGATGGCGCGCGGCGAGCGCCCCGTCCCCGAGGCCGGACGCAGCGCCGCGCGCAAGAGTCCCAAGAGCGCGTAACGCCCAGCCCATGTCGTGGGGGCGCGCGGGGGGG
>NZ_JAVRFH010000126.1:0-5840 GCF_031845825.1 Streptomyces lancefieldiae | reverse complement strand
TCACCGGCCCCGACGGACTCACGACCCGGCAGGCGGACATCGTCACCTTCATCGAGCGCACCGTCGCCCGCCAGGGGTACCCGCCCTCGATGCGCGAGATCGGCGCGGCGGTCCACCTCAAGAGCACCTCATCCGTCGCGCACCAGCTCCATGCGCAGCCGCGGATGGAACACCGCCTTCTTCAACAGCAGCATCCGAACCCTGCGCATCGTGACCGGGCACCTGGGCGCCGAGGCTCCCCTACAGGAGAGCGACATCCGGGCCCTGGCCTCTACGAGAGCCGACCTCCAGAGCGCCCGCGTCATCAATTACCTCCGCCAACGCGGCCTGCTCGCCACACAGCCGCCCATCGACCCGCACATCGCCCGCGCCCGGCACCACGCCACCGCCCTCGCCCGCCTGGCCTTCTCCACCGCGGTGCACACCTTCATCGATGTACTCCTCGGCCAGGGCAGCACCTCCAGCCGGGCCCGCAGCCCCAAGACCGTCGAGAACTACGTGGGCGCCATCGTGGGCACCCTCGAAGCGTGGAGCGCCGACGGGCTCACCGATCCCCGCGAGATTACCAAGAAGCACATCGAGGACGCCCTGGACCCGCTCCACGGCGACCAGGCCCGCCGCCTGCACACCGCACTGCGCTCCTTCTTCAGGGCCCTCAGACGCGAACGCCTCGTCTTCCGAGACCCGGCCCGCAGCGTCTCCCTCACCAGCAGCCGATCCGTGCCGACCGCGCTGCCCTCCGACCGCATCGCCGGTCTCCTGGATCGCCTCGACGACCCGCGCGACCGCCTCATGGTCACCTTCGTCGCCATCTACGCCCTCCTCCCCCGGACAGCTCGCCCACCTCCGGCGAACCGACCTCGACCGCAGTATGGGCCAACTGCGCCTGCGCCGGGCGGGACGCATGGACCACGTCATCTACCTCGACGCCTTCACCCTGCGCCTGGTCACCGCGTGGGAGCTCCAGCGCCACCGGCGCTGGCCCGACAGCTCCAACCCCCACTTCTTCGTCACCCGCAACACCGCCGTCGACGACTCCGGCCCGCCCATCAGCGCCGGCGTGGTCCAGTTGCTCTTCCAGCGAGTCGGCCTGCCGGCCGGCCGCCTGCGCGTGGACCGAATCGTCGACGAGGCGCGTCACAGCGCCGACCCCGTCCGGCTGATGGAGCTCTTCGGCCTGTCCAACCTCTCCGCCACCCGCTACGTCCTGTCGGCACATCCGGACAAGAAGAAGGGCCCCATCGCCCCCTAATAGTGCTTCGTCAGGTTGAGGGCCGTCGCGCTGATTCCGTGGACTGGGAGAGGCGGGCGGGCAGCCTGAGAGGCTGAGCCCTGATCACCGCCTATTGCCCGCGGTGCCGCTGCTGGCGCCCGGAATGGGTGCCGGGGCGCTGCCCGACCGAAGTGTGCTTCTGGCTGCCGTTGTTCCAGGAGAGAGGTGATGGCCGGTTCTGGAGCCTGGGTAGGCGGCCGACCGTATCGTGCGCCGCGTACATGGGCCTAGGAAGGGACACGGATGGCCGGAAGAGTATCTACACGATGGGGACGCTGGGTCATCCTCGTCGTGGTCGCCTGCATGGTCGGTGGCACGGCCGTCGCAGTGAGAGAGGGCTGGCTGCCCTGGCAGTCCGAAGGGCAGCTTCGGGTGCGTGTTGGAAGCCTTCCCGACGGCAAGGTCGGGGACGTGACGGTGCGGGGACCGGAAGGCATGACGAAACACGTCACTGAAACCAGCACCCTCACCGGTGTGAAGCCGGGCCAGTACACCATTACTGCAGGCAAGGTGAGCGGCACCGACCACGACCTGTACCCCCCGGACGTGGAGCAGTCTGTCACGGTACCTGCTGGAGGTACGGCATCTGTAACGGTTGACTACGACACGGTCATCCCTCATACGACGAAGCCTGTCGACGTTGCAGATATCCGCGGGGTTGACGGCGCATCAGTCACTATGGCACTCGGCAGCACCACCGCGAAGAAGCTTGCCGTCGGTGACGTGCTCGTGGCTGGGGTCGGCCCGCATACCCCGGAAGGGCTGCTGAGAAGGGTTACCGGCGTCCGCACAAGCGGCGACGGAGTGATCGCAGTAACGAAGCCAGCGACGCTGCGGGAGGCAGTGCCTCAAGGACGCCTCAGCGTGGTGGACGCGCCCGTTGTTTCGCCCGAGTCGGCCGTGCGCCGGAAGGGCGCAGTGAGTCAGGCAGCCTTTGCGGGGACTGGGGTCATGCCGGCGAGCCATCTCGCCCTTGGTGCCGCCACCGCTGAGGAACCTGAACTGGAGGCGGACGGCGAGGGTGGTTTCACGTTCCTGCACAAGTTCAGAGATGGCAGCACAAATCTCGGGGCGGACAAGGATGATCCCAAGAAGGGGGGGCAGTCTTCAGTGCACCAATGGCCTTCTGCTACCGCTGGCAACAGACCTGGCGTTCACGGCCTCCACGCCAAGGATGACCTTGGAGACCAGTTGGGACAAGGGTCGTCAGAAGGGGCTGCGGTGGACGTTGACCGCATCCCAAACGGCCGGGATCGATGCCAAGTCGAACGCCGTAGAAGCCAAGTGTGATGCACGCTGGCTCTACCCAGATCCCAAAAATGACCTCTCCTGGAACCGCAAGAACGACGGATTCTCCCTCGGGACAGTCACGGTCCCCTTGGGGCCGCTGGTTGTAGTGATCCACGTGAAGGGTGCTCTTACCGGCGTCTTCGGCGTAGGTGGCAAACTTGCCGTGAAAGCCAGCCAGAAAGCTCATTTCAAGGCGGGTATTGAAGTTCCGGACGGCGGGAAGGCGAAAGGCATCGCCGACTTCGACAACGAATTCACCGTTGATGGGCCGCCCTCGTTTGAAGCGGAAATGAGCCTCAAGATTGGCGCGCGGCTCACTTTCAAACTGTACGACGTTGCGGGCCCGTATCTGGAGATCACCCCCGGTCTAAAGCTTGTACATAAGGAAGATTTTGGGCAGCAGGGAACCATAAAAACGGAACTGCGCGGTGGCGTGTACACATCTGCGGGGCTCGATCTGGGCTGGCTCGGGTACGAGAAGGGTTCAGTGGAGATCTCGGACCTCTATCACTGGGATCGGGTGCTCTGGGAAAATACTTTGCGCGAGTCTCCGGCCGACAAGGCAGCCCGGGAGAATCCGACCGCCTGCCCTGACGCAGCCACCACGAGGGCGGCGGTAGCGGACCTGAAGGAAGTGACTGAGCCCGAAGACGTGAGTGTGACAGGACGGAAGTGCTGGAGGGATTGGGCGGTCGTCGACTGGGTGCCTGACCTCTATGCGGACCGGGTGTCCGCCACTCTGTTCAAACGCAAGGGCGACAGGTTGACGCCGGCGGTCACGATGCTGGGTGTTGATGGGCCTGCGGGCAGCAGCAGCCATGGTGCGACGTGCACTAAGGTGAAAGATATGAAGGTGCCCGGTGGTCTGCTGGACTACCTGTGCCCGACCAGCACTGGGGCCTCCGCGACCGCAGAATTCAACCCTGCGTCAGCGGACGTATTCAAGTCCGATGGGTACGTTCCGACAGGACGAGAGGGCTTGAAGGAACTCCGTGGTCCTTTGCGTGCTGTGCAGGCGTGCGGGAACTGTGGCCCGGAAGGCGGTGACGGGTCCGCGCAGATCATCATGCTGTTCTACGGAAACCGATACGTCGGCATGGTTAAGGAGGGCACGGCATACAGCTTCCGCGAGTTGGCCGCACAGAACGGCACCCAGATCACCTCTCGCGTACGGTGGGCCACCCCTGAGGACCCAGTGTGCTGTCCCAGCGGCGACGAGGTCACCTATCGGCACACCTGGCAGAACCACCAACTGGTGTACACAGAGTCCGTGTCGAGCGGGCAGTAGCCGCACAACCTTGTACCTGACCGCCCCGCCGCCAGTGCACTTCTGGCCGCGGGGCGGTACTCGTGTGGTTCCGGGCGGGCGCGTGGCACGCTCATACGTTGTTGACAGCGGAGGAGGCGCTCCACGGACGGTGAACTCAACGGGCAACGTGGTATTTACGGGCACGACCCCGTCGGGTTCCTCGCGAGAATGCTCCAGGATTCTGGGAACCCGTCGGTTTCAAGTGCGGGGCGACAGCATGATCGACGCCGCGATCTGCGACGGCGACATCGTCACGGTCCGCCGTCAGGACTCCGCCGACCACGGCGACATCGTCGCCGCGCTCCTGGACGGCGAGGCCACGGTCAAACGCCTACGCCGGGAGGGCGGCCACGTCTGGCTGGTGCCGCACAACCCGGCCTACGCACCGCTGCCGGCAGATGACGCCGCCATCCTCGGCAAAGTCGTCGCCGTGCTGCGCAGCCTCTGACCGGGGCCGCCCGGCCGGCAGGCTCCCGGCGGCGCCGGTTGCGCGCTGGCCGCTCGGTGGCGGGTGGGCCTGCGGGAGCGCTGGTGGGGCGGCTTGACGCCTTGTGCGTGTACCTGGCCGGACGGCCGGCACCCGGGTATGGGCGGGCCGATCCGCTGCCCGGCCCGGTGGTTGAAGGAGGCGACGGCTTCACGCGCGAAGCCACTGCGGGCCTCATCCGCACATACCGGCGTACCGGCGGCCGACCGCTGTTGCCGCAGGCTGATCGCCCGCTCGGGGTCGGTGTCAGTGGTGCCCGCTACCGTTGATGATCCAACGGCTAGCCGCGTACTGCCGTCCGCCGTCGTCACTGGCGCCCCACGCCGCACGGTGACTTTGCCGGTCAAGGTCTCCCGGGGCCCGCGCTGATCTCTGCCTGGTGTGAGTACCGACCGCCGACGGCAGCGTGGGACCGTCGCGCCGAGGAGTACGCCATGCCGAAGAAGCAGTCCACCGCCGCCAAGAAGGCTCGCCGGGCCGCCCGCCAGGGCGCGAAGTACACACCGGCTCTGCGCCAGCATCACACCCCGCGCACCGCGACCGCCCGGCTGACCCCGGGCGAGCGGGGCGCCCTGGAGATGTCGCTCGACGGCCACACCCGCAGCGTGTACAACACGGACAGCCTGCGCAACAGCCTGTCCTGGACGGGCTGGGACATCGTGCCCGGCCAGGACCCGCAGGACCTCTTTCCCGACGGCGGCCAGCTGCAGCTCACCCGCAGCGAGCGGGGCATGCTCGAGGACCAGGCCACGAAGCTGTGGGGCACGGTCCCCTTCCACAAGACCGCCGACGCCTACGCACTGGCCGTCGTCGCCGCCATCCGGGGCCGCGGCGGCCGAATCGCCGACTGGGACGTGAACGTCGATGAGGACCGCCGCATCTACATCACCCTCGGCGAGGACGACGAGGACCGCGAGCCGGGTGAGGACCTGCCGCTGCGCTGGGTGGTGGGGTGGATGGACACCAGCGGCTGGTTCACCTTCCTCGAAGCGGCACCGGACGAATCTCTGGGCAGCTGCCTGAGTGATCTGGCCTGCCCTGTCATGGCACTGCCGGAGGACGTCGCTGCCGAGGTCGCCCACCTGTGGGGAGGAGCACCCGCGGGTGAGCCGCTGCCGGGTCTGGAAGAGCCCGGACGGAACTGGCGCCCGCCCCACGGCTATGTGCAGGACCCGCCGGTGACCGGCGACGCAACGGATGTGGTCCTGGACTTGGAGCGGTCGCTGGCCGCCTACCTCAACCACCCCGCGGCCACCGGCATCCAGGGCGCGTAGCCGTACGGTCAGCGCTGACCCGGCGTTCCGGCCATCGAGAGCTGGGTGCCGGCCACCGAGCCCGAGGCGTTCGGGACCCGAAGCGCACGCGCACGGCTGGCCTTCGCTTTGTATGACCCGGGATCCTGCCCGCGACGCCGCTGAACAGGGCGGAACGGGCAGGATCCGGACAGCAGGAGTGCAGCACGGACCTGATCTGGCCGGACC
>NZ_JAVRFH010000125.1:0-6802 GCF_031845825.1 Streptomyces lancefieldiae | reverse complement strand
GGCCCGTCGACCGCCTCACTACCCGCGTCGCCACCCGGCCCGCCACTCGAACGGCGCCCGTGACGGGCCCGCGCGGTGTCCGGGGTGCGACGGTGGGACGGTGGGGAGGTGAGCCGCTGTCGTCCGCGAAGGAGTCGACGTGAACTGTTATGACCGGCGTGACCTGGGTCTGCTGCTGCTCCGACTGGGTACCGGCGGCGTCCTGGCCGCGCACGGCGCGCAGAAGCTGCTCGGCTGGTTCGGCGGCGGCGGGATCGAGGGCACCGGCCAGGCCATGGAGGCCATGGGCTACACGCCGGGCCGGGCCAGCGCCACCGCGGCGGGCCTCGCCGAGGCCGGCGGCGGGACGCTGCTGGCCCTGGGGTTGGCCACCCCGGCCGCGGGGGCGGCCGCGGCCGGTGCGATGGCCGGCGCTGCGGCGGTGCACGCCCCGAACGGCTTCTTCGCCCAGGCCGGCGGCTACGAGTACGCGGTCTCCCTCGGCCTGACGGCCGCCGGCCTCGCGGTCACGGGCCCGGGCCGCCTCTCCCTGGACCACGCGCTGGGCCACGCAGCCAACCGCAACTGGATGGTCCCGGCCGCCTTCGCGGCGACGGCCGCGGCCACGGCGGTCGTCGTGGGAGCACGGAACCGGCGGGTACGGAGGGCGGCGGAGGGGCAGCAGGAACCACTGTTCGACTGACGTACCGCTCCGCTGCTCGCGCCGCCCGTGGCAGGCTGCCCGCCATGAGCGACGACCGCGGCAACGCCCCCGAAGACCTATGGACCACCATCGACGCCCTGTGGACGTGGCTGGAGGCGGACCAACCCGTCGGCGGCAGGGAGGGTCTGCTGCTGCGCATGCTGAAACTGTCCGAGGAGGTCGGCGAGGTCGCCGAGGCGGTGATCGGCGCGACCGGCCAGAACCCGCGCAAGGGCGTCACCCACACGTGGGACGACGTCGAGGCGGAGCTGTGCGACGTCGTGATCACGGCCCTGGTGGCGCTGCGGACCCTGACGCCCGAGGCGCGGGAGGTGTTCGGGCGGCACCTGGACCGGGTGGCGGGTCGGTCGCTGACGCCGGGGCCGTGACGGTCGGGCCACGAGCCCCAGGGCGATGACGGTCGGGCCACGAGCCAGGGCAGGGCACGGCCCGAGGTACGGCTGCTGGAGGCCGCCGCACCGCGGGCCGTGCCGCGGATGTGCCGGGTGGTGTCAGCCCGCGCTGCAGGAGACCGTGGGCCAGTTCCAGTTGCCGTTGGCCTGGATGGTCGCGCCCCAGTTGTCGCCGCTGCCGTTGGACTTCGCGGTCAGCACCTGGGCGCTGGGATAGCTCGCGTTGACGTTCCAGGTGGACAGGACCTTCGCCGGGGACGGCACGTTCATCGTCACGGTCCAGTCACTGGCCCCGCTGACCGAGACGTTGAGGTTGTACCGGTCCCCCCACCGCTGCCCGGCCGACAACGTCGCGGTGCAACCACCGCCACCGCCACCGCCACCGCCACCGCCCCCGCTGCCGCCGTCGGGGGCGACCGCGCGGCCGGTCTGCGGCGAGATCATGCCGGAGCACAGGCCCTTGCTCGCCAAGGTCTGTGCGATGCGCGGGACGGCCGCGAGCGTGTTGGCGGGCCAGTCGTGCATGAGGATGACCTGGCCGTTGCCCAACCGGGACACGGCCTGCACGATCGCGTCGGTACTGGCGTTGTTCCAGTCCTGCGAGTCGACGTCCCAGATCACCTCGGTCAGGCCGTACTTGGCCTCGACCGAGCGCAGCGTCGAGTTGGTCTCGCCGTACGGCGGACGGAACAGCTTGGGTGTGCCGCCGCCCGCGCTCGCGATGGCCTGCTGGGTCCGGGATATCTCCGAGTCCATCTGCGCCTGACTGAGCTGGGTCATGTGCGGGTGGGTGTAGCTGTGGTTGGCGACCCACATGCCGGCGTCGACCTGGGCGCGGACCAGGGACGGGTTCTGGGCCGCGTACTGGCCCTGGTTGAACATGGTGGCCCGCAGCCCGTTCTGCTTGAGCGCGTTGAGCAGGGCCTGGGTGGTGCCGGAGGGGCCGTCGTCGAAGGTGAGCCCGACGTAGCCGTTGCAGGCGGCGGCCTGCGCGGGGGCGGCGCCGGCGACGACGGTGCCCGCGGCGGCCAGGGCGGCGACGGCCACCCCGGTGACCAGGGGCCGCCATGACGACGGACGTGGTCTGGTGCGCATGGGGATGCTTCTCCTCGCTTCCTCGTACCGGGTGGTGTCAGCCCGCGCTGCAGGAGACCGTGGGCCAGGTCCAGTTGCCGTTGGCCTGGATGGTCGCGCCCCAGTTGTTGCCGCTGCCGTTGGACTTGGCGGTCAGCACCTGGGCGCTGGGATAACTGGCGTTGACGTTCCAGGTGGACAGGACCTTCGCCGGGGACGGCACGTTCATCGTCACGGTCCAGTCACTGGCCCCGCTGACCGAGACGTTGAGGTTGTACCGGTCCCCCCACTTCTCCCCGGCCGACAACGTCGCGGCGCAGCCACCGCCACCGCCACCGCCACCGCCGCCACCGCCGGAGCCCGTTCCACCGACCGTGATGTTGGAGCTGCCGCTGCTCTGGTAGCCCTCGGTGGCCATGATCATGTAGTAGCTGAAGTTGCCCAGCGGCATTCCGGCCCGTGCCCACGCGTCGAAGTGGTTGCCGGTGGTGATGGTGCCGCCGGTCCGCTTGGACTGCCGCACGCTCCAGTACTGGTCGAAGGTGCGGGTGCCTTCGACGGAGGGCGCGTTGTAGCGGGTCGTCTTGTAGATGTCGTAGGTGCCCCCGTCGGTGGTCACGGTGCCCTTGAACTCGCCCGTGGGTCGGAAGGTGCCCCAGTTGTCGACGATGTAGTACTCGACGAGGGGGTTCGACGTCCACCCGTACAGGGCCAGGTACGCGTTGCCGGACGGGTTGAAGGTGCCCGAGTACTGCACGGTCCGGCGTCCGCCGTTGCTCCAGCCCTTGCCCGCGACGAAGTTGCCGGTGTTGCGCCACGAGGTGCTGTACTGCCCGCCGGACCCCATGTCCATGGAGACGGTGCCCTGGCTGTCGGTCCAGAACGAGTAGTAGTAGCCGTTGTTGGTGCCCTCCTGGTTGGTCGTGACGACCGTGCCGGCGTGGGCGGTGCCCGGCATCATCATCGCGGCCAGGGCGGCCAGCGCGAAGGCCCACGCACTTCTGACGAGCAGTGTGACGGGACCGCTTCTGCGGCGCCCGGGTCGGACGAGCACGTTCATGCGGGTGCTTCCTCTCGTGAGGTCTCGTGCGGGTGCGACAACGGCGCCAGTGTTGGCCTGTCCCCGACAAGCGTCAACACTTTCGGTAAATATTTCGAAACCTTCGGCCTCACCCCGGGCCCCACCAAAAGGAAGAAGAACCAGCTCATCCCACATCTGACAACCACCGAAGCGGACCACCAAAAGGCCATCCGGTGCGTTGATCAGAAATGATGAGACCCCTCGCCGAAAGTTTCGACCGCAGGGCCTCTGGACAGCGGCGAGCGTCGGCTCACATCCTCGGGGAGGCAGAGCACAACGCACCCGCACGCCGTTCCCGGCACCGGAAGGTGGCGCTCGTGAAGTTCAGCTACGCCATGCTCCCCGACTACCCCCTGGCCGAGTCCCTGGAGTCCATCCGGCTCGCCGACGAACTCGGCTTCCACGCCTGTTACGCCGCCGACGAGACCTGGCACAAGGACCTGTGGCTCCTGTTCGCCGCCGCCGCGGGCCGCACCAGCCGGATCCGCCTCGGCCCGAGCGTCTCCCCCGTGACGCTGCGCGAGCCGACCCTGATCGCCCAGGCCCTCGCCACGCTCGACGAACTCTCCGGCGGTCGCGCCGAAGGCGTCCTGTCCAGCGGCAACTTCGGCCTGCTCGCGCAGTACCGCATCGACTGGGCCCGCACCAGGCCGCTCTCCCGCGTCAAGGAAGCCCTGCACGTGATGCGCACGTTCCTCGACGAGGGCGCCATCACGTACGACGGCGAGTTCTTCTCGTACGACGGCCTGTTCACGTTCGCCCGGCCCGTGCAGAGCCGACTGCCGCTGAAACTCGGAGCGATGCGGGGGCCGAAGTCCTTCGAGGCGGCGGGCGAGTTGTCCGACGGCTGTCACCACGCCCTCAGCTACACCCGCGAGGCCTACGACTACGCCGTGCACCACATCCGGGCGGGCGCGGAGCGCGCCGGCAAGGACTGGCGTTCCCTGGACATCGGGGCCTGGGTGGTCTTCGCGACCGGCCCCGACTCGGCGGCCGCCAAGGAGGCGGCGCGCAGCATGGTCGGCATCTACGCGTCCTCGATGCCGGAGGAACAACTGCGCCGCAACGGTGTGGACCCGGCGGAACTGAAACCGGTCATCGACGCGATCGGCGCCGGCGACCTGGCCCGCGGCATCGAACTGACCACCCCGGAGATCGCCGAGCGCCTCTCCGTCGCGGGCACGCCCGAGGAGTGCCGGGAGAAGATCGAACGGGACATCGCTCCCAGCGGCGTGAACCACATGATCTGCGCGATCACCGACCGCGCTCTGGTGAAGGCGTTCACGGGCCGCGACCTCGCGGGGGCGGCGGATGTGAACACGCAGCTGCGGCTCATCGCCGAGCGGGTGATGCCGGCGTTCGGGTGACGGGGTGGAGATGCCACCGGCCTCGGTGCGCTGGGGGGTCCCCTGTGCCCATGTCGCCGGAGTCCCGTTCACATGGGACGGGAATCCGGTCGGCTCACCGATGAGTTGAGCGCACGTAGTGGCCAACTGACGCCACACCCAGAAAAGTCGCGCTCGCTGCGTTCGTGGGCGGATCCACCGGTGCCGCCGGGCGGCACCGTCCCGTGCATCCAGTCACCTGTCGGCGGCTCTTACACCGCTCACGCCTCCGTCATCATGAGCCTCACGAACCGCGCCCACTCCTCGCGCCCGACGGCGAGGTGAGGACGCGCGACGTCCTTGGAGTCTCGTACACACACGGCCTGCCCGGTGATGGCAACCTCCACGCAGTCGTCACCCTGGCTGCCGCTGTAGCTGGACTTGAACCACGCCAGTTCCGGCCTCGTGCTCATAGCTCTCCTCGGAGTCGCTCCAGCAGGCCCCGCGAGTCCTTGGCGTTCAGGGCCTGCGAGCGCAGTGTGTCATAGCGCTGAGAGAGAAGGCTCACCTCTTTCACGTCGGAGATCAGGCGACCGTTCTGCTGCCCTTCGGAGTATGCATATCGCTGCCCCTTCGGGGTCTCCAGAAGCCGCACCGGTCCATCGAGACAGGCATGCAACCCGGCTTCCAACGGCACGACCTGAAGCGTCACGTTCCGCGGCGCGCTCAGCTCCAGCACATGGTCGAACATCTCCCGCATCTGTCCCGTGCCCCCGAACCTGCGCCGGAAGACGTGTTCTTCGACGATGAAGCTGAACGGCGTCGTCGGCCGCTCGAACAGCATCCGCTTTCGTTCCATCCGCCGGGCCATGAAGTCCTCCAGCAGGCTGTCCGGCGCCACTGGAACGGTCCCCTCGAACACCGCCCGCGCGTACCCCTCCGACTGCAACAACCCCGGCACCAGCCGGCACTCGTACGTGCACAGGCTCACCGCCACCCGCTCCAGCCGGGCCCACTGACGGAACCAGGCCGCGAGGCCCACGTCCCCGCGCCCCCGCGTCACGTACTTCGCCGACCTCCGTAGCGCGCCCGTGTTGCCCAGAGCCTCCTCGGAGCGCTCCACAAGCGCCACGTCGGGCATCCGGCGTCCCAGCTCGACCGACTCCACCGTGTGCTTGGAGAAGCTCACCAGGTCGGCGAACTCCGTCCTGCTGTACCCAGCGTGTTCGCGCAGCGCCTGCATGACCGCCCCGAACGTCCGCAGACTGTCCGAGGGATCAGGCTCCCGGTCCGCCTCGCCGCCCGGCATCTCCTCGTGCTCCATCACACCGCCGTCGATCATCCGCGGCCACCTCCGGTTCGCACCCGCCCCGTTCGTCACGCCTCACCCAGCGTGACGTACGAACCGCCGTACTGTACACGGAATGTGCCCGTACGCTGACTTAGCGTACGGGCGGTATGTGTGGAACACACCCCCGCACACCCGTCACCGTGGTCCCATGAACACGACCGCTCACCAACACGCCCCCACCGTACGCACGTTCGCCCAGCTCCTGTCGTCCACCCGGCGCGGAGCCCGGCTCGCCCGGCTGCTCGCCGTCGGGCAGCTCATGTCCTGGGAGGTGTCACCCGGCGTCACCGAGCGGACCGAGCAGATCGTGGCCGAACTCGCCGCCAACGCCGCACTGCACGGTCGTGTGCACAGCCGCGACTTCCGGCTCGGCCTCACCTTCGACCCTGTGGCCGGCCTGCTGCGCATCGCCGTGACCGACGCCCGGGGCGAGTGCCTCCCGTCGCCGCCCGTGGAGGGCGAAACGCCCCTGGACGCCGAGTCCGGCCGCGGCCTGTTCCTGGTCGCCGCCCTCGCCGACCGCTGGGGCGTCGAGCCGTATCCGCCCGGCGGCAAGACGGTCTGGGCCGATTGCGACTGCGCGGGTCCCGACCCATCGACCGCCTGATACGGCACGGCCTGCTGTGGCCGGATCCGTCCCACACCGTTGCTCGAGTACTGCCCGCCCCGGAAGATGGTCACGAACCCTTTCGCCCATCCTTGATCCTGCGTGGGTAGCCCCGGCTGCCCGGCCCGGGCCGGGCCCTAGCTGTATTGACCCGCAGCGTTGTTCACACGGCTGATGGGTGGCTTGCCGCCGAGTGCGGTGTGGCAGCGGTGGTGGTTGTAGGTGTGCAGGAAGTCTGTCAGGGCTGCGGTGCGTTCGGTGTTGCTGGT
>NZ_JAVRFH010000124.1:0-6906 GCF_031845825.1 Streptomyces lancefieldiae | reverse complement strand
AAGAGACGGCGTCGGCCTGAGCCTCTACCGAGTCGTCCGCGAGCTGCAGATACTCCTCGCGACCTGGACCGGCGCCTGCCCCACCTGTCACCGCGACATGCCAGACCCCGCACCAACATGACCAAGCACTACTAGTGCGCGGGCGCCAGATGTGTGCCTTATGGGCGCTTTATGGAAGGGTCGGCACTGGCGTGGTGCGGGGGTACAGACGCAGATACAGAGCCTTCCCGGCCTTTCTATATTGGGCACGCACGTTCGATTTTGGGGTTTCTGGGAGCATCGCCTGTGCCGGATGATTGGATGCCGGTATCCGGTGGTGCGGCGCTTCGTTCGCAGGGCGGGCATGGCCCGCACCCCGGTGAACGGGTGCGGTTCGAGAGGATGGAGGGCCGGCCGGTGAGTGATCGCAGCGCGATCGAGTGGACCGAGGCGACGTGGAACCCGACCACGGGATGCGACCGCGTCTCGGCAGGCTGCGACAACTGCTACGCGCTCGCGCTGGCCAGGCGGCTGAAGGCTATGGGGTCGGCGAAGTATCAGGCTGACGGTGATCCGCGCACCTCCGGGCCGGGGTTCGGGCTGACACTGCACCCGGGGGCACTGGATGTCCCCTACGGCTGGAAGAGTCCGCGCACGGTGTTCGTGAACTCCATGAGCGACCTTTTCCATGCCCGTGTGCCGCTGGACTACGTGCGCCGCGTCTTTGAGGTGATCGCCGACACCCCTCAGCACACCTATCAAGTCCTCACCAAGCGTGCCCGGCGTCTTCGGCAGGTCGCCGACCGGCTTGAGTGGCCGGCCAACCTCTGGATGGGCGTGTCGGTGGAGAGTGCGAAGGAACTGGCCCGCGTCGACGACCTGCGGCAGATCCCCGCCGCGGTGAAGTTCCTCTCGTGCGAGCCTCTGCTGGGCCCGTTGCACGGGCTGGAGCTGTCCGGGATCGACTGGGTGATCGCCGGAGGCGAGTCCGGCCCTGGCCACCGGCCGCTCGAGGCGGCCTGGGTCACGCACATCCGCGACACCTGCCAGCAGGCCGAGGTGGCCTTCTTCTTCAAGCAGTGGGGCGGACGCACGCCCAAGGCCGGCGGCCGCGAACTGGAAGGCCGCACCTGGGACGCCATGCCTCACCGCGCCCTGGCCCTGCCCGCACGCTGAGGCCGGATTTAACAGCAGCGTCACCCCACTTCGGGGTCCGCAGCAGCAGTGCACCCCGTGTCCCCGGAAGCCGGACTCCGTCCACAGCGTGCGGGCATGCAGGTGAGGATGCCGGTCGGCCACCTCCCGGCCGGAAGCAGTCATTCCTCGTCTGCAGCCGCACAGTTGGCCGGGCCTGGACAAGCCATTTGTGCGCAACACCGGTACACAACCACGGTATCTGTCGCAAAATCAGCCTAATCATGTCCTTCGAGCTGGCAGGGCGGGATCTTGGGCGCATCAGAGGCAGTGCTCGACGACGATGTTCTCGATCTGAGCGGTGAAAGCGCCGGTGAAAGGGGGCTCGACAGCAGCAGCCCGTTCTTCGTCAGCAAGAAGGCCGCCGCCGTCCTCAAGCACGCCATTCTCGACAGCTACGTCATGCCCTTCGCCAGCAAGGTCGGCCGGTACGCCCCGGACGGCCGAGTGGTCTACCTGGACGGCTACGCCGGACCCGGCCGCTACGAGGACGGAACCCCCGGCTCACCCGCCCTGATCCTGGACTCTGCAGCCCGCATCGCGGGCTTCCGCCAGCTCGACTGCTACTTCGTCGAACGCGCACCCAAGAACTACCAGTCCCTGGCCGCCCTCGTCAGCGAAGCCAGCGCCCAGGGCCTGGCCGCACACGCCCTGAAGGGACACGTCGAGAAGCACCTCGGACAGATCCTCGACCGCGCCGCAGGGGCACCCCTGTTCGCCTTCCTGGACCCCTTCGGCCTCGGACTGAGCTTCGAGACCCTCACCCAGCAGATCTTCGGCTCCCGCAGCATCCACGGAACCACCGGACGCCACGCGACGGAGGTACTGCTCAACTTCAACGCCAACGCCGTACGCCGCATCGGAGGACTGCTCACCAGCCCCAAGGACACTCCCGGCAAACCGGCCACGCTGCGCGCCATGGACGCGGCCTGCGGCGGCTCCTGGTGGCGCGAAGAGTTCCTGGCCTCCCAGAACAACACCGAAGCCGTCAGACGCATCACCACCGGTTTCGCCGACCGCGTCGCCCGCGCCGTCCGCGGCGGCTACTGGACCATCGACGTCCGCAACCGCGCCCGCCACCAGGTCGCCTACTGCCTGGTCCACTTCAGCCGTCACAAGGAAGGCATGTGGCTGTTCGGCGAAGCCGCCAGCCTCGCCCAGGTCGAATGGCGCCGCGCCTGTCTTCCTCCGACCGAGGAGGGCACGCTCTTCAACGCCGGCGACACCTTCGACGACGAAGAAGAACAGCGCGCCCGCGCATGGGTTGCAAGGATCCGCAAGAACCTCGAAGGCCTTCAGCAGCAGCTCGGCACCTTCACCATCGACGACCATCAGAACGAGATCCTCGCCGGCGTCCTCGGCCAGGCCCGCAACAAGCACATCAGAGCTGCGGTGAAGCAACTCCACAAAGACGGCAAGACCAGCTGCAACGGAGTCGGCGACGTACGCAGACTGCGCGTCACCCCGCCCCCACAACGGCGGCAACCATGACCGCAAACCGCCGCGACGTTCAACGGCTCACCGACCACCTGCGCTCCAGCCTCGGCGACGGACCGTTCCCCGCGCCCGGCGGCTGGACGCACATGGGCGCCGTCATCTGCGACGCCAGCTTCCAGGCACGCCGCAACTACGAGACGACGATCCGCCCGCGGCTCCTCGCACTGCAAACCGCCTGGCCGGACGCCTCTACCGTGCAGGGCTTCCGAACACGCCTGGCCACCTGCGGCCTCGCCACCGCCATGAACTTCCACGACCCCCGCAGGGTCACCATCGCCCACCGCATCACCGACCTGCTGGCCGCCCACCACGTCGACACCCGCGACGACCTGAATGCCTGGCTCGACCACACAGCAAACCGCGCTGCCCTGCGGACCGTCCACGGCGTCGGCCCCAAAACGGTGGACTACATCGGCAACCTCGTCGGCCGCTCCCACATCGCCGTCGACGTCCACCTGCGCGCCTTCGCCGCCGACGCCGGCCTCCCCGCCCTGAGCTACCAGCAACTGCGCGCCGTGTACGAGGCCGCTGCCGCCCAGCTCGGACACGACCCAGCAGGCCTCGAGCATGCCGTCTGGCGAAGCAAGGCACAGGCTAACTAGAACGTCAGTTCAGGCCTGTCGACGGGGACCCTCGATCCGACGCACTCGCTGTCTCTCTACGTGCTCAGTAGTACAGCTGAACGCACCACTGCAGAAGGCGTCATTTCAGGCTTGAGCTCTGTACGCCCGCTCCGCCCACTGACGACTCTGCTACAGACACCGTCGCTGGGCTGCCCTGCTCCCTCGTCAGCCCAGCCTTCGGCGAGCTGTACGCGGTTGGCGTGCCCTGGGCCCTCGGCGACGCCGACGTCGCGCTAGAGCCGGGCGGCATCCGGGTGTGCCAGCACGAACCTGGCGAACGAGAAGATGAGACGACGGCTGACGGACCGGCCGCTGAGACTACGATCACGGCCTGACCTGTGGTGAGAACATGGAGGACGTGGCGGTGGACTCGCATGGACTGCCAGATCGGATAGGCCCATACCGGCCCTTGCGCCGTCTCGGAGCCGGCGGCATGGGCACTGTCTACTTCGCCCATCCACCAGGCGAGACGCCTGTAGCGGTGAAGGTACTCCACCCGGAGTTCGCAGCGGACGCTGTACACCGCCGCCGGTTCGCCCGCGAGGTCGCGACCCTCACCAAGATTTCCGGCCCGTACCTTCTTGAGCTGAGCGCCGCCGACGCGCAGGCCGAACGACCCTGGCTGGCCACCCCGTACGTCGCCGGCAGCACCCTGGCCGAGCACGTCCAAAACCACGGACCCCTGACCGGGGCCTCCCTGGCTACGTTCGCCGCGGCCACTGCCCACGCGCTCACCTGCATCCACCGCGCTGGAGTCGCCCACCGCGACCTGAAGCCCACGAATGTCATTCTGGCCGCGGACGGCCCCCGCGTGGTGGACTTCGGCATCGCGCACCACCTGGACGCCACCGCGGTGACCGCGACCCGCCTGACCACCGGAACGCCCGGATGGATGGCCCCCGAGCAACTGGAGCGTGCAGCGACCGGAACAGCCTCCGACCTGTTCGCCTGGGGACTGCTCACCGCCTACGCGGCCACCGGTCGCCACCCCTTCGGGCCGCCGACCGGAATCGAGTTCCGCATCGTCGCTGCCGAACCCACACTCGACGGCATCCCCGACCAGCTCGCCGCCCTGGTGGCGGCGGCCCTGACCAAGACCCCGGCCACACGTCCGCCGGCCGTCGCCCTCGCCTCCCAGGCTGCTGCCCTCAACGGACCCGCGGGCACTGCTGCCTTCCCCACCCTCACCAACGCACCCATCACCCCTCCCACTCCGCTGCCCGCCACCTTGTGGGCGCCCCCCACCGCTGTATCCGAACCCGGCCCCGCCATCTCCACCGCCGCCACCGCTGCTGCCCCAGCCGCTACGGACCCACGGGCCCGGCTACAGGCCTGCCTGGAGGAAATCCACACCCTGGAAGAGGCCAGAGAGACCAGCGCGCGGTTGGCCAGAAGCCTCACCGTCCGAGACGACGGCTACTCCCAGGCGTCAGCCCTGAGATTCTTCATCGGTACTCACGTCACCACCGTCGGCGGGGCCGTCCTGTACCTGAAGTGGGGCAACGACGAAAGAGTCGCACAGCACCTCCACACCCTGCTCCGCAACGACCCTCACAAGGCAGTCGAAGCGATCACCTACTTCCGCGGCCCGGGCGCCGGGGTCCTGCACAAGACCGGCTATCAGGGCAACGTACTCGACCTCACCAGCCGGCTGATCACCATCACTCACGACGCCTTGCCCACCATCGCCGATCACATAGCCCGCCACGACACCGACTTCCCACACCTGCCCGAGACTCTCCGTCGAACTTGGCAGAACGCGGCCGCCACTGCCCGCCAAGCCACCAGTGCTCCGCCACCACCGGCCACGGTGACAGCCGCTACGCGCCGGAGAATGCGCTGGTGGCGCACCTGAGGCGCGCGCCACGCTCGCGCGCGGGACGGCCCGGGAACGGGTGGTGACCTGTGACGGTCTGGAACAGGCCTTGCCCAGCTGCGCATCCAGCAGGCTCGGCCCGCGTGGAGGACTGCGGCCTGCATCCAGGCGGGCTGACCCGTGTTGCAGCGGGGCAGCCCTGCGCTACCCCGGGCTGTCAGTCTGCTCGGCGCCTGTCCGGAACAGACGTCGAGCTCCGAACAGCGGTGATTTGCCGTCGGCTCCCGGTATGGCGGCGCGGGCTGGGAGACGGTGCCCTGGGTAGTGGGGTCTCGCGAGCGGCGAAGGTCCGCTACGTTCCTTCCGCATGGAAGACACTTCCCTGCTGCGTCAGGCCGTCCTCGACTGGCTCGAGCAGGCACGCGACCTGCCCTCCGTACCCCAGGCCATCACTGATGTAGCGCTCGCAGCGCTGCCAGCGTGGGAGACCCTGAGCAATGCGGTGGCCCGGACGGCACCGATATCGCAGAACCGTGACCTCTACGGCAAGTTCGACGGTGACTGGCTGCCCAGGCGGGCCAGCCTCCTGGGCGGATCGAGACTGGGAGACGCGACCCGGTTGATCGCCCAGGGAGCGACGGTGCCCGTAGAAGAGGTCGCGAACAGCTTCGTCGCCTTTTGCGCCGCGCCCGCGCCAGCTGTGGAGAACTGGCTGCTGCTGGCCGGCGACCTCCCCGACGGGACACGGATTCCGCTGGGCCGCTACACCCTGCAGACCTTCACTGTCGACGAACTGAGGCAGTTCGGCCCCATGCCTGCCCTCCAAGGACTCCAGCCGGGCGGACTCGATCTCGATCTCCTGGCAGGTGCACCCTTCGTCCACGCCCAGAACCCCGAACGTGCACCGGACCGCAGAGGCACGGGCTGGTTCGACTTCACCGGCCCGCGTCCAGAATCCCGGCACTGGAGGGCGCTGCTACCGCTGATTCTGTGGAGCCCCGAAACCCTGCACGTCGACGCGGTGTTCGACGTCCAACGCGGCCGTGAATTCGGCCTGCAGCAACACCAAGTACCCACCACCTTGCTGACCTACGAGGATCGCTACGGCAGGAAGGCGGAGGCCGAAGTCCGCGAGCTGGGCAGCTTCTGCATCACGCAGGCAGAGATTCCGCGACTACAGGCCTTCTGCTCCGCCGTGTCGGCGAGGATCAATGCCGTCATGGACGGCCTCACCAGTCCAGGCTTGCCCGGAAAGCGTGCCAGGCGTCTGGAACGGGCCGCCCGGCACCTACTGCAGGCATACCAGCGCACCCACAGTGACCTCGGCGTGTGGGAGCAAGAGACCGATGAGCTGCACCTGGACTACGTCATAGCCCTGGAAGCCCTGATGGTCAGCCCCAAAGACAAACACGAAGGAATCAGCCAAAGGATCCGCACCCGAGCTAGCGCTCTGTTCCCCATGCCCCTGCGTGAGCGGGTCGAGGACATGGTGCAGAAGTCGTACAGCGCGCGCTCGAAGTACGTGCATGGAGGCCTACTCGCAGATCAAGGAGCCTCCCCCTGAGTGGTGGACACGCTGATACTGGATCTGCTTGATCCGGAGGAAGCGAGAACACCGCCGATGGCGATGAAGGACTACTCGGACGAGTTCAAGGCCGATGCCGTGGCCCTGTTCGAGTCCACGCCCGGGGCGACCTACAAGAGCCTCGCCGCCGACCTGGGCATTAACAGGAACACCTTGCGGAACTGGGTACTGCGGGACCACGAACGCCGCGGGATTGGCCCGGACGCTGCCCG
>NZ_JAVRFH010000123.1:0-6928 GCF_031845825.1 Streptomyces lancefieldiae | reverse complement strand
CTTCGCAGGCAGGCGCGTGGGCTGCTGTCTGTCTTCGTCGATGAGATTGAGCCGATCTTCCCGGACTGCCCAGCGGGCGCAGTGGCGCCCGCAGTCCGGTGGCCGGGTTTCTGTTGGTGTTGTGGTCTTCATGGTCATTGGCCGTATCAGCAGCGTGGTTGCGTCGGGCGCTGCTTCGGTTGGCTTCCTCCGTTTATGGACATGCGCCACACCGATCGTTGGCGTGCACATGCACGCGAGTGATACCTGTCTCCCCTTTGTAGATCTTGTGTCTTCCATGTGAAGGCAGGGAAGGGGAAGCGGTGCGTACCGCGCGATTGTCGATAGTTCTCTCGGCGCTCTTGGCGTTGCTGGGTGGGAGCGTTACGGCGGTGGGGGGCGTGGCTGCGGCAGCAAGCCGGGCCGACGTGGCGAAAGAGCCTCTAGCGGTCAGAGCGGCGAAGCCGCTGAAACCGGAGCGTCCGATGACGCTGAAGGAACGGCGCGCCCAAGTCGCCGACTTGCGCAGGCCCAAGGAGCCGGGGGCGAGCATCAGCCTTCCCGGAAACCGGACCCTCACAAGCGACGCCGCAGCGCCCGACGCCAAGGGCATCAAGCAGGACCGGGCGCCTGCCGCAGCGGCGGCTCTGGGAGCTCCGACGAACCTGCGGGTCGCCCCGCACAAGTGGTTCGGCTTCGACGTGGAGTGGGGCAACACCAAGTTCGACACCCCCGTCGGGACCGAGTCGATCTACCGCGCCCTCTACCGGACGTCGGACAACAAGCTGATCAAAGCGTGGTGTGATTCGGACCCGGGCGGCTCGCGCGACGACTCCGGGAAGACGCTCAACTGGGAAGTTGACGACCCGACGATCCTGACCCAGGGCGTCGAGTACTACTACAAGATCGCTGTCTCGGCCGACCGGGGAACGTACTCCGACCCCAACGGCAAGGGCTGCGCCACCGACTGGAGCGCTGAGGCCAAGGGCCCGAACATCGCGGCCCAGGGCCGGCCGGTGACGGTGCCTGTCGCGGAGTTGTACGGGTGCGGCTGCCTGGACACCACGGGACGCCTGCCCTTCCAGGGCTACATCGGCGACCCGGTCAACACGGCCACCGGAGCCCAGGCGGAAGCCGCGGTGGACGCCCAGCTGTCCGCTCCGGGTGTGCCGTTCGCGCTGCGGCGGACGTACTCGTCCAACAACACTGCCTCGGGGGCCCTGGGCAAGGGCTGGTCCCTCGCCTATGACGTGCGCCTTCAGATATCGGACACCAAGGTCGTCTACCTGGCCGACAGCGGTGCGCGCATCACCTTCACCAAGGACGCCACCTCTGGCGCCTACACGGCCTCCTCCCTCGGCGTCACCGCGACCCTCACCGGCTCCGCAACCAACGGGTTCACACTCACCAGCGGCACCCGCGAGAAGCTCACCTTCAACGGCACGGGCCGGCTCACCGGGTGGCGGGACGCCAGCGGTGTCGGCCTGACCTTCGCCTACTCAGGCACCGACCTCACATCGGTGACGGACGCAGCCGGCCGGATGGCCAAGCTGACGGTCGATCCGGCCACCCATCTCCTGGAAGCAGTCGACCTTCCCGGCGGTCAGAGCGTCGACTACGGCTACACCGGCGGGCTGCTCACGTCAGTGAAGGGAACGGACGGCGGGACCACCCTGTACGCCTACGACGCCGACGACCGGCTCGCCCGCGTCACGGACCCGGCTGGCCGCACGACGATGGAGGCTCAGTACGACGGCAGCGGCCGCGTCACCGAGCACACCGACGCTGCGGGGAAGAAGGCCACCTTCTCCCGCGAGACGCTGGAGACCGACTACCAGGATCCGGCCGGCGGCATCTGGACCGACCTCTACCACGGCAGTGTGCTGCGCAACCGCATCGACCCGCTCGGCAACATCACCTCATACCAGTACGACGCGAAGCTGCGCCTGACGGCTGTCACCGACCCGGCGGGACGGCGCACGACCCTGACCTACGACTCCGCTGGCAACCTGCTGAGCCGCACCAGCGCAGGCGTCACTGAGTCATGGACGTACGACTCCGCCCGCAACGTCTCGACCCACACGGACGGGCGAGGCAACAAGACAACGTACAACTACGACACGTCCCGGCGGCTGGCCTCCATCGTCGGACCAGCGGGCAAGACCTCCTTCACGTACAACACGCTGGGGCAGGTGGTCACCTCCACCTCTCCCGGGGGCAAGGTCACCTCGCTCGGCTACGACGACAACGGCAACCTGACCTCGCGCACCTCGCCGTCCGGCGCGAAGACCACCTACACCTACGACGCGGCAGGACGCCTGCTCACCACCACCGACCCGCGGGGCAACGCCTCCGGCGCAGACCCGGCCAAGTACACCACCACCAACGTCTACGACGCCGCAGGGCGGCTGGCGAAGACGACGGACCCGGCCGGGAACACCACCACCTACGCCTACGACGCCAACGGCAACCAGACCAAGGTGACCGACGCGGCCGACGGGGTCACCACCTACGGCTACGACAAGTTCAACCGCCTCACCTCGGTGACCGCTCCCGACGGATCCGTCGAGACCACGGGCTACGACGCGAACGGCAACGTCACCGTTGAGACCGACGCCGCCGGCGGGAAGACGACCTACGGCTATGACAAGGCAGGCCGGCTCGCTTCAGTCACCTCACCCAACGGCAACGCCTCGGGCGCGGACCAGGCCAAGTACACCACCACGTACCCTACGACCGGGCCGGCAACCTCACCAAGACCGTCGACCCGACGGGCGCGGTGACCACCACCGCCTACGACGGCCTCAACCGGCCCACCAAGGTCACCGACCCCCTGGGCCGCGCCACGACCACGGCCTATGACGGCAACGGCAACGTCACCCAGATCACCGACCCGCTGGGCAAGGCCACCAAGTACACGTACACGGCCGCCGACCTCCTTGCGACCGTCACCGATCCCCTGGGCAGGACCACCGACTACGGCTACGACGCCGACGGCAACCGCACCTCCGTCACCACGCCCCTCGGGCACAAGACCACCTACGCCTACGACGAGGACGACCGCCAGGTACGGATGGTCACCGCCCGCGGCAACACCTCCGGTGCCACCCCCGCGAAGTACACCTGGACCACCGGCTACGACGCCGCCGGCCAACCGGTCAGCCTGACCGACCCGCTGGGCAACGTCGCCAAGCGAAGCTACGACGCCCTCGGAAACGTCACGTCCGTCACCGACCCGGCACAGCGCACCACCGCCTACGGCTACGACGCCCTCGGCCGCCTGACCTCGGTCACCGCACCCGACAGCGGCAAAACGACCTACGGCTACGACAAGGCCGGCAACCGCACCCGGCGCACCGACCCGACGGGGCAGGCCACCACCTACGGATACGATCCAGCACAGCGGCTGACCTCCGTCACCGACCCGCTCGACCGCACGACGTCCTACGCCTACGACGCGGACGGCAACCTCACCACCAAGACCACGCCCCGCGGCACCACCACCCAGAACTGGGATGCCCGCGGCCTGCTGACCAAGGTGGACTACTCCGACACCACACGGGACGTCACCTACCAGTACGACGCCGCCGGACAGATGACCCTGCGCGACAACGGCGTCCGCACCGAAGACTTCGTCTACGACGACGCCGGCCGCCTCACCAACACCCGCGGCTTCGCCTACACCTACGACGCCGCAGGCCAGATGCTCACCCGCAAGTACGGCGACGGCACCACCATCGCCTACACCTACGACGCCGACGGCCGCACCACCACCATGGCCGCCGACTCCACCACCACCAAATACACCTACGACGCCGAAGCGAACCTCACCCGCACCACGCTCCCCAACACCCTGATCGAAGACCGGACCTACGACGCCGCCGCACGCCTGACAGCCGTCAACGCCACGAAAGCAGGAGCGGTGGTCACCAAGACCGCCCTCACACTCTCCCCGGCAGGACAGCCCACCCGCATCGACACCACCCGAGCCGGGGTGCCCGCAGGCGGCTACAACCTGACCTACGACAAGGCCGGACGCATCACCTCCGGCTGCGCCCCACAGCCGCAGGTCAGCGGCTGCGCCGCTTCCCGCACCACCAGCTACACCTACGACAAGGCAGGCAACCGCCTCACCTCAACGCTGGGAACGACGGCCACCAGCTACACCTACGACGCCGCCCACCAGCTCACCTCGTCCACCACGGGCTCCACCACCACCAACTACGAATACGACGGTGAGGGCAACCAGACAATGGCGGGCGCCGACACCTACACCTACGACCTGGCCGGCCAGATCTCCGGAGCCACCCTCGACGGCATCCGCCACGTCTACAAGCATGACTCCGAAGGCAACCTCGTACTGACCCAGTGGATGGGCCGCAACAAGGGAACTGAATGGGACATCAACGCCCCGCTGCCTCTTCTGGCCACCGAGTACAACACCTTCGCGGTAGCGCAGTCCTACCGGTACGACCCGCTCGGCCAGGTCGCCGCCACTGAGACCGGCAGCAAGACCGGCGACGGAGACCTGTTCTTCTACACCCACGACGCCCTGGGCTCGCCCCTGGACGTCACCGGCAGCACCGGTACGGTTCACCAGCGCGTGGCCTATGACCCCTTCGGTAACCGAGAACTGGACAATCAGGCCACCGGAGCCCCGGAAACCACACCCTCGTACACCGGCGTCTACCAAGACCCCACCACCGGCTACCTCGATCTCCGCGCCCGCCAGTACGACACCGTCACCGGCCGCTTCACCCGCCCCGACCCGTACACACCCGACCCGGAAGTACCCTTCGCGCAGCCGTACGCCTACGTGGAGAACATGCCAACCAGCCGCGTGGACCCCAGCGGCATGTGCAGCGTCACCACGCAACTCAAGGACCTGTTCACAGGCAACTGGGGATTTAACAACAACTGCGACAAGGAAGACCGCGAGACTGCCACCCTGTCTCCCGCAGCTCAGTCGGCCAAGGCGCTCTCCGACAAGGTCACGAACAAAGCCATCGAGGTCACCGGGCAGACGAGCCTCGGCCTCATCGACGGCCTCACTCTGGGCACCTTCAGCCACCTCAGCGGAGCCGAGGTCATCTGCCCGCCGGCATACAACATCGGTATGTACGGCGCCATGGTGCCCTTCCCTATCCAAGGGGGCGGCAAGCGCCTGGCCGCCGAGGGCGCGGAGGTTCTTGGACGCGGCTTGTGGACGCTCACTGCGCAAGGCGCTTCGAAGATCATGAAGGGCGGTCCGTTTAAGACCACGTTCTACAAGAGTGCGTCGGACGGGACGTGGTGGACCGCCGACGTATTTGGACATGGTCAGTCGGCCTTCAAGGTGTATCGAGAGACCAAGAAGGGACTCGAATGGATCGCTGATGCGGACCGCTATGGTACCTACATAGTCGGGAAGTGGAAGGGAGAGACTGGCCGCTTCATTCCTTGGAGTCAGTTGAGGGGCGTGGGAAAGTGATCGAGTCGGTCGAAGAATTCATCAGGCTGCGCTTCAGTAATGATCCGGAGGAATACGGAAGAGCGAGTTCGGATTCAGCAGACCCTGCTGTCTGGCGCGACATCATCACCCGGTACCCGGAGTCACGTTTCTGGGTAGCGCATAACAAAACAGTCCCTTTGGAGATTCTCCGGGTGTTGGCGAACGACCCGGATCCAAAGGTGCGCTCCATGGTGGCGAGCAAGCGAAAGCTGACCCCCGACCTCCTAACCGCGTTGGCAGCAGACTCTGACGAATCGGTCAGACTCGCCGTTGCCCGCCACAAGAGAGCACCCAGGGGCGTTCTAGAACAGCTTTGTGCGGATACGTGGGAGGAAGTTCGAGATGTGGCGCGTGATCGGCTCGACCGCAGTGGCTGAACCCAGAAGGTAGAGCGGTCGGCTTCCCAACCATCGCCGGGCCATGTGGACCCGGGAGGCCGCCCGCTTCGAGGGCGCCCCCGCCGAACGAGTGGAGCAGCTCCGGGACGCCAGCCACGAGACCCGGGCGGCCATCACGCGCCCGCTCGTGACCCTGCAAGTCCATCATCCCGCGCCCGGACGTGGTGGCCACCGCCGCTGCCTTCCTGTCCCCGGTCCACTGACCGGTCCCCGGCGGCCCTGACAGGCCGACCATGCGGGCGGCACCCCAACTGGGGTGTCGCCCGCCGCCGTGTGTAACAGGTTCTCCGTTTCCGGCTGTCGCGGAGAAGGAGGTGTCGGTGTCCGCCGGCGGCTTGCGCGCTGGGGCTGGCCTGCACCGACGGGCCACACCCGGAACGGAGGGAGGTAACCCTCGGTCCTCCCCTCGGTGCAACGGTGGAGCCGCCCCACCCGGCGCGCCAAGAAGCCTGACCCTGACGATCCTGTGCCCCTGACCTCCGCCGAGTTCACCGCCGAGGTCCTCGACTGGACGCAGTGGTGGAACACCGAGCACCGCCTCGCCGACCTGGCCGGCCGGACTCCGATCGAGGCATGGCACGCTGACCCCACGCCGCTCTCGGATATCCCCGAGGCCGCCTTGTGGGGGCTGACGCTGGAGGACGACGGCCGAGTGCGGAAGCTGAGCAGCCACGGGGTGCGCTGGCGCGGCCGGGACTACGTCGGCGCCTGGATGTCCGGCCAGGCAGGCCGCAGTGTCCGTATCCGGCACATGCCCCACCACGACCACGAGATCGAGATCTGCGACCTGGCCGGCCGCCACCTCGGTACCGCCCACCTCGCCGACGCCGCGACCCCCGAACAACTCGACGAACTGCGCCGTACCCGCACCGCGCGGGCCCGCCGACTGCCCGAGGAGACGAAGAAGGCCGAGGCCCTGCGCCGGCAGCGCTTCGCCCCGGCCACCACACCCACGCCCGCGCAGCGAAATGGGCGCCGTCACGGCAGCCGAAGCCGATCAGGAACTCACCGCGGCATCCGACAGCGGCATGGCCGCCTTGGCCCTGCCAGACCTCATCCC
>NZ_JAVRFH010000122.1:0-6931 GCF_031845825.1 Streptomyces lancefieldiae | reverse complement strand
CCGCCAGATCGGGCAGGAAACCGCCTGCGCGCGCGTACGTGGCGCCCTCGGCCCCGGGGTCCGGATCGTACAGCGCCCCGATGTCCCACCCGCGGTTCCCGGGGAAGTCGCCCATCGCGTCCACCCCGGCGCACACCACCCCCCACAGCCCTTCGGGCGAGGACGCCCCGCCCGGGAAGCGGCATCCCACGCCCACGACCGCGACGGACTCGCGAGCGGAGTCCTCCAGGGCCCGCACCCGCTCGCGCAGGGCCTGCGCATCGCTGACGGCGCGCCGCAGATAGGACCGGAGCTTGTCGACGTCCTCCACCAAGGCCTCCCCGAATGGTCGCTCGGACGAACAGGTGGTGCTACACGTATCCGCGGTCGATCAGTTCGTACAGTTCGTCATCACTGCGGCTGTCCGGCCCCTTTTCCTCCGCACCGTCCGCAGCATCGGGCGCCGTGGGCGCGAGGAGAGAGAAAAGGTGGCGGCCGAGCGCTCGCGGCGTGGGATGGGTGAACGCGACGGTGGCCGGGAGCCGCACCCCGGCCGCCGAGGCCAGCCTGTTGCGGAGGTGCACGGCCATCGACGAGTCGAATCCCAGGTCCTTGAAGGTATCGGCCGGCCTCGCCGCGAGATCGGCGCCCGTCAGCCCCGGGTGTTTGCGGCTCAGCACCGCTGCCGCCTCGGCCTGCACGAGCCGGACGGCCGACGCTTCCAATGCGGGTCCGCCCGTCCGAAGGGGGCCGGCGTCGGCCAGCCGGGTGGGGTCTTCGGGCCGGCCTGCGGTTGTGGTGCCGGTGGCATCCGGCGCCGTCAGCCAGTAGCGCCGCCGCTGGAACGCGTAGGTCGGCAGGCTGATGCGGCGCGGCCGGCCGGCGGCGAACACCGCCTCCCAGTTCACCGGCACGCCCCGCACGTGCAGTTCGGCCAGTGACGCCAGGACCTTGCTCGCGCCCCCGTCGTCCTTGTGCAGGGTGTCCACGACCACCGGCGAGGCCGTCAGCGCGTCGGCGGTCTCGGCCATCGCCACCGCGAGCACCGGATGCGGGCTGACCTCCACGAACACACCGCCTCGGTCACGCATGAGGCGGTCGACGACCTCGCCGAACCGGACCGTCGAACGCAGGTTGTCGTACCAGTACGAGCTGTCGAGCCGGCGGGTGTCGAGCACCCCTCCGGTGACCGTGGAGTGGAACTCCACCTCCGACTCCCTCGGGGACAGACCAGCGGTCGCCTCCAGGACACGGTCCCGAATGCGTTCCACCTGGTGGGAGTGGGAAGCATAGTCGATCTTGATTCGGCCCACCCGGACACCCTCGGCGGCCGCCGCCGCGGCGAACCCGTCCAGGGCCTCGGTGTCCCCGGCGATCACCGTGGAGGCCGGCCCGTTGACCGCGGCCACGGAGAGCCTCCCCGGCCACCGCTCCAGACGGTCCCGGATCCATTCCTGGGACGCGGACACCGCGCTCAGCCCGCCCAGGCCGGCCAGATCGGTCAAGGTCCTGCTGCGCAGGGCGACGATCCGCGCCGCGTCCTCGAGCGGGAGCGCCCCTGACACGCAGGCCGCGGCGATCTCTCCCTGCGAGTGCCCCACCACCGCATCGGGGACCACTCCCAGCGACTGCCACACCTGTGCCAGCGAGACCATCATCGCGAACAGCGCCGGCTGGACCACGTCGTCCCCGCGTTCCAGCGACACCGCCGGATCCGTACTGGTCACCACGTCCACCAGTGACCAGTCCACCCAGGGCGCCAGAGCTCGCGCGCACGCGTCGATCCCACGCGCGAAGACCTCCGACTCGGCGTACAGCTGCCTGCCCATGCCCCGCCACTGCGATCCCTGCCCGGGAAACACGAAGACGAGCGGCCCCACCGACCCGGCGGCAACCCCGCGGACCGCGAGCGGCGCGTCACCGTCCATGGCCACCTGGCCCAGACCGGCCAGCGCCTCCTCGCGGTCGCCGCCCAGTACCACCGCCCGGTGCTCGAACGACGATCGCGTCGACACCAGCGAATGCCCCACGTCGGCCGCCGACGGCGACGCGTCCGCGGCGAGCAGGTCCCGCAGGCGGGCCGCCTGCTCCCGCAGGGCCGGCTCCGTCCGCGCCGACAGCACCCACGGCACCACGTGTCCGAAAGCGCCCGCGGGGGTCTGGCCGCCACCCGTGTCCTCGCGTTCCGTCCGCTCCACGACGGCCTGTTCGAGGACCACATGCGCACAGGTGCCGCCCATCCCGAACGCCGACACCCCGACCCGCCGGGGCCGGCCCGGTGCACTGGGCCAGGGTCGCGCGGCCCTCAGCACCTCAAAGTCCTTCCGAAAGTCCCCGACGGCCCGGTTCGGGGAACGGAATCCCGGCGTCGGCACCAGGTGGGCACGGTCCACGCAGAGCGCGGCCTTCACGAAGCCGACGATCCCGGCGGCGGGCTCCAGGTGACCGACGTTCGCCTTGACCGAGCCGATGACCAGGGCCCGGTCACGGCCGGTTTCCCGGAACACCTCACGCAGACCGGAGATCTCGGCCGGATCACCGAGCCGTGTACCGGTGCCGTGGGCCTCGACGTAGTCGATCCCGTCGAACGCCACGGCCGCGCGCTCGAGGGCGGACCGGACCGCCGCAGCCTGCCCGGCGGGGCTGGGGTTCGGGATCCGGGAGGACGCGCCTGCGCTGGTGACACCCCAGCCGCGCACCACCGCGTAGATGTGGTCCCCGTCGGCGACCGCGAGGTCATGCCGCTTCAGGAGCACGAAGGCCCCGCCCTCGCCACGGACGAACCCGTTGGCCCGCTCGTCGAAGGGGAAGCAACGGCCGTCGGGCGACAGCGCGCCCAGATTCGCCAGGCTGAGGCCCGCCTCTGCATCGACGATCAGGTGCACGCCGCCCACGATGGCCATGTCGACCGCGCCGCCGCGTATCCGCTCGCACGCCAGCGCCAGCGCCACGAGTGACGACGACTGGCCCGAGTCCGCACAGAAACTCATGCCGCGGACGTCGAACAGATGGGATATCCGGTTCGCGATCAACGAGCCGCTTGCACCGAGCGCGGCGTAGTGGTCGTCCCGGTCGCTGCCCGAGAGCCTGCGCAGCGACTCGTACCCGGAGGGTGCGGTGCCGACCACGACGTCGATCTCGCGGCCCCCGAGTGCGTCCGCCGGCATGCGGGCGTCTTCGACGGCCTCCCAGGCGAGCTCGAGGCCCAGCCGCTGCACCGGGTCCATGGCGGCCGCCTCGGCCGGCGGGATTCCGAAGAAGTCGGCGTCGAACCCGTCGACGGAGTCGAGGAACGACCCGGAGTTCACCGTGGCGGCATCCGGGTGAGGCGCGCGGTCCGGGCCGGCCGTCCGGTGCTCGGGTAAGGTGCCGATGGTCGACCTCCCCCGGAGCAGCAGGCGCCAGAAATCGCCCACGCCGTGCACGCCGGGGAAGCGGCACGACATCCCGATCACGGCGATGCCGGGGGCTGCGCCGCTCATACGGTCTCCTTCCGGGTCCTTCGGCACACGGCTCTCTGCAGGCTGCACCTGTGTCACCGCCAGCGGGTCAGTAGGGTCCGCAGCTCGTCCGGCGCGTTCATGACGTCGTAGCGGCCGCCTTCGACGACCCGGATGCCGACCGAGTCCGCGTACCAACGCCACCCCTCGAGCTCCGCGAGGCTCACGTCGGGGTCGTCCCGCCAGTGCACGACGACGACCGGGCAGGGCACCGCGACCGGTTCGGGCCGCCGGTACGCACGCGCGGCGGCCTGGTCACGGAGCAGGACGGTCAGGCCCAGATCCACCATGTCCGGCCGCGGCTCGATACGCCGACCGCGGAGGAACCACTCAATTTCGGCGCGCAGTTCGGATTCGGTCATGGTGAGCATCCGGTCGCACGAAGCGTCGTGCGGGGCCGGCTGCCCGGAGACGAAGAGGCGGTCTGGCCCCGGAAGGCCGAGTTCGGCGAGCCGAAGGGCGGTCTCGTACGCGGGCAGCGCACCCGCACAGTGACCGAAGAACGCGAACGGCCGGTCGAGCAGCGGCGCAAGGACCTCGGCCAGGCCGGTGACGAGGTTCTCGTAGGTGCCGTAGTGAGGTTCGGCCAGCCGGTTCTCGCGGCCGGGGAACTGCACCGGGCAGACCTCGATGTCGCCGAGCACGGCCGGCCAGTCGCTGTACGCCGAAGCCCCGGATCCGGCGAAGGGAAAGCAGAATATCCGGGCGGGGTGGCCGGTGGACGGCGGACGGACGAACCACGGCGACGCGTCGGTGGTGGAGCCGGATGTCATGGCCTCAGTCGTTTCTGGGCGACGATGGGGAGGTGGGTCATCCCGGCGATGAAGCACGACCGCAAGTGCTGCGGTTCGCCGGCGAGGTCGATTGCTCCGATCCGCTGGAACAGTTCCTCGAAGAAGATGCGCAGGGTGGTACGGGCCAGCGGCGCGCCGATGCAGTAGTGCGGCCCGAATCCGAACGCGACATGGCTGTTCTCACGCCGCGTGATGTCAAACCGATGCGGATCGGCGAACCGTGACTCGTCCCGGTTGGCCGACCCGATCCACGCGACGACCGCCGCGCCGGGCGGGACGGTGCCCCCGCCGATCGCGGTCCCGTTCCTGGCGTACCGCATGAAGTTGCAGGCGGCCGACGTCCAGCGCAGGCCCTCCTCGACCAGGGACGGCACCAGCGACAGATCGGCCCGCGCCATCTCGAACTGCTCGGGCTGCTCGACGAGCGCGAGCACCGTGCCCGAGACGGTGTGTGGCGTCGTCACGTTGGCCCCCAGCAGCAGGCTGTAGCCGTCGTAGGCGATCTCCTCGTCGGTCAGCGGCGCGTCCGCGACGCGGACGCCCATCAGGTGGTCGAGGAGGCTCCCGTCCTCGACTCCGGCCGCCCGTCGCCGCTCCACCCACTGGGTGACATAAGTGACGAGTTCGTGGTGGGCGATCGCCAGCGTCGCGGCTCGACTGCCCTGGTGGTAGTGCGGATCCGAGGGGGCCGTCACCATGGCGGTCAGCTCCACGAGCTCGTCCCAGTCCCGCTCCGGGATCCCCAGCAACGGGCCTGCGACGATCATCGGGAGGCGTTGCACCTGCTCGGCCAGGTCCCAGGTACCGCCGTCGAGTGCCGACTCGAGGAAGCGCACGACCGCGCGCCGAATCCGGTCCTGCCATGACGCCACGGCCCGCACGGTGAGTTTGGTACCGATCGCCCTGCGCACCTGGGTGTGGCGCGGCGGGTCGGTGGACGTCATGAGCTTGCCTGCCGCGACGTCGTCCTCCCCGAGGTGGGTGACCACCGTTCCGCGCTCCGAGGTGAAGGCCTGGTGGTCGCCGAGCACACGGCAGACGTCGTCGTAGCGCGTCACGGACCAGAACTCCCTGCCGTCCGGCAGGATCTGATGGTGCAGGGGCGCCTCGGCCCTCATCACGTCCCAGATCACGTGCGGATCGCCCGAGGTGTAGAGGTCCAGGTCGAACAGGTCCACGCGGCCGAGGTCGACATCCCTCCCGGCGCCCGGCGTCAACCTCACGTACGAGCCCTCCCCTGGTCGACAAGCTCGGCGACCCGGGCCGGGGTCTGTGCCAGATAGAAGGCACGTACGGACAGTTCGACGCCGTAGTCCTGGGAGACCCGGTCGATGATCCGAATCCCGATCAACGAATTGCCGCCGAGTGCGAAGAAGTCGTCGTCGGGCCCGACCTCGCAACCGTTCAGGTATTCACTCCAGAGTGCCGAGATCTCACGCACGAGCGACGGCGGCGCACTCGAAATCCCAGCTTGTGGTCCCGGCTCCTCACCCTGTCCACGGCGCTGGTCGACCCGCGGCCCCAATTCCATTGCCATCCTTTCCTTCTCCGCCGACGGACACCGGTTGTCCCGCCGACAGGACAGAAATGAACTCTGCCGATCCTGCCCCCCACCCCACGGCGATGTCCACCGCCACCCGACGAGAGCATCGCGGCGCCGCCGGCCGCGGGTTCGACACTCAAGCCGTGCACGGCCACGTCATTGCCAGGGCATCCGGGAAGAAATACCGTGACGGCCGGGGGAATGCCCAGTAGCTTCCGGATGTGTCAAACAAGCATGCGTTGAAGGGGATTTCGTTGCTTAAGTCGCAACGGCTCGCGGTACTGCCCATCGCCTCGTACGACCTGGATCCCGAGCTGTCCGTCGTGGACCGCCACGAGTACTCCGGCGAGTACGACGCCCTCACCTTCGGGTCATGGTCGTGCCACGTGCTGGCCAACGGCAGCGGCGCCGAATCCGACCTCACCTTCCGTCCCCACGGAGACAGCCTGACCCTTACCGACCTGGGCAGGCGGCTCCCGGGCATCATGTCCCTGGTGACCGATCACTTTTCCCTGGACCGGTTGCAGTGGGTGCGCATATTCAGTCTGCGCGACGGAATAATGGCTCCACACAGGGACTTTCTCGAATTCGAGGAACCCGGCACCAGGCTGCAGATTCCCTTGCGTACCAGCGAGGAATCTCTCCACTCCGAGAACGACATCGTCTATCATCTCCGTCGCGGTGAGGTGTGGAAGATACACACGACCGACCCTCATTCGGCGTGCAGCACCTCCAAAACCGCCCGACTCTCCCTCTGTCTCGATTTCTCGGACGCCGAGAAGCCCGTCGGTATCAGCGGCGACATTCCCGCGACCGAGCCGGTCCGAGTCATGGAACGCCCCGAGCCGACCGACGCGGAGCTCGAAGAGCTCCTCGACTCCGGCCGGAGTCTCACCCCGCGGACCATGCGGTCCGTCTTCCGCCGGTTTGCCGCGCTCCACTTCGAGCGACGCTCCCACGCCACCACGGTGTTCGACTGGTACGTGGAGGCCGCTCGCCGTTCCGGGAACGAGGACGTGGTCGCCAAGGCCCAGGCATACCGCGCCTATTGCATCGAGAAGCGGAGCTACGAGGAGACCTTCGTCTGGTGAGGGCCGCCGGACCCAGTGCCGACG
>NZ_JAVRFH010000121.1:0-6966 GCF_031845825.1 Streptomyces lancefieldiae | reverse complement strand
ATCTCCGCCGCGAAGTCCTCCAGATCACACCGGACCGCAGCCAACTCCCCACCCAGCACACCCGGTCAACGACACACCAATCAAGAAGACACGCCACCACGGACCGCACATGACCAAGCACTACTAGGCACTGTCCGGCGGATCATGGGCGGAGCCATAAGCGGACTGCCGCTGCGGTGACCGTGCCGTGGAAGACGTAGGCCCTCTTGTCGTAACGGGTGGCGACCGCGCGGGAGTTCTTGAGCCGGTTGATGGTCCGCTCGACCTCGTTGCGCCGCCGGTAGCGCTCGCGGTCGAAGCCGGCAGGTCTGCCGCCCGCGCTGCCTCTGCGCCGGCGGTTGGCCCGCTGGTCCTTCGGCTCGGGGATCGTGTGCTTGATGCGCCGTCTTCGCAGGTAGCGGCGATTGCGGCGGGAACTGTAAGCCTTGTCGCCGCTGACATGATCGGGCCTGGTCCGGGGCCGCCCGACCAGCGGGCGGGGAACCCGAATCCGGTCCAGGACCTCGATCATCTGCGGGGCGTCACCCCACTGACCTGGTGTGATCAGAAGAGCCATGGGGAGGCAGCCGCCTTCACCGGCGAGGTGGATCTTGGAGGTCAGACCGCCCCGGGACCGTCCGAGTCCCTCATCGGGGCGGTGGTGCCGGGGCGTCGTCCTTTTTTCGGGACCCGCGGCTTGGCCTTGCGGGCGCCGGCCGCGGGCTGATGGGCCCGGCAGGACGTCGAGTCGACGCCGACCATGCCCCAATCGATCCGCCCGGCAAGGTCGGCGTCGGCTTGGACCGCCTGCAAGAGCCGGTCCCAGGTGCCGTCCGCCGACCAGCGGCGATGCCGCTCGTAGACGGTCTTCCACGAGCCGTAGCGTTCCGGCAGGTCACGCCACGGAACACCGGTGCGGACCCGGAACAGAATCCCGTTCAGCACGGTCCGGTGATCGTTCCACCGGCCGCCCCGGCCACCCGGCGAAGGCAGATGCGGCTCCAGCAGCGACCACTCGCGATTCGTCAGATCCCCCCGACCCATGACCCAACCAACGAGCGACTGGCCGGAAAGTCACATGATCCGCCGAGCACACCGGGTCTGAGTACCTGTGCTCATGTGTGGTGCCCGCCACAACAGCATGCTGAGGGGCATGCGAGCAACAGGCTGTCACCCGAAAACAGATCGGTGGTCGTTATGAGGCCCGAGGGTGAACCGTCGATCGGCGAGCAGGTTGGGGTGAGCGTGGCCCTGCTCGCTATCGACCTGATGGTCATCGCCTGGCTAGTGATCATCCAATACGGGATGTCCAGCTGGGCCGACAACTACAACGGTGGCAATCCGCCCAGTGCACCCAAGGAAGCACTGCGAGGAATGTGGCTCCTGGCCGCCGGTGCTCTCGTCACTGGCGGTGGTCTCCTTGCCTTGGGATGGCGTGTTCCTGGCCTCGTGCAGGTGGTTGTCCTGGGAGTCGGAGCGGGGCTACTCGCCTACTTCGCCGCCCGTGGATAGTGCACATCCGAATCCACCCCCGCCCACCACTCGCCCCGGCTCCCAGCCCGTCCGCCTTCGACCTACACACCGTGGAGCGGTCGTGGTTCAGGGCGCCAAGGTGGAGCGCGCCACTCTACGAACGGCCTGGACGCTCTGGGCCCCGACTGCTCGGCTCTGCCTGGGTGGTGGTCGGGATGGGAGCCCAATCCGACAGTCAATGATCCGCCGGACAGTGCCTAATACTCCAGCAGGACTTCGCTGTCTGACCTGGTCTTTCGCCGGGTGGCGGGAGTGTAGCGGGACTTCGGTCGTGCGGGGGCGGTCTCACGGAGACCGCCCCTCGATCGTGCGACAACGCCGCAGGTAGTGACAGCGGCGGGGCAGCCTCCGAGGGTGATCACCGAGTATGCCGCCACGCAGTGGGACCTCGAACTGGACGATCTCTTCCTGACCATCGGGCACCGCTTCGGCCGAGTCGAGCTCCGCCGCCGCATGCGGGACTACGTACGCGGGCTGCTCGCCCCGGTAGCACGAAAGAACAGCTGGCAGCTGGCCGAACAGGCCGGCCATCGCACGCCCGACGGCCTGCAGCACCTCCTCGCCGGATCGAAGTGGGAGCCCGATGACATCCGCGACGACCTGCAGGAATACGTCGCCGGCAAGCTTGGCGAGAACGACGGCGTGCTGATCATCGACGACACCGGGTTCATCAAGAAGGGCACCACCTCCGCCGGGGTCCAGCGCCAGTACTCCGGCACCGCCGGCCGGACCGAGAACTGCCAGATCGGCGTCTTCGCCGCCTATGCCTCCGCCCGCGGCCGGGCCCTGGTCGACCGCGAGCTCTACCTCCCGAAGTCCTGGACCGAGGACCGGGAACGCTGCCGCACCGCAAGGATCCCCGACGAGCGGGAGTTCGCCACCAAGGGCGAACTGGCCCGGCACATGGTGCTGCGGGCCCTCGCCTCGCCGCTGCCCATCGCCTGGGTCACCGCGGATTCCGCCTACGGTCAGGACAACCGGTTCCGCCGGCTGCTGGAACAGTCGGGTGTCGGCTACGTGCTGGCCGTCCCCAAGTCCCAGTTCAGCGTGGGCTGTTCGCGGATCGAGGGTCTGTTCGCGCAAGCCCCCAACGAGGCATGGGAGAAGATCTCATGCGGCGACGGCGCGAAGGGGCCCCGCGTCTACCACTGGGCGGCGGTGCGGCTGCCGGCCGTCACCGAGTTCGACTACCAGGGCGAGGTCCCCCACCGGATGCGGTGGGCACTGGCCCGGCGCAGCATCAGCAAGCCCGACGAGATCGCCTACTACCTCGCCTATACGCCCCTGGAGACCACGGTCCAGGAGTTGGTGCGGGTCGCCGGGGCACGCTGGGCGATCGAGGAGTGCTTCCAGGCCGCGAAGAACGAATGTGGCCTGGACCAGTACGAAGTTCGCCGCTATGTGGGCTGGTATCGGCACATCACTTTGGCCATGCTCGCGCACGCCTTCCTGGCCGCCGCGGCACGCGAGTCCTGGGAAAAAGGGGCGCAACCAGTGGGGCGGCCGGGGTCATCGAGCTCACAGTGGCGGAGGTTCGGCGACTCCTGGCAGCTTGTCGTGTCCGACCCCCGCACCTGAGCGGACACCGCGGACGACATCACGCGCTGAGCTGGTCGAACTGGCGCCGCCGACGCCAAGCAGTTGCCCGCCGCTGTCACTACCTGCGGCGTTGTCGCACGATCGAGGGGCGGTCTCCGTGAGACCGCCCCCGCACGACCGAAGTCCCGCTACACTCCCGCCACCCGGCGAAAGACCAGGTCAGACAGCGAAGTCCTGCTGGAGTACTAGTCCCCGAGGCTCGCTCTGAGACCGGCGTCGCTGCCCACCGATGACCGGTGGTGCGTGGGTGCTGGGCAAGGTCTGATCCGACCATGGCCCGTGAGGCCTCCCGATAGAGCGACAGCCCGGAGCCTGCGCACCACCGCGGACATGCGCGTACTCGTAAGTTTCGTGGGGTGACGCGGGCGCCGGGCTGATGCCTCCGTTTCCCCCGGCCGGCCAGGCCTCTGTCAAGAGCGGCACGGCCCGGTGCCTGCGTGACCACCACGAAACTCACGGCGGCCGCCCAGACGTTGACGTCACGGCGCGAGCCCACTCCAGGGTCGACCTCTTGTTCATCGCGAGCCCCAGAGCTCTATAGACAGATCGAGGCCCCTGAAGTGCGCTGGTGTCGCGAACGGCTACTGAGATGGCGGACCGACGAGTCCTGGGATTAGGGCGCCGCGTGACCCGCATGTGCTCGTGACTTGCATGAACAATCGAATGTGGGAGGACAGCTTGACCGTGTTCTGCGGCATCGACTGGGCGGAACGCCATGTGCGCCACGAGGCGCTTGAAGTCGAGCGGAGGTGAGAGACCTCTGCCTCCTGGTCGTCGCAGCGGCTGGGTGAAGCTGGGGGCAGCCTGATCCGGGAGACGCCGGGGAGGGTGGGAGCAGCCCTGACAACGCCGGGACGTGCCAGAACTGCCAGATGGTGCGGGTCCGGCTAGCGAGACGGGAAGGTGTACGAGAGGAACCAGTGCCTGATGCCCCTTAACGGCCCACCAGCTCAAATCTGGCGGATATGGGCTGGTCGCGGTGCGTCTCTGCTTCGTGTGCGGAGCGGGGAACTCCAGGTTGTAAATGTTCGACCCGGCCTGGAGGCCATGGTGAATGTCTGCGGCGTAGCCGTGGCGATGCCGCAGGGGTAGAGCTGGGCGCCTCACCCGTCGATCGACTCTCAGGTGAACGTGGGAACCGTCCGGTGTCGTCCTCACCTCGCGCAGCCAGCGCGGCGGAAGGACAGGCACGTCGTCAGCTGACGGCACCGGGCGGGACGGAGGCTCCGTAGTAGTCCGAGGTCGGGAAAGCCGGCCACATGGCGAAGGGGGCCAGCAAGTCGGTAGTGGAAGTACTGGAATACCGGGAGACCGCTGGTGAATACGAGTGATCTGCCGTCCGGCTCGTTTCGGGCCGAGTGGCGGGTACTGGAGATCCAGACCAAGCTGCACCGTTGGGCGAACGACGATCCTCATCGTCGGTTCGACGATCTGTACAACCTCGTCTGTGATCCCGCGTTCCTGGCCATGGCCTGGGAGCGGGTCGCGGGGAACAAGGGCGCACGCTCGGCCGGAGTGGACGGCGTGACCGTCGCCTTCGTCCGGGAACGGGTCGGCGAGGCAGGATTCCTCGCCGAATTGCGGGACCAGCTGAAGTCCCGCAGCTTCCGTCCGGTGCCGGTCAGGGAACGGATGATCCCCAAGCCGGGGTCGCGCAAGCGGCGTCGCCTCGGGATTCCGACCGTGGCCGACCGGGTGGTCCAGGCGTCCTTGAAGCTGGTGCTGGAGCCGATCTTCGAGGCGGACTTTGTTCCGTGTTCGTACGGCTTCCGCCCCAACCGGCGGGCGCACGACGCGATGGCCGAGACGCGCTTTCTGGCATCCAAGACCTACGAATGGGTGTTGGAGGGCGACATCACGGCGTGCTTCGACGAGATCTCGCACTCGGCCTTGATGGACCGGGTGCGGGCTCGGATCGGGGACAAGCGCGTGCTCGCGCTGGTGAAGGCGTTCTTGAAGGCGGGCATCCTCACCGAGGTTGGCACCCCCAAGGAGACCGTCACCGGCACTCCGCAAGGCGGGATCCTCTCGCCGCTGCTGGCCAACGTGGCCCTCTCGGTCCTGGACGAGCACTTCACCCAGATCGAGGGCGGTCCGCAGACCAGCCCGAAGCGACGGTTCACCCGGCGCCGGAAGGGGTTGGCCAACTACCGGTTGATCCGGTACGCGGACGACTTCGTCATTCTGGTCTCGGGCACCCGAGCTCACACGGAAGCACTGCTTCCCGAAGTGGCGGAGGTCCTCTCCACCGTCGGCCTGCGGCTGTCGGAGGAGAAGACACTGATCACGCACATCGACGAGGGCCTCGACTTCCTCGGCTGGCGCATCCAGCGTCACCAGAAGCGAGGAGCTGACCGGCAGTACGTCTACAACTACCCGGCCAAGAAGGCACTTCGGTCCATCAAGGCCAAGACGAAGGCGCTCTGTCGGATGAACGTCAGCCTGCCGCTGGTAGTCCTGCTGCATCAGCTCAACCAGGTGCTGCGGGGCTGGACCGCCTACTTCCGCCCCGGGGTGTCCGCCAGGGCCTTCCAATACCTGCGCATGATTGTCTGGCGTCAGGTCTTCGGATGGCTCCGGCGCAAGCACCCCAAGGCAGGATGGAAGGAACTCCGCCGCCGCTTCTGCGACGGTGGATGGTGGCCCCGAGACGGGCACGTTGTCCTGTTCAACCCGGGATCGGTAGCCACCACGCGATGCCGCCCCCGCGGGACGACTATCCCGTCTCCCTGGCCCAGCGCAACGAGCTGAGGAGAACAACAGCTCAACGGGGCTTGTGGAGAGCCGGATGCGGGGCCAACTCGCACGTCCGGTTCGGGAGGGCGGCGCGGAGAAACGGACCGGGAGGACTCCCGGCACCGCGCTCCGCGCCGACCCCACCACGACGTCGCCGTCGTCGACGACACCGGCACCCTGCTCGCCAAAGCCCGCATCACCGACGACGTGGCCGGCTACAACAAGCTGCTGGACCTGCTGGCCGAACACGGCGACAGCCCCGACACCCCGATACCGGTGGCCATCGAGACCAGCCACGGCCTCCTCGTGGCCGCCCTGCGCACCGGCAGCCGCAAGGTCTTCGCGATCAACCCGCTCGCCGCCGCCCGCTACCGTGACCGCCACGGCGTCTCCCGCAAGAAGTCCGACCCCGGCGACGCCTTGGTCCTGGCGAACATCCTGCGCACCGACATGCACGCCCACCGCCCTCTGCCCGCCGACTCCGAACTCGCCCAGGCCATCACCGTGCTGGCCCGCGCTCAGCAGGACGCGGTCTGGAACCGGCAGCAGGTCGCCAATCAGGTCCGCTCGCTGCTGCGCGAGTACTACCCCGCCGCCCTGCACGCCTTCCAGAGCAAGGACGGCGGCCTGACCAGGCCCGACGCCCGCGTCATCCTCACCATGGCGCCGACCCCGGCGAAGGCCGCGAAGCTCACCCTCGCCCAGCTGCGCGCCGGGCTGAAGCGCAGCGGCCGCACTCGCGCCTTCGACACCGAAATCGAGCGGCTGCGGGGCATCTTCCGTTCCGAATACGCCCGCCAGCTTCCGGCGGTTGAGGACGCCTTCGGTCACCAGCTCCTGGCCCTGCTCAGGCAACTGGACGCCACGTGCCTTGCCGCGGACGACCTCGCGAAGGCCGTCGAAGCCGCATTCCGCGAGCACGCCGACAGCGAGATCCTGCTCAGCTTCCCCGGCCTGGGCCCCTTGCTCGGCGCCCGGGTGCTTGCCGAGATCGGCGACGACCGCAGCCGCTTCACCGACGCGAGAGCCCTGAAGTCCTACGCGGGCTCCGCACCGATCACCCGCGCCTCCGGCAGGAAACACTTCGTCGGCCGCCGCTTCGTCAAGAACAACCGCCTC
>NZ_JAVRFH010000120.1:0-7012 GCF_031845825.1 Streptomyces lancefieldiae | reverse complement strand
GCCCCCGACCCACCACCCCACAGGCAGCGCAACCCGCACGCACCCCCACGCACCCCGCTCAGAGCCCCTGCTCACAGCCCCCGTACCGCCCGTGCCACGCGCGTCCCCAGCGCCGCCCGGGGCCCGTTGTCCGGCGCGCGGCGGCGCGGATGGACCGTGTTGGCGAGGAGGATCGCGAACGTGTCCGTGGCCCGGTCGAGGACCAGCATCGTGCCGGTGAAGCCGGTGTGCCCGGCCGCCCCCCGCCCCGCCAGCTCCCCCATGAACCAGGGCTGGTCGAGGGCGAAGCCGAGCCCGGGCTCCGTCAGCAGCAGTTCCACGAAGTCGGGACCGAGAACGCGCGCCGGCCCGTACGACCCGCCCGCCAGCAGCGCACGGCAGAAGACCGCGAGGTCCCGCCCCGTCGAGAACAGCCCCGCATGCCCGGCCACCCCGCCCAGCGCCCACGCGTTCTCGTCGTGGACGACACCCCGCAGCATCCCCCGGTCCGCCTTGCCCCACGGCCGCCGCTGGTCCTCCGTCGCCGCCGCGCCCGGGCACGGCCCGAAGTGCGTCGCCCTCATGCCCAGCGGCCGGGTGATCCCGTCCCGGACGAGGACGTCGAGACCACGGCCGGTGACGCGCTCCAGGACCTGCTGGAGGAGCAGCATGTTCAGGTCCGAGTAGCAGTACGTGCCGGGCACCCCCACCGGCTGCTCCGCCCGCAGCCGGCGAAGCCGTTCCGCGTCGTCGGCGCAGTCGTACAGCGGGAGTTCGGGCCGCAGCCCGGAAGTGTGGGTGAGTAACTGCCGTACGGTGACGTGGTGCGCGGCGGCGCCCCGGAAGTCCGGCAGGTAGGCGCCGACCTCCGCGTCGATGCCGAGCGTGCCCCGTTCGATCTGCTGGACGGCGGCGACCGCCGTGAACAGCTTCGTCAGGGACGCCAGGTCGAAGGGCGTGCCCACGGTCATCGGCACCCGGGACCCCTGCGGGAGTTCCACGCCCCTGTCGGCGCCCGGGTCGTAGGACGCGTACCGCACGGCCCAGCCCGCCGCCTCCTCGACGGCGAGCACGGGTCCACGGCCCACGGCCACCACGGCGCCCGCCGCCCAGGGCCGTTCGCCGGTGGTGAGGCCGTGCACCTCGTCGACGACACGGCGGAGCTGCTCGGGGTCGAGGCCGGCCCGCTCCGGGGTGTCGCTGCGCAGTCTCGGAGCGCTCAGCTCTCTTCTCCCTCCGAAGGACGACGGCACATCCCCACGAAGCAGGCGAGCGCCACCAGTGCCGCCACCAACTGCACCACGGCCATCGGCAGCGCCGTGTCCTCCCCCGCGATCCCGACCAGCGGTGAGGCGACGGCGCCGATGAGGAACGAGGACGTGCCGAGCAGCGCGGAGGCGGAGCCGGCCGACTTCTTCACCCGCATCAGCGCGAGCGCCTGGGTGTTGGGCAGGCTGATCCCCATCGCGGACATCAGCACGAACAGCGCGACGGCGACGGGCGCGAGACCGACGTCGCCGAAGACACCCAGGGACATCAGCAGCAGCGCGGTCGCGGCGGCGATGACGATCAGCAGCCCGATGCCCAGCACCCGGTCCAGCCGGACCCGCCCGACCAGGATCTTGCCGTTGATCTGTCCGGCGGCGACCAGGCCGATCGAGTTGAGGCCGAACAGCAGGCTGAACGTCTGCGGGGAGGCGCCGTAGATCTCCTGGATGACGAACGGGGACGCGGAGATGTAGGCGAACAGCGAGGCGAAGGCGAAGCCGCCCGCGAGCATGTACCCGGTGAAGGCGCGGTCGGCGAGCAGGCCGCGCATCGCGCGCAGGGTGTCGCCGACACCGCCCTCGTTCCGTTCCCCGGCCGGCAGCGTCTCGGGCAGCTTGGCCCACACGACCCCGGCGAGCAGCACTCCGACCACGGTGAGGAGGACGAACACGCCCCGCCAGTCCGTCACCCGCATGATCTGACCGCCGATGAGCGGCGCGACGACCGGGGCGACACCGGAGATCAGCATGAGGGTGGAGAAGAAGCGGGCCATGGCCACACCGTCGTACAGGTCGCGGACGACGGCCCGGGCGATGACGATCGCGGCGGCGCCCGAGAGTCCCTGCGCCAGCCGGAAGGCGACGAGGAGTTCGACGGTGGGCGCGAGCGCGCACAGGGCGGTGGCGAGGACGTAGACGGCGAGGCCGGTCAGCAGCGGGCGGCGGCGGCCCCACTTGTCGCTCATCGGTCCGACCACGAGCTGGCCGAGCGCCATGCCGGCCAGGCAGGCGGTGAGCGTGAGCTGGACGGTCGCGGCGGACGCGTGCAGGGACCGGGTGACCTCCGGGAGCGCGGGGAGGTACATGTCCATCGCCAGCGGCGGCGTGGCGGTCAGGCCGCCGAGGATGAGTGTGACCAGCAGGCCGGTGCGGCGGGTGGCGCCCAGCGAGCGGGCGACCGGTCCCGTTTCCGGTCCGGCCGCCTGCGCGGGCAGCGAAGCCTTCGGTGCGGCGTCCGGCGTGGTGGTCGAAGTGGTGGCCGCCGTGGTGTCGGGTGTGGTGTCCGGTGCGGTGTTCCTGTCCGGTGACGTGTGCGGTGACGTGTGCGGTATGGACGGCCCGCGCTCGGGCATGTGCCCCTCCCTCTGGTTCAGGTCCGGCACCTATGCTCTCAGCTCGTACAGACATGAACGAACAGACTCGAACGAACCTGAGCGAGGGTGGGACAGGGTGTCAGCGGTGACCGGGCAGAAGGTGCGCTGGGGGATTCTGGCGACCGGCGGAATGGCGGCGAGGTTCACGGCGGATCTGGTCGATCTGCCGGACGCGGAGGTCGTGGCGGTGGCGTCGCGGACCGAGGCGTCGGCGAAGGCGTTCGCGGAGCGGTTCGGGATACCGCGCGCGTACGGCGACTGGGAGACGCTGGCGCGGGACGAGGACGTCGACGTGGTGTACGTCGCGACCCCGCACTCGGCGCACCGGGCCGCCGCCGGCCTGTGTCTGGCGGCGGGGCGGAACGTGCTCTGCGAGAAGCCGTTCACGCTGAACGTGCGTGAGGCGCAGGAGTTGGTCGACCTCGCCCGGGCGCGCGGGAGCTTCCTGATGGAAGCGATGTGGATGTACTGCAACCCGCTGGTGCGGCGGCTGAAGACGCTGGTCGAAGACGGCGCGGTCGGCGAAGTCCGCAGCGTCCAGGCGGACTTCGGGCTGGCAGGGCCCTTCCCCGCCGCGCACCGGCTGCGGGACCTGGCGCAGGGCGGCGGCGCACTGCTCGACCTGGGCGTGTACCCGGTGTCGTTCGTGCAGCTGCTGCTGGGTGAGCCGTCGGACGTCGCGGCGCGGGCGGTGCTCTCCGAGGAAGGTGTCGACCTCCAGACGGGTGCGCTGCTCTCCTACGAGGGCGGTGCTCTCGCCTCGGTGCACTGCTCCATCGTCGGCGGTACGCCCAACTCCGCCTCGATCACCGGTTCCAAGGGCCGCATCGACGTCCCGAACGGCTTCTTCTTCCCGGAACACTTCGTGCTGCACCGGGACGGCCGGGACCCCGAGGAGTTCCGGGCCGACCCGGCCGACGGCCCCCGGGACAGCCTCGCGCACGAGGCCCGGGAGGTGATGCGCGCCCTGCGCGCCGGTGAGACCGAGTCCCCGCTGGTGCCGCTCGACGGCACGCTCGCCGTGATGCGGACGCTGGACGCGATCCGGGACCGCGTCGGCGTCCGCTACCCGGGAGAGACCGGCGAGGCGGGCAGGTCCCTGGAACCGGTGGTCACGCCGGCTTGAGCCCCTGCTCCCCCACCTCCGTCACGAAGGACGCGGCGGTCGTCAGCGGCGCGCCCTGCGTGGTCACGTGGGACACCGTCTTGAAGTCGGCGCGCGCCAGCTGACGGCCGAGGGAGACGGTCGCGTAGCCGCGCCGCCCGTTGAAGAACCTCAGGTGCGGGTTGGCGGCCATCAGGGTGTCCCAGTTGGACGGCTTCTCCGAGCCGTCGCGGCCACTGGTGACGGAGGTGGTGACGATCTCCGTGCCCAGCGTCCGGGAGTCCGGGTCGGAGAAGTCGCGCTTGATGTCGAAGCCGTAGTGCACGTGCACGTCGCCGGTGAGGACCATCAGGTTCTCGATCCCGGCGGCCTGCGCGCCGGCCAGCACACGCTCGCGGGAGGCCGGGTAGCCGTCCCAGGAGTCCATGGAGACCTTGGACGGCAGGGTGGTGGAGTTGTACCGCCGGGAGAAGGTGACCTGCTGGGGCACCACGTTCCACAGGGCGTCGGACCGGTGCCAGCCGTTGATGAGCCAGCGTTCCTGGGCGTCCCCGGTCAGGGTGCGGCTCGGGTCCTCGGACTCGGGGCCGGGGAACTGCCAGCCGTCGCCGTAGGCCTGGTTGGAGCGGTACTGGCGGGTGTCCAGGACGTCGAACTGGGCCAGCCGGCCCCAGTGCAGGCGGCGGTAGAGCTTCAGGTCGGGGCCGTCGGGCAGCTGCGGGCGGCGCAGCGGCATGTTCTCCCAGTAGGCGCGGTAGGCGGCGGCCCGGCGGAGCAGGAACTCCTCCGGCGGGACGCTGTTCTCCGGGGTGTCGTCGGCGTAGTTGTTCTCGGTCTCGTGGTCGTCCCAGGTGACGACGAAGGGGTGCGCGGCGTGCGCGGCCCTGAGGTCGGGGTCGGACTTGTAGAGGGCGTACCGCAGGCGGTAGTCCTCCAGGGTCACCGTCTCGTGGTTGAAGAGGGCCGGCAGGGTGCCCGCGGGATAGGCGCGGGAGCCGCCGACGTCGTTGACGGCGTACTCGTAGAGGTAGTCGCCGAGGTGGAAGACGACGTCCACGTCCTCCTGGGCCAGGTGCCGGTAGGCGGTGTAGTGGCCCTCGTCGTACTTCTGGCAGGAGACCAGGCCGAAGGTGAGGTCGGAGACCCGGCTGTGCTGGGCGGGTGCCGTGCGGGTGCGGCCGACCGGGCTGATCCAGCGGCCGGCGCGGAAGCGGTAGTAGTAGACGTGGCCGGGCGCGAGGTGGTCGACCTCGACGTGCACGGTGTGGTGGAACTCGGGGTGCGCGGTGGCGCTTCCCCGTCTGACGACGCGCCGGAACCGTTCGTCGAGGGCCAGTTCCCAGCCGACGGTGACGCGCTCGGCGGGCAGTCCGCTGTCGGCCTGGTACGGGACGGGGGCCAGGCGCGTCCACAGCAGGACGGAGCCGGGCTGCGGGTCGCCGGAGGCCACGCCGAGCGTGAAGGGGTCGGCGGTGAGCCGGGCCGCGTCGAGTTCGGCGGCGCTCGCGGTGCCGGCGGCCGGCAGGTTCACGGAGAACGCGAGCGCGGCGGCGGCGCCGGTGACGGTCAGGAAGCGACGGCGGCCCAGGTGGCGGGCGGCGGCGCGCAGTTCGGGCGCGTGCGAGGGCTGTGCCGGGGCCGTGGCCGGGGCCTGCGCCTGGCGGTTCGCGGGTGTCATCCGTTTCCTCCCCTTGCGGTGGTTGCAAGGGGCATTCGACGGGCCGAGCACGACTCCCTCTTGGCGCGGACATGGCGATCTCATGTCGGAAGGATGAGTTCCGGATGATCCTCCGCGCGTACGCTGCCGCCTCATGAACACCGTGAGAACCACCGACGAGGAACAGGTCGGCAAGGAAAGGGCGCAGCGCGTCGCCGTCGTCACGGGCGCCGGATCCGGCATCGGCCGGGCCGTCGCCGTCGAACTGCTCACCACGGGCTGGGCGGTGGTCCTCGCCGGCCGCCGCCCCGAGCCCCTGGAGGAGACGGCCGCGCTCGCACCCCCCGGCACCACGGCGCTGCCCGTGCGCGCGGACGTGTCCCGGCCGGACGACGTGGCGGCCCTGTTCGCCGCCGTGCGCGACCGCTTCGGCCGGCTGGACCTGCTGTTCAACAACGCCGGGACGTTCGGCCCGGGCGGCGTGCCGGTCGAGGAGCTGCCCTACGAGGCGTGGCGGCACGTGGTGGACACCAACCTCAACGGCGCGTTCCTGTGCGCCCAGGCGGCGTACCGGCAGATGAAGGAGCAGCGCCCGCGGGGCGGCCGGATCATCAACAACGGCTCGATCTCGGCACACACGCCGCGCCCGCACTCGGTGGCGTACACGGCGACCAAGCACGCGTTGACGGGCCTGACCAAGTCCCTCTCACTGGACGGCCGGCCCTACGGCATCGCGGTGGGCCAGATCGACATCGGCAACGCGGCGACCGACATGACGGCCGGCATGCAGACCGGCACGCTCCAGGCCAACGGGGAGACGGCACCCGAGCCCGTGATGGACGTCGCCGACGTGGCGCGCACGGTGCGGCACATGGCGGAGCTGCCGCTGGAGGCGAACGTGCAGTTCGCGACGGTCATGGCGACGGCGATGCCGTACGTGGGGCGTGGCTGAGCGGGCACACCGGGCGCCGCCGACTCGATCTATACAAACGGAATTTGAAAGTCCGCAGTATGGCGACCGGTGGCGGGCTTATGCTCGACTCTCCTTCACCAGAGCTCCACATACGGAGTGTTGGTCTTCGAAAGCTTCACGGACCATACCGAGGGGGGAGGCGGCAGCCGTCGCGCCGCACCGGCTGGGGGTGGATCCCGCGGAGGACCGCGGGATGCGCACCGGTGGGCGCGAGGGCTGCCGCGCACGACCCGCCCTGCTCGGAACGGGCTACGCCTGCCCGGTCTCGAACCGTGCGATCCGGCCGTCCCCGTCCACGGTGAAGTTCCACCGCGTCCGCATCTCGCCCCAGGTGTCGTTGCGGTAGCGGGCGATGAGGGCGCGGCCCCCGTTCGACTCGTTGTCGACCTCCATGTGGCCGTGGGAGGAGAAGATCTCCTGGTCGATCCACTGGGCGAGGTCCCGGTCGTCGCCGTCGTCGGCCATGGTGGCGTCCGGGGCGAGGAGCGCGAGGAAGGCCTCGCGGTCGTGGGCGTTGACGGCGGCGACGAAGGCGCGGACGGCCGGGTCGCTCAGTCGCGTGGTCTGAATCGTCATGCCGGTCATAACAGTTCACGTCGACTCCTTCGCGGACGACAGCGGCTCACCTCCCCACCGTCCCACCGTCGCACCCCGGAC